>RFGK01000240.1 GCA_003697045.1 Planctomycetota bacterium
AGCGAACAGGATGCTCCGCCTGCGCTTGAAGAAGAGCGACGCGTGTTTTACGTCGCCTGCACGCGGGCCAGGCGGCGCCTGGTCCTGCTCGGAAAGCTCCCCAAAAGGCCGGGGCCAACCAATCTGCTGTTTCCTTTGGTCAGCAAGGGCGTTGCAACGCCCCAGTTCGCCGAAGATGTTCTCAAACAGGCTGCCGACGCCGGCGTTGGGCGCTTTGCAGATCGCCTGGAAAGCTCAGAGCTTGATGCGGTGCGCGCGTCGCATAAGTGGGAGATTCTCGCCGGCGCCCGTCAGCACATTCGGCTCAGAGCGGCCTTGACGCTCGACGAGGCAGACTCAACGAAAGCAGGGCGCGCCGAACGCGCTCGAATCGCCGATCGTCTTGCGCAACTTGCCGATCGGCTCGCGTGTATTGCCGCGATCGAGCGAGGGATCGATCTTCCAGATGGGCTCGATGATGACACGCGCGCGTTTGCCCAGTCGTTGCTCGACCAGATCGCCCAGACGCAGTCGGCCGGGTCGGGACAGGTCCTGCGTGCGCCCAATCCTCCGCTGCGATTGAGCTACACATCCATCAATGAATACCAGCGCTGTCCGCGCTGCTATTACGTCAAGTATGTGCTCAATGTGCCCGAGCGCGTCGGTCCGGCGCTCAAGCTGGGCACGGCCGTTCACGAAGCGTTGCGTCGGTTTTATGAGCGCTGGCGTGATGCCGATGCAGAGGGACAGCCCACGCCCGGGCTTGCGGAGCTGCTCGCCTTGGGGCGTGATGCCTTTGAGTCGATGCACGACTACGACGAGCCGATCGACCGGGAGGAGCAGGCACAGGCGCTCGCCCAGCTCAAGACTCTCTTTGAACAGCTGCACGATGAACGCTCCCACCCGGTCGAGATCGAGCGCAAGGTCGAGTTTGACTATGTGCACGCCGGACACACCCACCGCCTGACCGCCAAGCTTGATCGCGTAGACCAGACCGATGCGGGCTTTCGCATCATCGACTACAAGACCGGGCGTGCAACCAAGAAGCTGCTGGAACCATCCGCCAAAGACTTGCAGCTCGGGATCTATGCGATCGCGCTGCAACATCTCTTTAACCAGGAAGCGCTCGCCGGCACGGCCGAGTTCTGGCTGCTCAGCGAAGGCGCCGTCGGCAAGCTCAACCTGGCCGACATCGACTACGAAGCGGTTCATGCGACGATCAGGGAGACGATCGACGGCATCCTCAACGCCAGCTTTGAGCGCAAGGACAGCACCTGCTCGGAAAGCTGCCTCATCCTCGACGCCGTCAGCCGATGAGCTGACGTCTACTCGAGCGCGGCTGCCCCGGAGATGATCTCGGTCAACTCGGTGGTAATCTGCGCCTGACGGGCACGGTTGTACTGGCGCTGAAGGCGTTTGCGCATCTTGCCGGCGTTATCGGTTGCCGACTTCATCGCGACCATCCGCGCCACGTGCTCGCTGACGATCGCATCGTTGAAGCACTGGTACAGCACGGCCTTGACGGCTGCGGGCAGCAACGTCCCCAGCAACTCCTCGGCGCTCGGGCTGAACTCGTACAACGCCGACGGACCGCCGGACGTGCTCTCTGTCGATGTGACGTTGCTGTGATCGAACGGCACAAGCTGGAGGACCTCAGGCCGCTGCTGACCGGCCGATATGTAGCGCATATAGACCACGCGCACGGCGTCGACCTCCCCCGCCGTGAATCGATCGATGTAGTCCTGCGCCAACCGCTCGACATCTTCATACCGCGGGTTGTCGCCGAAATGCGTGTGGTGGCAAGCCAGGTCGAACTTGTTGAAGCGGAGCACCGTGGCTCCCTTCTTGCCGACCACCTCGATGCGTCCGTTTGCCGCCGGGGCATGCTCACGAAGGTGTCGCATCGCCGTGCGGATAATGTTGCCGTTGTACGGCCCGCACAGACCCCGGTCAGACGTGATCACCAGGGTGATTTCCCTCCCAGACTTCGACTCCCCGCCTGCAAGCAGCGGGTGGGCATCCGGCCCGGTCTTCGACGCAAGCTCACCGACGAGCTCATACAGCGCCGTCGTGTACGGCTTGGATGCCGTCGCCTTGGTTTGTGCCTTGGAATACTTGCTCGTGGCGATCATCTGCATCGTGCGCGTGATGCGCCGGATGTTCCCGACCGCCTTCATGCGTTTCTTGATTTCGCGGCTCTTACCCATGGGCCGAGAGTGTAGGTCGCTCCAGCTTCAGAAGGAAGAGCCACCCCCCCGGCAACCAGCAGGTCAGCGCCTCACCGCACCGGGACGCCCCACCGCCCGATCCTGCTCGCGCGGGCTCGGCGTTGATGCGGGCTTCGTTCGGGCAGGCTCGCTCCCAAGACCCGGACCGAGCCCCTCCGGACCCAGCTCCAGCGGAAACGGAATGCTCAGCGGCGGACGCCCGTGCAAGTCAGAGCTCTCGCTGCCAGCCATGGATAGACCCTCCAAAACCAAACATACGGGTTCACGACGTTTCCGGTTCTTCGGGTATCTGAAACTTCGCTTCCGCTTCTGTGCCGTCTTTTTCCTCGCAACCCAGAATCTGGCCGTCATAAGCCAACTCGATGCCCTCAGGCAGATCATCTTCCATTGCCGCATGCGAAACTTCATGACTCATGTGGATCAGCAATGTGCGCTCTGCCCCGATCTGCTGCGCCACCGATACGGCCTGCCCAATCGAAAAATGCGTTGGATGCCGCCGATGCCGAAGCCCATCCAGAACCAGTGTGCGAAGACCCTCAAGCTGCGGCCACGTTTCCGGCGGAATCGCTGACACATCCGTGCAATACGCAAGTGGAAGCGGATTATCGGGTGACTTCTCACTGTCCATGTCAAACCGAAATCCCAGAATCGGCAGCCTCCCGTGCAACAGCCGCAGAGGCGATATCCGCACTCCGTACAGCTCGAAACTCACTCCCGGCTCAATGCGATGCGCAATCAGCGATGCCACAAACGACGGCTGCACATTGGAAGCCGTGTCAAAAATGTGCGCAAAAACCCGACGCAGCGCCGCAAGCGTCCGCTCCTCGGCATACACGTCAATTGCCCGCTCCATCACCACGTTGAACCGCCGAACCTCATCAAGCCCGAACGTATGGTCCACGTGGTTGTGCGTGAAGAGAATGGCATCGACACGCCGAAGCCCCGCGCGCAGCACCTGCTGGCGAAGATCCGGCCCGGCATCAATGAGAATCACCCGATCCCGTCCCTGCCTGTCACGAAACTTCAGACACGCGCTCGTGCGCAGACGCCGGTCGCGCGGGTCTGACGAAGTACACACCGCACAATCGCATCCGATCGCCGGCACGCCCGCGCTGGTTCCTGTTCCGAGAAGCTCAAACTGCACAATGAACGACCCACACGCTTCAGGGGCACTCGCCACCGAACGATGCCAGCAAGCTGAGCACATCACTCGCGTCCACCGCACCGTCGCCGTTGAGGTCGCCGGCCGCGTCGCCTTCGACAATCGCCGTGGCAAAGTGCTCAAACTCGGCCTGATCGACCTGTCCGTCGCCATCAAGGTCCCCGCCGCAGGACGGGCACGCATGATCGTCGATCCGCACCCGGTCCACCGCCGCCTCGACGATCGCCGTATTGGGATCGTCAGCAGCCCGGAACCGCAGACGCAACTCGCTGGACGCCGGCACAATCTCACGCAGGCGATGCACACGCACCTCCCACCCGTCGGTCGGACCGATCGAGTCAAGCAGCGCCCAGTTTCCCGACTCGTCCGGACAGATTTCGACGATCAGATCCTGGGGGTCAAGCGCGGTGCTCACGTACCACGCCGCGTAGGACAGCACAGGATCAACCGTGCCGATCGTGTCGATTGGAGGCGAGATGAGCATGGCCGGGCCTCCATCGACATCTTCGTTGATCTTCGGCCCGGTCAGGCCGCACGATCCCGTGCCGTCGAAGTCGCTGCTCGGCGCTCCCCGGCCGCCGCCATTCGGAGCCGCAGACTTCCACTCCCCGGATAAGAGCGATTCTCCTGCGACGCCTGCCCACCCGTCGCTCGCATCCATGTCAGACCGGAATACAACCGCGCCCGGGTGGGCCACGCGCGTCTCGTACAGCCTGGCCGGTGCCCCACGCGGCAAGGTGTCGATTTCACCCAGCGAGTTTTCGATACTCACGTAGAACTCTGCCAGGGGAACGCACGAATCGATGCTCGGAAAGCGGGCCAGCGAGACTGATTCGGTCGCCTGCGTCATGGGCACCGATGTCCAGGATCCACCCGCAAGCACATGGAGCGTTGCCGTTTCCATTCGCGGGCTTCTCGTCGAGGATCGCCGAAACCGAACCCGCATCGACGTTCCGCCGGCCGGGTCAATCTCGGCCGGCCGACCGCGCGGAAAGGTAATCAGAACTCCATCCGAGCGGGCTGCGGTCCCGCGCGGGAACTGCAGCGCCTGCTGCAAGTCAGGGTGCGCCGTCGCCGTCCCCTTGTTCGAACCGGAACTGTTGCACCCGCCGTTGGTGTGAACACCGACGGCCAGACCTGTCACCTCGTCGACCACGGCCGCGCCCGAGTCGCCGCCGGTTGTATCGACCTGGTATCGCACGACATTGCCCGCTCCACCGACATACGGGCCCACGTGCTCGGTGTACACAAAGTTCAACTCCAGAGGCATGGGCTGAAAAACCTGCCCGAATCCACCCACGCGCATCGCGCGCCCATCGTTGGGAGGCAGACTCGTCGCCGTATGAAATGTTGAACCCTGCGCTTCCAGCGGCGAGAGGCCGGTGTTGCAATTCTCAAACACGCCGAATGTCTTCCAGTCGTTCCCGGTTGACTGGGCACCCGACTGGTTCTGAATCGACATTGGATCAACGGCATACTGGTCTTCCGGAGGTGGGTGAACCATCGAACCACCGATCGTCGACCGAGGCACATTGAACTCAACGACCGAAGCAGCCGTCATCGCACAGTGCCCCGCCGTGACCAGGCCGTAAGGCATGTCATTGACCAGCCACGCCGTGCACTGCCCCGGAAGCAGCCTGGCGCTGCGCGGATCATTCACTTCCACCCGATCGTCCGTGCTTCCGCACAGCGATCGATCCAGATACCCCGGCTCGCCGTATTCGACCCAGCCCAGGCGCACGCGGCTTGGACCCGTGCCCGGAGCGGCAAAAATCTCCACGCGCACCCGATCACCGTTGAAATACGCCGAACTGCCCGCCCATTGCACCAGATGCTCAGCATAAAGCACCTGCACCGCCCCATCCGCTTCGCTGGTCAGCTGCAGATACGATGCGTTGGCGTCCCCGATCTCGCCGCTCAGTGTTGCCATGTCAAAATGCAGGCGCAACCACATGGCCGGCATCTTCGACACCCACCCGCAAAACACACGCTGCATCCCGGTACCGGGTTCTGTGTTCTCAACCCACCCCGTATCGAGCATGCTGTGTTCGCCGGGCTGGCCCGGATCCGTCACGGGGCTTCTCATCGGCTCTCGGGATGCTTCGGCCGGAGGAGTTTCACCGCGCACGAGCACGCAAAGCCCGAGCACTCCCAAGACCATGCTCGCAGCTGTGAGCCGCGGGAAACGAATCGACAAGACAAAATCTCCTCACGAGTCGCGCAAAGTCAGTTGAAGCGAAAGGTTATCTGAACTGGCGGGAGCTTTCAACTCTCAGGAGACCATACAAGCGGATCAACAAAAAAAGAACCGGCCGACCCGAGTGGGCCGGCCGGCGGAGATCAGAGAGTTGATCTGATCAGAGATCAGAAGGCAACGCCGATCTGAGCGCGAAGCACGAACTCGCCGTCGTCCGCATCACCCAGAACCTGGGTCAGGCGGGCATCAGGCAGCAGCGTGCTGGTCGTCGCAGTCGTGGTGTTGCCCGAGCCGGCACCGAGCACCGGGCTCGTGGTCGAGAGCGACCAGACGGTGTCGACGGTGATCTTGGCCGCGTGGCTTCCAGGCACCACATAGTAGTTGGCACCGAAGGTCAGGAAGTGCAGGTCATCATCGTCGGTGGAAGCGATACCGCGAGCGGTGTCATCGAGGAACAGCGCGTCCCAGCGACCGAACAGCTCGCACTGGTCGGTGATGAACACGCCGGCCTGCACGACCGCACCGAAGTCGTCCGAGTCAAAGCCCGAACCGAGCTCGGAGTTGCTGCCGATGAACGCGGCAAACGCGTTCCAGCCGTTACCTTCCACAGCTGCGTCGATGGTGTACTCGATGAACTCATAGTCGGAATCGGCTGCGGTCGACGGATTGGTGTTGTTGGCCTCTTCCCAGTGGAACGCACCACCGACGCGGAAGGCCAAATCGTCGCCACGCCACGACGTGAAGTCGTCGAAGCGATCCCAGTCACCCTCGAACTTGACATCGAGGCGGGCGGTCAGGGCCCAGTCGGCCTCAAGCGGAGCAGCCGAACCGACGGAACGGTTGCCCGCGTTGAACGCCGTCAGCGCCGAGCCCACACCGTCCGAGAACGCACCATGGAAGGCGAAGCTGTCGCTGCGATATCCGAACATGATGCCCTGCGAGTACTGCTGGCTGAAGAACTCGTTGGCCAGCGAACGCTCAACAGCCAACTGGTACTCGGGACCCACCAGCTCCTCAGCAAGGATCGGGAGCTTGAACTGACCCCAGCGGACGAACCCGCCTTCCCAGCCTTCGAAGTCGTACTGGCCGTAGCCCTTCTTGAGGCGGAGGTTGCCATTCTCGCCGAACTCACCCGAGACCATGAACTTCCAGTTCGGGTTGATGATGTTGCCGTGCCAGCGGAGCTGCAAGCGTGGAATGCTGAAGCCGATGGTGGTGTCGTCATCCGGGCCGCCGGCTGCCTGATCGTCACGCAGGTTGACCGAATAGCGGAACTGGATCAACCCGCTCATGTTGAGCCGATAGTTTCCGGTGCCGTCCGAGATGTAGAAGAACCCATCGTTGCCGGCGTTGCCGCCCTGCAACTGGCTGGTCCGCGCAGCGGCGTCTGCGCTGAGCTCGGCCGAATACGCACGATCGAGATCGAGGCTCTGGGCCGAAGCGGCAGCGGCAAGGCCGAACGCTGCGCCCGCTGCAAACACAAAGTGCTTGGTCTGATTCATTTGGACACTCCTTGACAATGCCTGGGAAGTTGCCGAAACCGGGCTTCCCACAGATCGTTGATCTTCCCATTCTCCACACGAGCACGAGCGCGTGTGGTCCCTTCAAATCTCACTGATGAGATGTCGCGAGCATATGTGACGCCGAGCCGATCACGCGACTCAACGCCCGGGAACGCCCTTCGCGACTCCGCGTCCCCGAATCGAACACATCCGACTTTCCAATGCTCGAAGAAGTCCCCTCCTCGAGCGGCTCACGATTCCCCACACCCTGCTCAACGCGGGGCGTACATCATAGCCCGCGATATTAGCAAGTGCAAACTCATCTCTCCACTCATCGGACCATCGGGGACCCGCCCGGTAACTTTTTTTGGCCCCACACCCACCTGTTTGGGGTTTCACAGGATCTTCACACATCCCCCGACCAAGACCCGCTACGATGCCACCAGAGTCGCCCCTGCCAGAGCCAAAACCCGGCAAGGCTGGATGATGATCCGCGCAAATCGCGAGATGACAAGATGTTGCGCACCAGACCCCTGATCCTGATCGCCGATGATGAACCCCACCTCGTCGAGCTGCTTGCCTACAACCTCCGGGCAGCGGGGTACGATGTCGACACGGCGCCGGACGGAAAAAAAACACTCGAACGAGCGTCAAAAAATCCACCGGACCTCATCCTTCTCGACCTCATGATGCCCTTTGTCCCGGGCCTCACCGTCGCCCAGAGGCTGCGCGACAACCCACAGACCAGAGACATCCCCATCATCATGGTGACCGCCCGGGCGGATGATGCAGATCAGATCGTCGGCTTTCGCGCCGGCGCAGACGACTACATCACCAAACCATTCTCGATTGATCTGCTCCTGGCACGTGTTGAAGCCGTGCTCCGCCGCACGCAGCAGCCGCCCGATGAAGCTCACATGCTCACGCTCGGAGAGGTGCGCGTCAACACCGATACATTCCAGGCCTTCGTGGCAAACAAGCTCATTCCGCTCACCGCAACCGAGTTCCGACTGCTCGCGGCTCTGCTCAAGGCCAACGGACGTGTGCTGACGCGCCAGGAGCTCATCGTCAACGCCATGGGGCCCGGTGTGACCGTCACCGAACGCACCATCGACGTCCACATGACCGCCATCCGGCGCAAGCTCGGCAAAGCAGGCGAATCCATCAAGACCGTGCGAGGCGTCGGATACCGTGCCGTCGCACCCGACGACGCCCCCGAGAACACGATCGGCCCGGCGCATTGAATCGTCGATGCGTCGAGCACACTCCAACTCTCTGCTTATCGGAACCGTAGCAGGCGTCGGAGCCATACTTTCCGTCACGGCTGCGATCTGGTCCGATCGCTGGTGGCTCGGCCTGCTGGTTGCCACCGCAACAGGCGCCGTTGCGTGGGCACTGAGCCGACAGAGCTGCACAACCCCGGAACCGGAGCTCGAACATGTTGTGGATCGGCTCGAGCAACTTGCATCCGGCCACGCGCTTCGATCCCGACGCAAGGGCGATTCGTCGCCCGGCTCATCAGAAGAACGCTTGAGCAGGGCGATCAACGCCTTGCAAGCTGTCCTTGACGCATTTGCGCACGTCTTTGACGCATCGGACGTGCCACTGCTCGCGGCCGATACTGAAGGAAAGATCATCCTCGCCAACAGCGCCATGTGCTCGCTGCTGAGAGGAACGCCGGAGTCCATCCTCGGCACATTGGTTGAAGACATATTCACCCATGCCGACCTGATCGACGTGTATCGGCGCGCTCGCGCTGGCGATCCGGCAACGGCGCGTGTGCGATTCGTGAATGATCATCAGACCATCATCTGCGACGCCTCGGCTCGCCCGACCAGCTTTTCCGGCATGTCTGCGGTTGTCTTCACCATGCGTGATGTCTCCGAGCTGGCATCGGCCGTGCAGCTCAAGACCGATTTCGTGGGCAATGCCTCGCATGAACTGCGAACCCCCATCGCCTCCATTCGAGGTGCAGTGGACACACTGCTCGGCCCGGCGCGCAATGACGAGGCCATGCGCGATCGGCTTATCGAGATGATTCACAGCAATGTCGTGCGCCTGGAAGAGCTGATCGATGACCTGCTCGATCTTTCGCGGCTCGAATCTGCCGAATACAAGCCACGCCGCGAACAAGTCGATCTTCTCGACCTGTGCCAGGAACTCGCACGCGCCACCGAGCCGATTCGGTCCGAGCGGTCGATCACACTCGATCTTGATGTGGCCGATCAGGTGCGCCAAATCGTCACGGATCGGGCAGCGCTGCTTCTGATTCTGCGCAATCTCGTCGACAACGCCATCAAGTTCTCACGCGACGGGGGCACCGTGCGCATCGAGGCTGTGCCCGCTCGTACCTCGAGCGATCTGGTCCTGCGGATCATCGACCGGGGCATCGGTATCCCCCTTGCCCAGCAACAGCGCATCTTCGAGCGGTTCTACCAGGTCGATCAGGCACGCTCGAGCGCACAACAGCGTCGAGGCACCGGACTGGGCCTTGCGATTGTCAAACATGCCGTTCGGGGGCTCAACGGGCGCATCGAAGTCCAGTCCATCTGGCAGGAAGGCACGACAATGACGGTCGTGCTCCCTGATGTGAACGTCAACGAGGGGGAATGACGATCGGCGCTGCCACGTTGCCTCTGAGTTGTTCAAACCGGGCTGCAAGCGCCCGCTCGACCCAGTCTTCGTATGCCGGATTTCCAAACCGCCCGATCCGGACCCGAATCCGGATCCGCTCGCCGTCCAGCCGCTCCAATGTCACCCGACCGGGGCCGTGATCGATCGTCTGCACCCGACAGGAATACACCTGTTCGCTCACGACGTCGGGCGGCTCATCGACAAGTCGCACACGCGGCAGCACCCCCGCAAGCACCGCCTCGACATCATCCCAATCGCCCTCAACCACCACTTCAGGGCGGTCGGCCAAAACCTCATTCGGTCGAAGCGAGCCTGTGGCACATCCGCCGAGCATTGATATGCCGGACAACAACCCTACAAATAGGGTGCCCAAGACCCGGAATCGATGCAATCGTCCAGGCATCGCCGGGCAGCATATCCCCGCCGCCTTGCGCAGGGCATGTCGGCGGCGCTGCACCCCTAAACTCTTGGCTTGGACCCCGCCCGGACCGATGGGGGATTTGGAGTCTTTCCGCGTGGTTGTCACCGTCGCCGTTCCTGAACAGACAGATCGAGTCGGGATGATCGGAGTCTCGGAGCGCAATCTCAAGATGCTGCGAGAAACGCTCGGCGTTCATGTGACCGCGCGCGAGCAGACCATCCGCCTCGAAGGCGAACCAAAGGCTGTGCAAACCGCTCAAGTCGTGCTTGAGCAGCTGCGCCAGGCTGCCGACGCCCGCCGACGCCTCACCCGCGAACAGGTCCTTGCGCTCATATCCGAGGCATGTTCCCGGGCGGCTCGTCGATCGGTACCGGCTTTGACGCGCAAGGGTCCGGCGTGGGAAGGCGATCTCGATGTCTATGACGCCGGCAACCGCGTGCAGCCCAAGACTGACCACCAGGCACATTACCTCGATCTCATTCGACAGAAGGACCTGGTCTTCGGCGTCGGACCCGCGGGTACCGGCAAGACCTACCTTGCCGTCGCCGCCGCTGTGCACATGCTCAAGCAGGGCGTCGTGCAGCGCATGCTGCTGGTGCGGCCGGCTGTGGAGGCCGGCGAGCGGCTGGGATTTCTCCCCGGGGACATGGAAGCCAAGGTCAATCCGTACCTGCGCCCTCTGCTCGATGCCCTGCACGACATGATGGACTTTCCCACCATCCGCCGATTCATGGACAATGACGTGATCGAAATCGTGCCTCTGGCGTTCATGCGCGGGCGCACGCTCAACAACGCGGTCATCATCCTCGACGAAGCGCAGAACACGACGCGCGGGCAGATGAAGATGTTTTTGACGCGCATGGGGCACGGGTCGAAAATGATCGTGACCGGAGACACCACCCAGATCGATCTGCCTGATCCCACGCAGAGCGGGCTGATTGATGCCATTCGCCGTCTGCAGCGTGTCGAAGGTGTCGGACTTGCCGCGCTGAGCGCTGAGGATGTCGTGCGTCACAAGCTCGTGCAGCGCATCGTCGAAGCGTACGGCCGGGAGGATCAGGACCGGGCACACGCCGAGCAGATGCGCGACCTGCTCGACTCGATGAGCAATGACCGGGAGAAGAGGTGATGCAGCGCGAGCAACCCAAGACTTCGCGCCCCACGACGGGTGCCAGGCGCGGACGCGGCCACCTCGGATCGCTCACACGCCGCAAGCGCTCGGTGCTGCGTGAATATCGTGAGGCACTCACAAGCCGAAGCGTCGGATGGAGCATTTCGATCGGTCTGCTCCTTGCGCTGGCGGCTTCGATCGTGTCAATATGGACGCGCGAGCAACCCATCGTCGCGGTCGGACAGGTCATGCGCTTCACGTGGAATGCGCGCGTTGCGTTTCCCTGGCAGGACGAGCAGCGCACCGAGCAGGAGCGTGAGGCGGCCCGCCAGGATCAGCCCCGCATCTACGTTGCCGACGATCGATACCTTGATGATCTGGTCGAGTCGATCATGGAGTTGCCGCTCCTGCTTGCCACGGTCGACTCGCTGGACCGTGTTGACGACGAAACGCGACGTCTGTTCCGTCTCAACGCCGAACGCATGGAGGCGATTCGAGCGCAGGCCGAGCCGGCTGCCTACGAAGCGTGGGCGCAGAGCGTGCAGCGTCTCGATGGCATGTTGCGACGTCGTCCGCTGCTCGACCAGCAGAGTTGGCTTGCCCGACAGGAAGGACGTGCCACGCAGATTCGCCTGATCTCCGCGACCAGCGATGAGCTGGTCTCACGCGTCCGCGATCCGATCAATCTCGGCGATCCGGAGATGCTCCGCACCGAGATTGAGCGGCTCGTGCGCATCGCCGGACTTGCACCAAGCTCGGGTGAGCTTGGACCCATTGGAGAGTCCATCGTCCATCGACTCACAATTGAGCCTCGCCCAACTTTCCAGTTTGATCAGGCCGCGACCAGCGCCGCCCAGGAGCAGGCTGCAAGCCAGGTGCTGCCTGTCATTGAGAACATCGCGCAGGGACAACGCATCTTCGGCCGCGGCGACGTGCTCAACGAACGCCAATACCGGATCTACCGCGAAGAACTCAAGCGGTTCAGCGAACAGATTGGACCATTGGCCTTCTGGCTTCGTCGGCTCAGCGTCGTCGGAACCGTCGGGCTGATCGTCGCGCTGCTCATGGGATACGTGGTCAACTTCTGCCCCCAGATCAGCTCCAGTCACTCGCGGCTCATATGGCTGGCGGCGCTCGTGCTCATCGCCCAGACACTGGCATGTGCCGCGACGGTCTTTGACGCGCAGTATCTCACCTTTACCGCCATTGTGCCGGTGGTGCTCGTCGGGGTGTTGCTCTCCATCGCGTATGACCAGCGCACGGCCACAGCCGTGGGGTCTCTGACAGCACTGCTCACCTGTCTTTCCGTGCAACAACCAATCGACTTCTTCAGCCTCATGCTGGTTGGACTGGGAACGGCCGTGTGGCGTCTGCCCGAAATCCGCGAACGTCAGTCGCTCGTCTTCATGTCGCTTTGGGTGGCTGGTGCGATGATTGTCGGCGTCTTCGCGACCGCCCTCATCTCCCGCCCGATCAGCGCTCCGGTTCTGAGGGACATCTCGCGCGATGCGCTTCTGGCCGGATTCGGAGGCCTGACCGTCGGCGGCGTCACGCTGTTCGTCCTGCCGCTGATCGAACGTGCTTTCAACATTACCACCAGCCTGACGCTTATTGAGCTGCGCGATCCCAAGCAGCCGCTGTTGCGCGAACTGCAACGGCGTGCCCCGGGCACATACAACCATTCGCTCAACGTGGCCAGCATCGCCGAGACCGCGGCCGACGCCATCGGCGCCAACGGATTGCTCACCTATGCCGGCGCCTTGTACCACGACATCGGGAAGATGAACAAGCCCGAGTATTTCGTGGAGAACCAGTCCGGCGGGCCGAGCAAGCACGACAAGCTCAGCCCGGCGATGAGCCTGCTTGTGATTATCGGGCATGTCAAAGACGGCATGGAGATCGCCCGCGAATACGGGCTGCCCAAGAGTCTGCGCCATTTCATCGAGGCCCACCACGGCACCACACTGGTCGAATACTTCTACCACCGCGCACGCACCCTTGCCAGTCAGCCCGCCGAGGATGGCGCCGAGCCGGCCAAGGCTTCAGAGACCGATGCAGACCGCCTGCCCAGCGAGGTTGACTATCGCTATCCCGGCCCCAAGCCACGTACCAAGGAAGTGGCGATCCTCATGCTCGCAGACGCTGTGGAAAGCGCCACACGCTCACTGGCCGAACCGACACCCAGCCGCATCGAAAGCCTCGTCGCTTCACTGGCCAACAAGCGCCTCATGGATGGGCAGTTCGACGAGTGCGACCTCACGTTCCGCGAGCTGCACACAATCGTGGATTCTCTGAGCAAGTCCGTCGCCAGCATCTATCACGGGCGCATCGTCTATCCCGTGGGCAAGTCTCCCGAGTCCCGGGCTGAAGCAACACACAAGCCCACCCGGAAAGACAAGACCGCGTGACCGCTCCGACTCTCACCCTTGCCCGCTCGCAGACCCGCCCGCTGCAGCATCCGCTTCACAATCGCCCTGGACTGAGCCGACAATCCCCCGTGCGCGATCGGCTGTTTTGCGCATGAAAGAGCAGATCCCAGGTCATGCGCGCGCCGCGCGGCATTGATCGAGTAGCTCGACCGCCCGGCGCAGATGCGGGATGACGATCGAGCCGCCCACGATCAGCGCCACGTCAAAAACCTCGAACAACTCCTCATCGCGCACACCTTCATCCACGCATCGATCGATGTGATAGGCAATGCAGTCATCGCAGCGCAGCACCATGCTCGCGACCAGCCCGAGCATCTCCTTTTCGCGCACAGAAAGTGCCCCCGGCTCATATGCCTTGCCATCAAGGCTGAAAAACCGCTTCGTCACGAGCGTCGCGCCGACGCGAGGTTGCCCATCAGGGCCAATCCCGCGCGATGCTTCATCCCCGAGTATGCGCTCGTTGAGCCGTGCGCGAAAAGTCTTGAACTGTTCGTACCGCGAGGTCATGCGCTACTTCTCCACTTTGACGCGAATCTCGAGCGGGATCGTCTGCGGCTCGAGACACTCGCTGTCGGTGCACGCCTGAAAGGTCACTCCAAGCACCGGCTCACCAGCACCTGCCCCGACGCCCGGGGCGTATTCCACCGCCACCGTCAACCTCACCGAACCCTTGTGCACCAGCAGCTTCTCGTCCGGTCCGTATGGTTCACCCGGCGGATAGTCGGCATAGACCGCAACGCCCTGACCCCGCACCAGGCCGACGCGCAAGGGCACCAGGCCCTTTCCGCTCGGGCCAGGATTTGCCGCCACGATGTGATACCCCTCCCTGATCGCCAGCTCAACGTGCACCACTCCGGGCGCCTCGGGCGTCACACGGATCTCGTCTGTGTCAGCAAAGACCTGCACCGGCTTGCGGGCAGGTGCCGTCGGACCCGTTGCAACGGCAGCGGCTCGATCAACCTGCCCACGCAGCCGCTCGTCCGGGCAACTCAGCATTCGCAAGAGTGCCGCGGTCGAGTGCACCGCGCCCACCGGCGAGCGCGCCACAGCCGAGCTGATCGCCCGCACCAGTGCACCTGCACGATCGGCATGGACGCCCTGACCGGTCAACTCGTGCAGGTCGATCAGGGCGTGCACCATCATGGATACGCCGCTGGGCAAGGCCCCGTCATACGTCGCCTGCGCGCGCACAAAGAGATCACCCTGTTCTGCCCGCGTGTCGTAATACGCTCCAGTTTCATCTGCAAACGCTGCGTGGGCACGCTCGGCCAACTCGACCGCAGCAACCTTGGAGTCAAACCCGTCGCCACCACTCGAGACTCGAGCCAGCGCCACCAGCGCGCGCACCATCGCAGCATGATCTTCCAGAAACGCCGGCGTGTGTGCCGTGCGCGCGCGATACGAACGAAGCAGATTGCCCTGGGCATCGTGCATCTGCTCGATGATGAAGCGTGCAGCCGAGCGTGCAGCCTCGATATACCGCGCTTCGTGCAAGAGCACGCCGCCTGCGACCAACGCCTGGATCATCAGGCCGTTCCACGACGCGAGCACCTTGTCGTCGGTCAACGGCTGCTTTCGTTGCATGCGCGCGCTCAACAACGACGCATTGACGCGATCGAGCCGATCAAAGAACTGCTCCAAACCGATCCCCTCGCGCTCGGCAAGTCGATCCGGCCGATCGGCAAGGCGCAGCACCGAGCGCGCCGGCTCGGCCGGGTGATGCGGGTCCTTGAAGTTCGGCCCGGCGTCAAGCCCGTACACGCGCGCAGCCCACGCGGCGTCATCGCCGAGCACGTGCTCGAACTGCTCACGCGTCCAGAGATAGTTGAACCCTTCGCGATGATCGACCTCCGCGTCCTGTGCGCTCCAGAACCCCTCGTGCCCGGGCGCGTGCGCGTCGGTCATCTCGCGCAGAACGTAGTCAAGCGTTGTGCGCACGACGCGGCGGTAGTATGCATCATCAAAAATGTCGGCCGCGCGCGCAAAAACCAGCGCCAACTGCGCGTTGTCATAGAGCATCTTCTCGAAGTGCGGCACGGTCCACGTCGCATCCACACTGTAGCGGTGAAATCCACCCCCAACCTGGTCGTGGATGCCCCCGATGGCGATCTGATCAAGCGTGACACGAATCGCATGGTCGATTGCTGCCTGTGCCGGCCGATCATCCACGCGCGCCCGGGCGTCGAGCAGAAAGTCGATGAAAACCGGCTGGGGGAACTTGGGGGCGCCGCCGAAGCCGCCGTGCGTCTGATCGAACATGCGCATCAGCTGCTCGATGGCCTGCTCGATCTGGGGATCGCCGATCGGCACGGGCTCGTGCTGAAGGGCAAGTTGGGTGCGCACGGCCTGGGCAAGTTGTTCGGCCTGGGCGAGTGCCTCCTCTCGTCGATCACGCCACACACCGGCGATCGCGTCGAGCACGTCCGCAAAGCCGGGCATATTCCCCCGGGGTTCAGGGGGAAAGTATGTCCCACACCAGAACGGGCGCAGTTGCCCGGGTTCGAGAAAGACGCTCATCGGCCATCCGCCGTGGCCGGTCATGAGCTGTGTGGCCAGCATGTAGATCTCATCAACGTCGGGTCTTTCCTCGCGATCCACCTTGATGGCAACGAATGACTTGTTGAGCCGGGCTGCGACTGATTCGTCCTCGAAGCTCTCACGCTCCATGACGTGACACCAGTAGCAGGTGGAATACCCCACGCTGAGAAAGATGGGAACGTCCCTCGCTCGAGCAGCGTTGAATGCTTCAGATCCCCAGGGATACCAGTCGACGGGGTTGTCGGCGTGCTGAAGCAAGTAAGGGCTGGTCTGGTCGGCCAGTCGATTGGGCATGACAAAGTCCTGATTGGTCCATGCCGGTGCATGACAAAAGGCCTAGCGTTTGGACCCGGCATGGGAGCCTATTCCGGTCAAGGAGCAGACAATGTGTATACAAGCGGGTGCGGCGCTGGTATTCCTCGCGCTGACGTCGTTCATCGGTTTGGGTCAGCCGACAGGTGGTCCCCCACCGGCGAATGTGCAGGTCGCGCCGGTCGTCCGGGAAATGATCGAGCAGAAGAGGCAGGTAACCGGCGACGTCATCGCGATGCGTCGCTCGCAACTTGCAGCCCAGGAACCGGGTCTGGTCATCGAAGTAGCTGTGGACGCGGGAGACGCAGTCGAGCAGGGCGCGCTGATTGCGAGACTGGATCCCCAGCGTCTGGAGCTTGATCTGGCCGAGGCGCAGGCAAGCGTGCTGGCAGCCGAGGCAAGGGTGGCTGAGCAAGAAGCGCTGGCATCGCAGGCGGCGCGTGATCGCGATCGCGTGCGAGAGCTGGTCGAACGCGGGTCCAGCTCGCCGACGGAGCTGGATCGAGCCGAGAGTCTTGCTGCGGCCGAGCAGGCGCGCTTGCTACAGGCCAAGGCGCAGCGAGCGATTGAGCAGGCCCGTCAAGCCCTGATCGAAAAGCGCATCGCGGACCTGGAGATTCGCGCACCGTTTGCCGGCCGGGTGATCGAGAAGTTTACAGAAGTCGGGCAGTGGGTACGGTCGGGTGATTCCGTCGTCGAGGTGGTGGCGCTGGACCCGATCGAGATTCGCGTTGATGTACCAGAGCGGTTCATTGCGCGCGTGAGCACGGACGGGCGCGTCTCGGTCATGCTTCCGGCACTCGGACGGGAGATCGAAGCAGAGGTCATCGGGGTGATTCCGCGCGCGGATATGCGAACCAGGCTGTTTCCGCTGCGCCTGCAGGCCGACAACCCGGACGGACTGGTGCAGCCGGGCATGAGCGCCATCGGACTGGTGCCGACGAGTGAGAAGAACATGACGCTGCTGGTGCCGAAGGATGCGATCATGCAGAGTGAGACTGGCAGCTATGTGTTCTTTGACGCCGGTGGACGAGCGGCAGTGGCGCCGGTCGAGCGGCTGTTTGCGGTCGGCGATCGCGTGGCGGTCCGCTCAGGCACCCTGCAATCCGGTATGAACGTTGTGATTGACGGGAATGAACGTTTGAGCCCGGGACAGCCGCTCATCATCCTCTCTGAAAGCACGTCAGAAAATCATCGCCCCGGGCAGGCCGGGTGATCGGAGCAACAAGGTGGATATTGTCAGACTTTCCATCTCCAAGCCGGTCGGTGTTGCGGTTGGCGTGATTCTGGTGCTCATGTTCGGATTGATCGGGCTGGGCCGAATCCCGATCCAGCTCACGCCGACGGTCGACCGGCCGCTGATCACGGTGACGACGGCCTGGCCGGGGCGAAGCCCGCAGGAGATCATCGACGAGATCACGCGACGGCAGGAAGAAGAGCTCAAGAATGTCCGGGGCCTCAAGCGCATGCGCTCGTCCTCGCAGCAAGGCGTGAGCACGATTACGCTGGAGTTTTCAGTCGGCGTGGATATTGCGCGCGCGTTTCAGGAAGTGTCGGACTCGCTGCGACAGGTCTCCAGCTATCCCGACGAGGTGGAGGAGCCGACGATCACGGTTGCCGACGGCGCAGCCGAGAACGCGATCGCGTGGATCATCATCGACATTCCGAAGGATCGATTGGCTCGTCACCCTGATTTTGATATCTCAACGCTGTATGACGCCCTTGATGATGAAGTCAAACCCGCACTCGAACGTGTGGAGGGGGTTGCCGAGGTCAATATCTACGGCGGGCGCGAGCGCGAAGTGCGCGTGCTGGCCGACCCGATGCTTCTGGCCCAGCGCCGCATCACGTACGGCGACCTGATGATGGCGCTTCGCGGGCAGAACCGGAATGTCTCGGCCGGCGCCATCGACGAGGGCAAGCGCGAGTACCGCGTGCGCGTGATCGGAGAGTTTGAAAGCCCTTCCGACGTGCTCGACACGGTCGTGACGTATCGCGACGGGATGCCGGTGTATGTGCGCGATGTCGCCGATGTGGTGATTGATCACAAGAAGCGGCGCGGGTTCGTGCGCAGCCTCGGGCATCCCTCGATCGCCATCAACGTCATACGCCAATCAAACGCAAACGTGGTCAAGGTGATGAGCGGCGTGCGCGAGGCGCTTGAGAATATCAGAACCGAGATCCTGCCGAATATCGGCGGCTCATCATCGGGCGGGCCGGTGGGTCCTGACCTTCGCCTGCGCCAGGTCTACGACGAGACGGTCTACATCGACTCGGCGATCGATCTTGTCAAGACGAACTTGTTCGTTGGCGGGACGCTGGCGGCGCTGGTGCTGCTGCTGTTCCTGCGAGCCATTCGCCCGACGGCGGTCGTGCTGATCGCCATTCCGATCTCGATCATCGGCACGTTTCTGGTGATGTGGGCGATGGACCGGACGCTCAACGTGATCTCACTTGCCGGGCTTGCCTTTGCGGTCGGCATGGTCATCGACAACGCCATCGTTGTCCTGGAGAACATCGATCGACGCATGCAGGAGGGGGACGGCGCGTTCGAGGCGGCTTATCGCGGCGCGCGCGAAGTGTGGGGAGCAATCCTCGCCTCGACGCTGACGACGGCTGCCGTATTCGTCCCAGTCCTCACGATCGAAGAAGAAGCAGGACAGCTCTTTCGTGACATCGCCCTGGCGATCGTGGCGTCGGTGATCCTGAGCCTGGTGGTATCCATCACGGTGATTCCGTCGGCCTGTGCGCGCTGGCTCAAGATCATCGAGCACACACCGTCATGACCAGGTTGTGGGAGCAACTGTTCGGACTGACGTGGGTGTTCGCGCGGCTCAATGCCGGTTTGCAATCGCTGGTGCGATGGACAATCACGGGCTGGCCGAGCATGACAATCCGGCCGCTTGCGATCATCGCGCTGACAGCACTGAGCATCGTGCTGAGTTTGCGTCTGGCCCCTCCTCTGGATTATCTGCCTGCGGGCAACCGCAACCTGGTCTTTGGGGGTCTGCTGATTCCGCCGGGGCTGAGCGTTGATCAGATGGAGCGCATCGCCGAGCGCATGGAGCGGCAGATCCTGCCGTACGCCGAAGCGGACATCAATGACCCCGACTCGGTTGCGAGGCTCCCTCCGATCAACCGCTTCTCGGCTCCCAACGATCCGTTTGACCCCGTGCCGGTTGAGAACTTTTTTGTGGGCGCTTTCGGGGGCGGGATGTTTGTCGGTGCCACCAGCCAGGATGAGGAGGTCGTCTTACCTGTTGCCGCACTGCTTACCAATGTGATGATGAGCGTGCCGGACAGCTTCGGCGGCGCATCGCAGACGAGCCTGTTTGGTCGGGGGGTCGGCGGCGGGAACACCATTGATCTCGAAGTGTCCGGACCCAAGCTCGATCGCGTCACCGCAGCAGCCGGGCTCATGTTCGGACAGGCCGGCGCCAAGTACGGATTCGGCAACGTGCGCGCGACGCCTTCCAACTTCAACATCGAGCAGCAGGAATTTCGTGTCGAACTCAACCATCGCGGGCGCGAACTGGGGCTTTCGACCGAACAGCTCGGCGTCGCGGTGCGGGCACTGTTCGACGGCGCATATGTCGGCGATTACAAGCTTGACGGCGACACGGTCGATCTGGTCATCGCACCTCCGGGAGGCCGGCTCGACTTCAAGGAACAGCTGGCCGATATTCCCATTGCGACGCCATCGGGCGATGTGGTTCCAATCGATTCGGTCGTTGATTTCATCCCTTCGCTGGCACCGCAGGAGATTCAACGGATCGAAGAGCTGCCGAGCATCACCATCAGCGTGCGCCCACCCGAGGGGCAGGCGCTCGAAGAGGTGATGCAGGCGATTCAGGTTGAGGTGATCGAAGCTGCTCGAAAGGCCGGCTTGATCGACCCGACGATGCGGATCAGGCTCGAGGGAACAGCTGCCAAGCTCGACGAGGTCAAGGCAGCCATGTTCGGACAGGGCGGCTCAGGCGCATGGATCGGACCGACCGGGAGGTGGATTGCCTGGGGCGTGTCGCTTGGGCTTGGTGCTCTGGCTGCGTCCGTGTGTCTGGTGCGCATCGGGCGCGGGAAAAAGACGATCTACGGCGCGATCGGGTGCTTGTTGCTTGCGCTGATTACAGCAGGCTTGATCGATGCAATCGGCCAGCAGCCACAACTCATCGAGGCAAGGTTCTGCTGGGCATTGCTCGTGACGTACCTGCTGATGGCCGCTCTGTTTGAGAGTTTTGTGTACCCGTTTGTCGTCATGTTTACGGTGCCGCTGGCCGTTGTCGGAGGTTTTGCGGGGCTTCGGATTGTGCACGTCTGGTCGATGGCCGACCCGACCAAGCCGCCACAACAGCTCGACGTGCTGACGATGCTTGGGTTTTTCATCCTCATTGGAGTCGTCGTCAACGCGGCGATTCTGCTGGTGCACCAGGCGCTCAACTTCATGCAGCGCGATGGTCTGTCGGCGTCCGATGCCATCGCGCTTTCCGTACGGACACGTGTTCGACCGATTTTCATGTCAGTATTGACATCCGTGGGCGGAATGTTGCCGTTGGTGATCGCCCCGGGTGCGGGCAGCGAGATGTATCGCGGATTGGGAAGCGTGGTTGTCGGAGGCTTGCTCTGCTCGACGGTTTTCACGCTGGCGCTGGTGCCTCTGGTTTTCAGCATCGTGCTGGAGATGCGCGATGGGATCGCGCTTGCATTCGGGCCTGTCCCCGTCGCGGCTGGATCGGCCGACAGGCAGAAAACCCGCTCCGAGTCGATCAGGAAAGGCAAACCGGTCGGCACATGAAGTGTCGAACTTGTGCAGGCTGGGCTGTTGGCACACGCCGATCTTTGCCATGCATGCCCAGGTCAGCAGGGTGCAAGAAGCGAGTCTTGTCCAGCGCGCACCGCAAGAGTGGGCAAAGCCGGACTGAGCAGCCAGCGCGGCGTTGGCGCGTCAAGAAAACGCCTCTCTTGCGTGGCGGGGAATCCACCCGGGCGCCAGCGCCAGCAGCGCACCGATCAATGCGGCCGACTGGGAGTTGAGGTGGACCGAGTCGAAGGCGCTGACGAGAAGCAAGCCGATGAGCCCGAAGCCCGGCCCGGCCAGATAGGTGCCCAACATCGAGCGGTCGAGATATGCAAATGCACCTTTGAGCGCAAAAACGATGAACATGCCTGCCAGTGAGAGTCCGACCGCTCCGCTCGTTGCAGCAATGTGCAGGATCGCATTGTGCGCATGGGCGTGGATATGGCGCTGGGCAGGATCAATCCCCTGTTCGCGCAGGTGCTGCTCGACCCAGTCACCAAACCCCCCGGCGCCCACACCCGCGATGGGGTGCTGGGCAAAGGCCTCCAAAGCCCACCAGTTGAGCAGCAGGCGTGCACCGGTGGAGGTCGTGAACTCCTTGTGTTGAACGGCGCGAGTGATTTCGTCGCGGGCTTCATGAATGCGGGTTGTGATCGGGCCTCGCAGGATGAACGCGGCGAAAACAACCGTTATTGCAACTGCAACGAGCATGACGGCGATGCGCGCACGCCGACGTCCGGTCCAAAGCGCCACACCTGCGACGATGACGAGCAGACCGATCGCAGCCAGCCATGCGCCGCGGGTTCCCGTCGCGAGAATGGCTGCGAGCGTGATGATGCTCATCGTCATTGCGATGACGCGGGTGCGTCCCTTTCCCATAAACGCGGCCGGGAGGTGCAGGCCGAGCGCGCCGGCCAGCAGACTTCCCCCCACAGCCGGGTCCCACCACCCGCTGATCCGATCAGGCTCGCGCACCCACGGATACCAGGACGAACCTTGCCCGATCAGTTGGAGCACCTGGGTGAGATGGCCCAGCAGAAATCCGGCTGCCAGCGCCGCGATCATCCACTTGCGCGCACGAATCGCAGGCCAGACACAGAAAAGCAGGAGACTCCAGCGCAGCTCTGCGATTTCGTCGAGTCCCTGCCGTGGATTGGGGGACCAGATCAGGGTGGTACATTGCCACGCAGTCCACGCAAGCAGCACAATCGGCACGGGACGCATGAAGGCCGACTCGAGAGTGCGCCAGGTCTTTGGAAGTCGGACCAGGGAAAACGCGGCCAGACAGGCGGCTGCGATCTCGGTCACGCTGGTTGGTCCCATCAGCAGAAAAAACGCAGCGCAAGCGACAATGGCGTGCCGATGGATGCCATCCGCTGCCCGCTCCTGCTGGAGCTGAAACGCCCTCTCAGCTCGGTCGAGACGGGCCTGGGATCCAAACAGACCCCAATCCCACGGGCCTTTTTTACCTGAATCGAGGGGAGGTGTTCTGTCTTTTTCAGCTGGGTGCGACACGATGTCTCCGAGGTGCTTGCGGGTCAACCGCTGTGAATCGAGTCGGTATCAATCCCGAAAGCAGGTTGAGTCATATCGAAACGGGGTCGATCCAGGTGTGTCGGGCAATCGTATCTTGTTCGTATCTGAACAAGTTGGGGTGACTTGCGGTTGATGATTTCGTAGGCTCAAGCAATCAGGCAGACGGGGAGCCGATTCATGCAGGACATTCAGCGGGTGCTCAAGGCGGCTTCGTGGCGACTGTTCATCGTTGACAGTTTTCGCACCGGAGTGGTGACAACCACGATCGTGCTGGTTGGGCTGTTCTGCCTGCGCGTTGCGGAAAAGTTGCTGCCGGTGACGGTTGACTGGGTTCTGGTGTTTTCACTCGGCAGCGTCGCTGCGGTTCTGGGGGCGTTTTTCTGGGCTCTTGCGCGTCGACGCCGAGGTGTTGCGCTGGCGCGCGAGGTCGACGAACGCGCGGGGTTGCGTGAAACACTGAGCACGGCGCTGTGCGTCGCGGGGCAGGCGGACGGCTGGTCCCGGGCTGTGATCGAAACGGCCCAGGCGCGGGCCCGGCGTGTGGTGGTGCGTGATGCCATTCCGATCGAGGCTCCACGCCTGTGGCAGGCTCCCCTGGCGCTCGTGCTTGCGCTGCTGTGCGTGTGGTGGCTGCCCCGATACGACCTGACTGGATTGATCGCGCAGAAGGAAAAGGAAGAAGAGCAGGTGCGGCAGGTCCAGCAGGTCATGAGCGAGATCAAGGTTGATGAACAGAAGCTTGAGGAGCTGCTCAAGAAGGCGGGCGTTGAACAGGGCCTCGGCGATGAAAGCGACGAGGCGGACCCTGAGGAGTTGACTCCGCAGCACGTTGAGGACATCCGCCGCGAGGCACTGCGCAAGCTGACCAAGGTCAACGAGCTGATCGAATCAAAGCAGCAGAGCGAGCAGGCCA
>RFGK01000241.1 GCA_003697045.1 Planctomycetota bacterium
CAGACAATCGCATGCGCCGATTCGGCGTGGCTGGCCCATGACGGAGAAGGCCGCTTCCAGCGTGTGCAGCAGACGAGCCGGAAGGGCGGCTTCTTGGTGAAGTTGCAGGACCGGTTGGCTCGGCTTGCCTTGTGTTTCGGCCGGCACCCAAGGCCTTTTTCCGCCCCCTACACTGCCCGCATGTTGACGCACATTCCACGCATGCTGTGTACGTTGATCGTCGTGTGGCTCGCAGCTGCTCCGTCGCTTGCGTGCGCACAGGCTGACCAGCCGACGGGTGAGCAGTCATCCGAGCAGGCTGCGCCGCCCGAGGTTGACGAGCGTTTTGCGTCGCCCAAGGCCACGATGTTTACCTACCTCGATGCCATGGGCAGGTACCGCCAGTCGGGCAATGAGGATGACCTCAACACCGCGCTGTCATGCTTTGATTTCTCCGGCGTCAAACTTCCGGGGACACAACGGGAAATCGCTGCGAGCATGCTCGGCATTCTCGATCGCATCAACCGCGTCGAGCCGTGGCAGTTCACCGAGCCACAGGGCGACCGCTACACCTACTTTCCGTCCGACTGGATCAGCGCGCACAAGCGTGTAGCGACCATTGTGCCTGATGCACGCATCGTGTTTGAGAAGCAGGACGACGGGCGATGGTTGTTCAGCAAGGACACCGTCGATCAGACCACCGACTTTTTGCGCCAGATTGAGGATCTGCACATTCAGTTCGGTGAAGGTGAGATCGTGCTCACGCCTGCGATGCGCATCCGCTCGCAGATGCCGCGTTCGCTGCGACACGGCGAGTTCCTGGGGGTGGAGTATTGGCAGTGGATCGGCCTGGCCGTACTTATCTTTCTGGGATTCCTGCTCGATCATCTGGTTCGGGGCCTGCTTCGGAGCGTGTGGCATCGCATTGCGCGCCGGCGCGGACAGGAGACAGAAAAGGAGCTGCTCGCCAGGGCTGTGCGTCCGTTCGGGCTGTTTGCCTGTGCGCTGCTGTGGTACCTGGCACTTCCGCTGCTGGGGCTTCCTCCCACGGCTGTCAAGATCCTGCTTATTGCCATCAAGGTCGTGCTCATGCTCAGCGGGGTGTGGGCAGCGTATCGCGTGACCGACCTCGCCGCGGACTTTCTCGAGCGTCAGGCAGCCCGCACGAATACCAAGCTCGATGACCTGCTCATTCCACTTGCCCGCAAGACGGGCAAGGTGCTCGTGACCGCGTTCGGACTTGTGTATATTGCCGAAAGTTTCGATGTGCAGATTCTGCCGCTGCTGACCGGACTCGGTATCGGCGGGCTGGCGTTTGCGTTTGCAGCCAAGGACACGATTGAAAACTTCTTCGGCTCGGTGGCGGTCATCCTCGACCAGCCGTTTGAAGTCGGCGACTGGGTCGTCATCGACAGCACGGAAGGGACGGTCGAGGAGCTCGGGCTGCGCTCCACCCGTATTCGGACTTTCTATAACTCGCTGATTACGATTCCCAACGCCACGCTTGTGCGCGCGACGGTTGACAACTACGGCCGCCGGAAGTATCGGCGCTTCAAGGCAACGCTCGGCCTGACTTATGACACGCCGCCGGAGAAGATCGAAGCCTTCTGCGAGGGTGTACGCGAACTCATCCGCATGCACCCCTATACGCGCAAGGACTACTTCCATGTTTACCTGAACAGTTGGGGCGATTTTTCGCTGAACGTCATGCTTTACATGTTCTTCGAGTGCCCGGACTGGTCGGTCGAGCTGCGCGAGCGCCATCGGCTCATGCTGGACGTGATGCGCCTGGCGAATCGAATTGGCGTGAGCTTTGCGTTTCCGACGCAGACCATTGAGATCAAGCGTGCCGAAGCACCCGGCGAGCCGATGCCCGTGCCAGAACCCTCAGCCGATGTCGATGCCCAGAGCAAGGGAATCGATGCAGCCCGCGCCATCACGCAGAATGCATCCTGGCGTCGCACCAAGCCCGGACCGGTGGTGTTCCGCGCCGCCGGCACAAGCGCGCGGGAGACGAGCATCTGCGAACTCGATGAGGGGGACGGTGGCTCGTAACTCGATGAACGCGGGAAGCGCGTCAGACGTACGATCCGTGCATGAACATCGGTGTTGTCGGCTGCGGCGCGATCAGCGGGATCTATATTGAAAACCTCTCCAGATCGAAAGCGGTGCACATCAGAGCGACGGCGGATCTGGACCCGGCGCGAGCGCGGCTTGCTGCCGAAAGATGCAGCGCGCAGGCGATGTCCGTCGATGCGCTGATCGACTCGCCAGAGATTGACCTCGTGTTGAACCTGACCACTCCGAATGCGCACGAACAGGTCGCAAGGCGTGCCGTCGAGGCGGGCAAGCACGTGTACAACGAAAAGCCGTTGTGTATCGAGCCCAAGGCGGCGCGCTCGCTGCTGGCGCTTGCCGAGCGCAAGGGCGTGCGCGTGGGATGTGCACCCGATACGGTGCTGGGCGCGGGAGTGCAGACCTGTCGACAGCTCGTCGCAGACGGGCAGATCGGGCAGGTCGTGGGGGGTGGAGCATTCATGCTGTGTCCCGGGCATGAATCGTGGCACCCGAACCCGGCGTTTTACTACAAGCAAGGTGGAGGGCCGGCGCTGGACATGGGACCGTACTACGTGACAGCGCTGGTCACGATTCTCGGGCCTGTCACGCGCGTGCGCAGTTGTGCGACCATGACACGCCGCGAGCGGACGATCACGAGCGAGCCCAGGCGGGGCGAGCGGATCACAGTCGAGGTGCCCACGCATTGTGTGGGTTTGCTGGAGTTTGGTTCGGGCGCCTGCGTGAGCGTGACGCTGTCGTTTGATGTGCACCGATCCCGATGGGGCGATATTGAGATCTGGGGCACGCAAGGCTCGCTGGCTGTGCCTGATCCCAATACGTTTGCAGGCCCGGTCAGGTTGTTCCGGGCCGGAGCGGACGATTGGGAGGAGATGCCCCTCATCGACGCTCCGGTGCACAACGCGCGGGGGCTGGGCGTCGAGGACATGGCCCTTGCGATTGCGGAAGGAAAGGCACATCGGGCCTCGGGTACTCTGGCGCTGCACGTGCTGGAAGTCCTGGACGCGTTGACACGCTCCGGCACGGTTGAGCTGTGACTGGGAGAAGCCGCGGCTAGGCAGCGGCGTGCCGAGGCTCGGCGGGGACGGCGAGCGAGATTCGGCCGAGGTTGGCCTGGCCTGGTTCTGGGGAAAAACCTCTAGTGTGACTCAGGGCGCTCTGGTTTCAGCAGCGCCGTTGCGGGCGAAACTCGCCAAGTAGACTCGAAATATCCATAAAGACTACTTTTGGATGATCTTGTCTAGAGCATGTCAAGCGACTACTATCTTCTGGAAAGAGGAGTTGCTCATGGCGAAGTCTTTTGAAGGTGTCGCGCACGAGCCGGAAGACGGGCATCGCCGATCCGCACGCGGGGCGCGCAGCGCGGGCGGGGGTGACGGAGTTGCAACATTGCTGGTGGGGCCGGTGCTTCTTGTGGTTGCTGCGGTCATTGTCTTTGCGATGCCCAGGGCGGAGGTGCCGTCCAGCCCGACTCCTCTGGTGCGGACTGAGCTGCTGACGGATGCGCCTTTGCGTACGCCACTCGGCGATCCGCCTCGAACGTTCATCGCCGGGTTTGAGCGGCGCTGCAACGAGTGTCACAGCATCATCGAGCCCGGCGACAGTCGCGACGAGCTTTTGCAGCATCAGGACATCAAGCTTGCGCACGGGCTGAACGACGATTGCTACAACTGTCACGCCCGTGACGATCGAGAGAAGCTTGTGTTGCGTGATGGTTCGATGGTGGGGTATGCGCAGAGTGTGCATCTCTGTGCGCAATGCCACGGCCGCATGTACCGCGACTGGACCCGTGGCGCTCACGGCAAGACGCTCGGTTCGTGGGATCGGAGCAATCCGGCCTTTCGGCGACTGACGTGCGTGCAGTGTCACGATCCGCATGCGCCGATGATGCCGCCGCTTGAGCCGATGCCCGGGCCGAAGACGCTGCGGATGGGCGAGCCCGCACCTGCTGACCACTCAAAGCTGTCGAAGCGGCGCAATCCGTTGCTGATGTGGTCGATCGACGGCGCAGAGAAGGAGGGGGGCGATCACTGATGACGCTGCGCATCTTTGAAGGCAAGGGAGCCTCGGGGGAATCGCGCCGGCCTTGTGGTTCTGGCGCGGGGGCCTGTTCCTCGCGTCCGGGGATGACGCGCAGGAGTTTTCTTCGCGCCAGTGCCGGTGCGACCGGCGGTCTGGCGGCCTTCGCGGCTGCGATCAGTCCGCTCAAGGATCTTGACTCAGGCGACATTCCCGACCTCGATACGTTCCTGCAAAAGCACTACAAGGAGATGAGCGAGGCGGAGATGAACGCGGCGCTCGATCGCATCCGGGCGCGCGTGGAAGAGCGTTACAAGGTTCGCCCGGACATCCGCGACATCAAACCGATGGACGGGGTGGAGTTTGTCTATGCGCTCAATCTTTCACGGTGCATCGGGTGTCGGCGTTGTGTGCATGCGTGTGTGGATGAGAACAACCAGAGCCGCGATCCGGAGATTCAGTACATTCGGGTGCTGGAGATGCCGCGTGGCACGACCGACATCGAGCAGGGCAATCACCATTATGAGCGGGCGCGCGTGCCCGACGAGAATCACTACTACATGCCGATTCAGTGCCATCAGTGCGCCAATCCGCCGTGTGTGAAGGTGTGTCCGGTTGAGGCGACCTGGCAGGAGCCCGACGGGATTACGGTCATCGATTACGACTGGTGCATCGGGTGTCGGTATTGTGAAGCGGCGTGTCCTTACTGGGCGCGGCGATTCAACTTTGTTGAGCCGCGGCTTGCCTCGCCGGAGGAGATTGCCAAGACGCCGGACATTGAGAGCAAGCGACTCAACCCCGAGATGAGCTATCTGTCGAATCGTCCTCGTTCCAAGGGCGTGATGGAGAAGTGTCACTTCTGCCTGCACCGCACGCGCCAGGGCAAGATGCCTCGCTGTCTGGAGGTGTGCCCGGTCGGCGCCCGCAAGTTCGGCAACGTGCTCGATCCTGACAGCGATGTATCGAACATTCTCAGGACCAAGCGGGTCTTTGTGCTCAAGGCCGAGCTTGGAACCCTGCCGCGGTTCTTTTACTACTTCGACGAGCGTGATCCGACGGCGGAGGATCTGCCTGCCATGGAGCATGGAGGTCAGCCATGACCGAGTATCTGCGCTTCCTCTATCGATGCTTTCGCCTGAGCTTTGTCGGCGACTGGAAGTACTACGCGTGGATGGTTTTTCTCACGTGCATCTCGCTGTTCGGGCTGAACGCCTACTGCCAGCAGCTTGTGACCGGGCTTGGAACGACGGGCATGACCGACCAGGTTTCGTGGGGGCTGTACATCGCGAACTTCACGTATCTGGTGGGTGTGGCCGCGGCTGCGGTGATGCTGGTCATTCCGGCGTACATCTACAAGAACAAGGACCTGCACGACGTGGTGATTTTCGGCGAGCTTCTTGCGGTGGCCGTGATCATCATGTGCCTGCTCTTTGTCACCGTCGATCTTGGGCGTCCCGACCGCTTCATTCACCTGTTTCTTCGCTTCAACTTTCCCTTGTCGATGCTGACCTGGGACGTGATCGTTCTCAATGGATATCTCCTGCTCAACCTGCACATCTGCGGCTATCTCATTTACTGCACGTATCGCCGGCGTGAGCCGAACAAGAAGCTGTTTCTCATTCCATTTGTGCTCATTGCCATCGTCTGGGCGATCAGCATCCACACGGTGACTGCTTTCCTGTATTCAGGGCTGGGTGGGCGTCCGTTCTGGAATCATGCGATCATCGCGCCGCGGTTCATTGCGTCGGCCTTTGCAGCCGGACCTGCGTTCATCATTTTGACGCTGCAGGTCATTGATCGCTTCACGTCGCACCACGTGCCGATCGGGGCACTTCGGACACTGCGGCAGGTGGTGACGGTTGCATTGACGATCAACGTGTTCTTGCTCATCAGCGAGATGTTTACGGAGTTTTACACCGGCGCCGAGCATGCCCGGTCGATGCATTATTTGTATTTCGGGCTTGGCGAATACGACGCGCTGGTGCCGTGGATCTGGACTGCGATCGTGCTCAACTCGACGGCCCTCGTTCTGCTGTATTTGCCGCACGCCAAGCGGGGGCTTTGGATCCTGAACGTCTCGTGCGTGCTGATGATCGTCGGGATCTGGATCGAGAAGGGGATGGGGCTGATCGTTCCTGCGTTCATTCCGACACCGATCGGCGAGATTGTTGAATACACGCCCACGTTGAACGAGATCCTGGTCTGTCTGGGGATCTGGGCGTTCGGGCTGTTGCTTTACACGATCATGGTTCGGATCACGGTGCCGGTGCTCAACGGTGAGTTGACCTCGGACACACTGCATCCAAGCGAGATGGAATCGGTCAGGCATGAAACTGTCTGAAAGGAGTGTGCAATGCGACGGAAATGGAAGGGCGCTGGACTGATTGCCGCATTTGGCGCTGCGTGGATGACGTCTTATGC
>RFGK01000242.1 GCA_003697045.1 Planctomycetota bacterium
AGGATCATGTTTGAGCTGTTCAAGTCAAGGTCGATGTAGTCAGTTTTGTCGGTGACTTTGAACACGGCTGTGAACTTATGGCCGGGTTTGGGAGGCATGGTACGAGCCGTGGAAACTGCCTGCTGCGCGTCGGTGCCATGAGTTTCAAGCGTCGGACGGCCCCGGTTGCTCACGCCGAAGAACGCCCGCTGTCGATACGCCGGCCTGTCCAGCGCCCCCACGACACCTGCATCACTTGACAGCACGAAGACTCCTTGCCTGAAGATTCGAGTTGCAGCCATGCCGGCAGGCCCCTTGCAGCCCGCACGCTAGAAGGGCTGCCCCGAAGGACAGCCCGCGTTGATTGGTTCGCCTGTTGTGAGGGCTATCGAGTCGAGAGCATTTCACGGTAGGTCGGCAACGGCCAAAGCTCATCGGCAATCGTCGCTTCGAGCTGATCACCGAGCCTGCGCACTTCGTCCATGGCAGGGTGCACCCGACTTTGAATGTGTCGCGCCGCTGCCAGCGGCTGTTCTTCCAGGTCCTGCTCGAGCCTGGCTGCCTTTTCGAGTTGCGCCAGTGCCTCGCGGAACTGCTCGACCAGTTCCACCAAGTCCTCAAGCGCCTGCCTGCCCGATTCACAGTCCACACCGGCGCCTTCGGTTGCGGCGACTGATTCGGCAACACGCGCCTGATGCTCGATCGCGGCAGGCAGGATCGCTGTGCGCCCGATCGCAACCATTTGCTCGGCTTCGATCATGCACTGCTTGGCATACTTTTCAAGGAAGATATTGACACGGCTCTCAAGCTCCGGCTTGGTCAGGACGTTGTACTTCTTGAACAACGCCACCGCTTTGCGACTCTTGAGGCATGGAACGGCCTCGACGGTGTTGCGCAAGTTCGGAAGCCCGCGTCTTTCCGCCTCTGCGTGCCATTCTTTCGAATAGTTGTCGCCGTTGAAGATGATGCGCTTGTGCTCCGAGATCACCTGCTTGAGCACGCGTTTGACGGCCTGTTCGAGCTTGGCCGCCGTCGGGTTTGCCCCCACTGCCTTTTCGAGCTGCGTTGCGATGTCGTCGAGAGATTCGGCGACGATTGTGTTGATCACCGTGTTGGGCCATGCGACCGAATCGCTCGACCCGACGGCGCGAAACTCGAACTTGTTTCCGGTGAATGCAAACGGGCTCGTGCGATTGCGATCACCCGAGTGGCGGGGAATCTGTGGCAGCGACTTGGCGCCGAGATTGATCGCGCCTTTCTTGATGGTGCGCTTCGCATCACCCTGTTCGAGCTGCTCGATGATGTCCATGAGCATGTCGCCGAGGAAGACGGACATGATTGCCGGGGGCGCCTCGTTGGCACCCAGGCGATGATCGTTGGCCGCACTGGCGATGGACGCCCGCAAAAGGTCGCTGTGCCGATCGACCGCCTGAATAACCGCACACAGGAACACCAGGAACTGCATGTTGGTGTGAGTCTCATCGCGCGGATCGAGCAGGTTGACGCCGGTGTCCGTAGTGATGGACCAGTTGTTGTGCTTGCCCGAGCCATTGACGCCGAGGAAAGGCTTTTCGTGCAACAAGGCTTTGAACCCATAGCGTGGAGCAACCCTTGTGAGCGTCTCCATGATGAGCATCTGGTGGTCACAGGCGACATTGGTCTCCTCAAAGACCGGTGCCAGTTCGTACTGCCCCGGCGCGACCTCGTTGTGACGCGTCCGAACCGGCACGCCGAGCCGATGCAACTCGACCTCAACCTCGTCCATGAACGCGAGGACACGCTGTGGAATGGAGCCAAAATAGTGGTCTGCGAGCTGCTGACCCTTGGGTGGACGAGCACCGAAAAGCGTCCGGCCGCAGGAAACCAGATCCGGACGCGCATGAAAATAGTTTGAATCGACGAGGAAGTACTCCTGCTCGGCTCCGAGGGTTGTGTAGACGCGCGACACGCCCGCGTCGGTCCCGAAGATGCGCAGGATGCGCAAGGCCTGCTCTCCGAGCGCATCGATGGAGCGCAGCAGAGGGGTCTTCTTGTCGAGCGCTTCGCCGTTCCATGACACAAAAGCGGTGGGTATGCAGAGCGTCGCGTCGTGGTCGCCGCGAACGATGAACGCCGGGCTGCTCGGGTCCCACGCGGTGTACCCCCGTGCCTCAAAGGTGGCGCGCAGCCCACCCGATGGAAAGCTCGATGCGTCAGGCTCACCCTGAATCAGCTCCGAACCTGAGAGGGCGTAGACGACCCGGCCGGGACCATCGGGCATGATGAGCGATTCGTGCTTCTCGGCCGTGAGCCCGGTGAGTGGCTGGAACCAATGCGTATAGCGTGTGGCGCCTCTCTCGAGGGCCCAGTCCTTCATTGCAGTAGCCACCACGTTGGCCACTTCTGTGTCCAGCGGCTCCCCATGTTCAATCGTCTGTATCAGCGACTGGAAAACTGACTTTGGCAGCCGCGCGCGCATCGCCTGGCGACCGAATACGTCGCAAGCAAAATCCTGGTCCGCGCGAAACGGAGCGAAGCTTTTGCGCGGCCGCTCACGCCAGCGGATGGACTCTTCGACTGCTCGTGCCGTCGCCGTTTGCCTGTTCATGCCTAGTTCCCTCAGCAGCGTACCAAATCCAAGAGCTGCAAGAGTCCGACAGCCCCCAAGCCAGGGGGGTTCGGATCTTGGTCGCGCCATTGCCGAAGCGCTTGGTTCCGAATGCACAATTCCCTACGCGGATCATTGTTGCGTGCGTTGCTGGTTCGGCAAGTGCAATCACACGCACAACGCAAAATATCGTGGGTCACAATGCTGCTGCTACCACCCAATGGACGGATCAGTCGTAATACGAATCGATGGAAGGCCACCAGACCGGCGGCTTGACAAGGGCCCCTGTCCTTGGATGCCGATTGTTCTTCTTGTAGAACTGATCGAGCGCCTTGAACCCGCTTTGATGGAGGCGGGGACGAATGTTGAGCCAGTCGAGACAGTTGGTCGTCGTCCATTTACCAAACAGCTCGTGCGCTGTCCAAGGCAAGCTCTTGCTCTTGTGGGCCTTGAGTGAGTCGGCCATAGCGATCTTGACGCGAGCCCAGAAGTCTTGCGGGCGCATTTCGGACAGTTCGATCATGTACCAGTCGGTTCCGATGAAGTGCTTCGTGGCCATGATGGTGCCATCGGGCCCGCCGACAGCCCCTTTTCCAAAGGCCGCATCCGAGACGATGACCTCAACGAGCTTTTGAAAGACCGGCGCCGAATCGCCGGAGATGTAGGAGATGTCGGAGTAGACGTTCGCGTGTGAGCGTTCGTACTTGATGATGCGATCGATCCATGAGTCGGGGTAGGCGTGCTTCCAGGCATCAAACCAGGATGCCCACTCGGACTGATCGAGGTATGCGTTGATCTCGGCCATCGTCTCTTCGTCGGTGAACCGCTCGGTTTCACCAAGATCGTCCGCCCCCTTCACCTGGTTGCGGCACTCATGCAGCAGCTTGGCTGCAAACATGGCGCGGAACTCACTGCCCGGATAGACGAAGGGGTTGTCACGGATTCTCGATTCGAAAAGCTCCGATTTTTCAAACGCCTTTTTGAGATTTGCGTCCGCAGCCAGTGCATCGTCGATTGTCTTCTTGTACCGGTGATAGATCGCGATGTCCGAACCAGAGTGTGCAAAGCACAGCCTCAGCTTGCTCCATCGTCCATCGAGTACGGGCGCCCACGCATACGGCGAGGTCGTTTTCTGCACATAATGGCAGTACTTGGCAAACTGAATCGCCGCGTCGTGAATTGACTTGCGAAGTGAGGCAAGAGTGTCAAACCCGGTCGGACGGGCCGTCCAGATGGGCGGCATGCCCGGCTTGGTGAAGCTGCGTGTGGGGCCCGGGGATTGCGTGTTGATGTATCCCCGCGGGAACGCGAGCTGGCCATCAGGCGGGAATCCCGTCGGGCTCGTGTGGTTGAGCACGGGGATGTCGTTGTCGACGAGATAGTCAAAGAGTTTTTCGAGCCGGGCGTCGAGTTTGGCACCGAGCTTGTCGCCGTAGATCTCACGGTTGTGAAGAGGCATCCATCCACATCGCGAGTAGAGCTTGACGCCGACGAAACCCTGCTCGTTCAGGGCTTTCTTCACGTAGTCGAGCGCGTCTGGACGTCGGGGCTCGAAGGGGACGAGAGGCCAGATCTGCCCCGGCATCGAGGCTGCGACGCGCGAGAGCATCTCGATCGTGCCTTCGTAGACGTTCTTGTCGCGTCGGAACCACCAGAAGTTTTCGCCGGGCTCGTAATACTCGTCGTCGGGTTCGGCCTGCTCGCCGGGATCAACCGAGTAGACCAGTTCGTACTCAGCCCCGCTGGACTTCGTAAACGATGCCACAGCTCGCCGCACTGAGTCGGGTCCTATTTCGACGGTGCCGAGATCGTCATCTCCCTCGACATCTTCCTCCCAAAGCTGGAGCTTGACCTTGTCAGCAAAGACCACCTGGCGGTTGACCGCATATGTATTGCCCGACTTGGCGGAGATGGCCGGTATTTTCTGCTTTGGGGCGGGCGAGGTTTCAATGCGCACACTGTCCGAACCCGTCCAGTCTTCCTGATCTTTGCAGATCAGGTGCTCAATGGTCAGGATGTGCTTGGTGCCCGATCCGCCGGACGAGCGGTTCGAGTTGGCGCTGGGCTTCTTTGAGACCTTGTAGGTCAACTCGTAGTGTGTGCCCTTTGCGGCGCTGGAACTGGCGGTGCCGGCCTGCCGCATTTCGGTCGAGTTTCCGAACTTGAGCACCTTCCACTTCTCAGCGTTGGCATCATCGAGAAGAACAGGCCGAATGCCCAGCAGATCGTCCGCGTCGACTGCGTCCTCCTCATACACCTTGATGCGCAGGTCGGATACATCGGCATCGAAGATGACATCTTCGGCGATCATGCGCGTCACGCCGTTGTGATCAACCGTAATCGGTCCGAGTATCTTGAGCAGGTTGGGCCCGTCGTAGACTTCGATGCGGATGGCATCGTCGCCGGTGTAGTCTTCCATTTCGCGGCAGTAGAGGCTTTCGATGCGCAGGATGCGTTTGCCGGTCGTGTCCGGGTTGGGCCGGGCGTCATTCGTCCGCGCGATCTGCTCCTGCTCGGTCAGACGCTCCTGGGCTCTGGGCAGACCTGCCCCACCCCCCGTGATCAAATCCATGCCAAAGCCGAAGTCGAGCGGGGTGTAGCCCATGTCGAGCAGGAGCGGGACGGCAGCCTTGGCAAACTGACCCCTCGCCACTTCGTTGACCCCTGATTCCTCGGGCACGCCGTCGATGACCGTGCGCCCGTTGTCAGCGTCGCGACTCATCGTGTAGATGAGGAAACGGCGCTTGCCCTTCATCAACCACGGGTTGGATGATGAAAAAGACTTGACGGTATCGCCGCCTTCATAGAGCGAGTGCCCGAAGATATGGCAGTGCCCGTCGATGATCGGGAGAACCGGGCGTGTATCGAGTGGGGTCGATGTTCCCTGGTCGCTCTTCTGGGCCTTGGCACTTCCGTTTCCCATAGGACAATCGCTCCCGGTTCTACTTGCTCAGCTCCTTGAGCTTGTCGCGTGTCTTCTGATCGGGATTCCCGGTTTTTTCGAGTTCCCATCTTTCCTGAAACGCAGCCAGGGCTGCGCGGTACTCCGGGCGGTCTGCCCTGTCGATCGGCCCGGGGTCGAAGCCGAGATTCCGAAGCCTGGCCTTGATCCCGGTGGTTGTGTCGATCGGGTCGAGGGTGCCGATCTCGATGTCGTAGCGGATATCCTCGCCGTCATTGTCGACCACGAGCTTGGCAGCACGCGCCCCCGGCGGGATCGATTCTTCAATCCGTCCCTGCGCATCGGTCGAGCCACGGATGAGATGTCCGTCCACATCAAGCGTAAACGGTTTGTCCGCAACAGGCTCGCCAAGGCGCAGGACCTGAAGCTTGAGAACCGATGGCACGCCCTTGCGACGGAATCGATGTCGCTTTTCCGTGGCGCCCGCATGTTCGCCTGGTTCAATCTCCGGGACTTCGATCAGATCGCCCGGCAGCAAGGCATTGGGGTCCTTTCGAATCTCCCTGAGTTCGCGGTTGGCGCTCAGGTTCCATAGCTTCTCCCAGAAGTGGCCCGTTGCGTCGGCGATGCTCGAGACGCACTCGCCCTGGCGCACTTCGTGGTTGCCCGATCCGACGGGCTCATCGTGCAGGCCATAGTCATTGCTGGTGTCAGAAGCGTTCATCAAAGCTCCCAATCAGTGTCGGCATACTCGTCTGTTGCTTCGACATAGCTCTTTCCACGGTAATCGACGGTGACTTCGAAGACGGTGGCCCCATCAGGATCGGGCTTGAGGTAGTTCTGAAAAAAGTCAGAGTCCTGAGTGCGAAGATCGATACACCCAGCGCTTCCCCAGCTGGTGCCGCCGTGGATATAGAATCCGCTGCGCCCGAAGGTCTCGCTCATGGCAAGGGGAATGAGTCGGACTCCGTATTGACCCCAGTTGTCGGTGCGATACTTGAGCAGCCGCTTGTACGCGGGCAAGGTATCGAAATCGATGACGGCATCGGTGTCAATCAGGTACACGCCCTCGGGGATGGGCCCTTCCGACTCTTCCTTCTGCTTTGATCGCGTCAGCTCGAAACGCTTGGCGTAATAAACCGTGTCGAACACTGGTCCGGGTTCACGCCGGACTTCGGACCCCTTGACCGCACGCCCGGAATAGGCGCGCCAGGTCTGGGCGGTTTGTTCTCCGGTGGCGCTGGTTGCGATCATGCGCAGTTCTTCGCCGTTGAATGCGAATCGGTAGTACCTTGATTGGGTGCCGGGCGCGAGGTCATCCCAGGGACAGATGCCGCCATCGCGTGCCCAGCAGGCGTTCTTGATGATAGTACGTTCCTGCTCGGTGCCGCCGGCGTCGCGAATGCTCACGGGGACAAGCGAACACCGAGCGGGCTTCCAGCGGTAGTAGGCTCCGGTGCTGAACTGGGCGTTTGCGTTGGGTTCGCCGCCGCAGGGAAGCAGGTGCGGGAGAGTATCGTCAGGCACGCATGCCTTGTTTTCACTGGAGAGCGACACGCCTGCAAGCTCTGCGAGCGGGCCTGCTTGTGAGTTTGGCTTGTGGGCGAAATATCCGGTTGCGCCGGGCAGCGTGCCACAGGTTTGTTGCGGACGTTCCGACCCGTTTGCAGCACGCCTTTTGAGCGCGAAGTGACAATGCGTGGGGAATGTTGATGGCGTGGATCCGTTGTTGTCAATGTTGCCGGTACGCCCCATGGTGCCGAGCACCTGGCCGGCCTGGACGATCTGACCCTGCTTCACGTCGATGGTGTGCATGTGGACGTACTGGTGTTCGAACACGATGCCATCGGCATGACTCTCGACACCCAGTTGCCTGCCTCCGGCCCCGGAAGTTGAGTCTTTGATCCATCGGACGCGCCCGCCCTTGAGTGCAAAGACCTTCGAGTTCTCTGAAAGGCCGGCAAGGTCGTGCCCGGCGTGGTACTTGGCCCGTTTGGCCCGTGTCACAGATTCGAACGGGCCGTAGTAGCTGTTGACCTGCACGACGGACCATTGGCCACCGAGTTGCCTGTAGGTGGTCGGCGGACTGGCGCTGATGTCGCTGGCCGCCTGGGCCTCAGACTTGCTCGCGTGCGTTGAGATCGGCGAAGACGACCAGCTCACAATCGCGTAGTACGTGTTCCCGTGCTGGCGAATGGCTGCGTAACTCTGGTCGCTGCCATACGAACGCACGAATCCGACCTGACCATACTTCGGCCCGGAGCCGGTCGTGACCGTCGGGATGAACATCGTTGGGGCCCGGCCAATCGGGGCGGGCACGATCTGACGCCTCTTGTCTTCTGCGTTGTCCCCCGACGCATGGTCAAGATAGACCGGTTGACTCCACACGTGCGCAAAGGCCTGTGTCACATGGTCGTTCTCGTCCTTCTCGACTTTGAAGGTCAGTGTTTCAGCCAGCTTGTGCTTCGACTCGCGTTGCTTGCCGGCAGGGATGCAATGCCACGCATCATCAACGTATTCGAGCCGGCGCGTCCGTCCATCAGTCGGATAGTCCTGAGCGTCAACAAGCGCAAGCTCACGCATGTGCACCATAACTTCACAGGCGACGCTGACGGGCAAGGGGATGCGCAACTCGCCGTCGGCGTTGGTTCGATACACGCCGCGCGCCGCATCCGTGAGCTGTGCTGCCACGTCCCTGTATCCCTCGTGCGCCTGGTATTCGCTGGCGGCAAGCCCCGTGGCACTTGCCCAGAAGTTGACAACGGCCTCCCCCAGTTCGCCGGAGAGTGTCAACGGCGGCCAGCCCGTGATCGAGCCGCCATAGCGACCAAGCATGCGAAGCCACACGCGCAAATGCTGGACCCACTCACGCCGGCGTCTCCGATCAAAGGCGTGCCCGTTGGACGGTGGATTGGGCACATATTCTGGCGTGGTGATGAGCGGGTACCAGTCATTGATGAAACGCTCATCGTCGGGGAAGACCCCGAGTGTGTGCTCCTGATCTTCCGTCTTGATGGTGATTTTGCGCACCAGCGCGTCAGTGACGGGTACCCGTCCGAGCGTTCGTGCGTCAAACAGTCGGAGGGTGGCCACACGGGGCAGGACGATGACGTTGTGCAGCTCATCGTTATCGTCGGGATCGTTGGTCCGCAGAGGAATGGCCCACCGCTGGGCGCGGACATTTCGCTCCATGAGAAGCGCAGCCTGCTCGGCGGCTGACCATTCTGTGGCGGCTCCCGTGCTCATCACCTATACCGGATCCGGCTCATCCTCGTCTTCCTGCGGGCCGTGCTCATCAATCGGCTCCTCAACATCGGCTTCGTGCGCATTGTCGGCGTCGCTGGAATCGTCGGCGTCGGCCTGGACCTGCTCGCTGCTCACGCCCGGCTGATCGATGATGAACCGACCACTGACCGGCTCATCGCCGACCGCATCGATTCCGTCGTGCACGAGGGAGAGCCGCTGCAGCGAGGGCTTTTCCGGCCAGCCCCACGAGCTGACCTCAAGCCCATTCGTCTCGTGCTCGTATCGCTGAAACTGCTCCATCCCCCCCGCCGTCAACGGGCCATAGATCCCATCGACTCTGCCACACCAGTAGCCGAGGTGATTCAGCCTTGCCTGGATTCCCGAGACGGTTGTCACCGGATCGAGCTGACTGAACATGAAATCGTGCTCGTATCCTGCGATCTCAAACTTCGCATGCCGACACGACATGGGAACCTCGAGATAGACCATTCCCTCGCCATCGGTCTGGTCTTCGGTCCAGTCTTGGCCATCAAGCTTGAGACGGTACGGCTCATTGATCAGACTCTCGCCGAACAGGTCCTTGAAGTAGATGCGGACAGACCGGCGAGGTCCGGTGTGCCGGAATCGGTGCCGCTGCTCGGTCGCACCCTCGTATTCGGCCTGCTCAGGCGACGGCACAAAAACCACATCGCCGGGATAGATGAGGTTCGGATCAGGACGCAGCCTGCGAAACTCGGCATTGTCGGGGTGATCATAAATATCACGCCAACTCGCAAGCCCATAGTTCAGGGCTATGAGCGAGAGATACTCTCCTTGCTCGACAATGTGCTTGACCGTACTCATCGTGCGCGGATTACTGGCTCTGCGGATACTTCGGCCCGGTCGACTCGATGTGCTCCCATGCGTCCTTGTCAAGATTGGGGAACGTGATCTTGCATGTCCCCGGCTCGAGGCAGTCGATGCGTGCCCAGCCTTCGCCATTGAGCATGCCCTCGGCCACGCGCCCGTCCGGCGCTGTGACGCGGTACTTCTCACCCGGGATCGGCTTGTCGTCTTCGCCGACCAGCTCGATCTCGATCCAAGTCAGCTCCTTGGCCTGCTCGGGATCTTCCGGAGGCTTGATCGGATCGACCTTTTCGCTGCCGTATTTGCCGCTCTTGGTCTCGCGTTGACGAGCCTTGATCTCCGCGACCTTTCCAGGGTCCGCAACATCGGCATCTTCGGCAACCTGAGCCTCATCGGGTTCGATGGCACTGGGCGCTTTTGAGCTTTCCGGATTCATCAGTTTCCCTCACCGTCAAAAAGTCAGTTGATCTGCACCAGCCCGCCGCGGATTTCCGTCATCGCGTCACCCGACACCGACACCATCGTCCCTTCGATGCTTGTCTGCCCACTGGAAGACAGACTGGCTGCGGACATGCCCGTAGCCGACAGCTCACCGAGAGAAGCCTCGAGTGCGACATTGCCCGTACTTGACGAGGCGGTCAGATCGCTCTGGGCCTCCAATACGATTTGCCCATTGGTGCCGATCTTGACCCCGTCTGACGTGATCGCAACGAACGAATCACCAACCTTGAGGGTGACGTTGGTGGCACCTTCAAGAACGATGATGTCGGCCTTGAGTGTTGCCTTCGCCGTGACTTCCGTCGATTGGTTGGCATGGAAGACCTCATGCACGTCGGCATCAACCGTCAGTGACTGCTCGCCTGCAACGTGCTTGGCCTCCTTGCCTTCCACCTTGAGGGATCGATCTGCTCCGATCTTCTCGCGGTGGTTGGCATCCACAAGCTCGTCGCGATCGTTTTTGACATGCTCGTGCTTGTCGTTTCCAACCACGAGATGGCGGTCGTGCATGACCGTCTCGAAGCGGTCGTTGAGCACGCGAATGTCCATGTTCTTCTGGGCATGGATGAACAACTGCTCTTCGTCCTTCTTGTCCTCGAAACGAATCTCGTTGAACCCCCCACCGCCTTTGGACGAGTTGCTCTTGATCGTGCTGATCGTGCCCATTTCCTGGGGCTTGTATGGCGGCATGTTCTGCCCGTTGTAGACGCGCCCGGTGATGATGGGCCGGTCGGGGTCGCCTTCGAGAAACTCCACGATGACCTCCTGCCCGACGCGCGGCAGAAAGAACGCCCCCCAGCGTTTGCCCGCCCAGTTCTGGCTCACACGAACCCAGCAGGAAGAGTTCTCATCGCCCCTGGAATAGCGGTCCCAATGGAACTGAAGCTTGACGCGGCCGTGCTCGTCGGTCCAGATCTCCTCGCCGCTCTTGCCGGCGACGATCGCGGTCTGCGGGCCCTGGATGAGGGGCTTGGGGGTCTGCCGCCCGGGTCTGAACTGGCGTTGTGCGGGAATGGCGATGAAGCTGACCGTGTATGGCAACCCACCTCCCGGGCTGCCGGAGACTGCGTGCTCCGATTCAAGGTAGTAGTTTGCCGAGATCACCAGAAACTCGTCGCCGAGATCGCGTCGCGGTGCGTTGATGATCTTGAACTTGCTTCCCACGGCGATGCCGCGGCAGTCACTCTCACAGGAGACTGACACCCGGCACGCGTGCACCTCTTCCTGGCGGATTCTGGCGTACATGTCGCCGTCGCCTGATGTTTCATACTCTCCCGGAAAATCAAAGACGCCGAACTTGCCCTGCTCATGGGCAACCTCGGCGATCGACTTGGACTCGAGTGGATCCGACGGATTCTTGAAGTCAAAGTCCTTCAGCTCAAATACTCCGGGCTGAATCGACTGATTGACTTTCCACGACGTGATGAACTCACGATCGGCGATGATTTCGTCGGGCTGGTGATACTCGATCTGCTCGTAGCCGGGGTATGTGGAGTGACTGGTCGGCGAATCCGCAAGGACCAGCGTGTGCTTGCCGTTTTCATGCTTGAAGTAGTAATAGATTCCCTCCTGCTCCATGAGCCGACTGACGAAGTTGAAGTCCGTCTCTCGATACTGAACACAATACTCCCATGTGCGATAGGCTCCGCTGAGTTGCTCCTCGAAATCGGTAAAGCCGTGCTGCCGAAAGACCTCCTTGATGATCGTCGGAACGTCCTTTTCCTGGAAGATGCGACAATCCGAGGTGCGCGTCAGGAACCACAGCCAGGGCACAACCACTGCGTGATACTCGGTCAGCCCCTCCTCTCTTGCGGTCTGTTGAAACTGGGATACATACCCGTTGAAGTACCTCGTCTGGCGATCAGAAAGCTCAAGCCGCACCGTCACGTTCTTGCCGATCAGATCATCGAAAGCGATTTCAGATTCTTCTGAGGTCAGGTCAATCTCACACTCGAACGGAGCTCCCAGCGCCTCGCTGATCGTCATTCTGCGAACGAGGAAGGTATTCGGCCCCAGCGGCGTACTGATCGCTATCTGCCGGTGTTCCTGAGTAATGCTCGTTTTTGCCATCGTCATGTCCTCCGCCCGGTCAAGGTGCCCGGGCGCCGGCTTGGTTCAAAGGTCCGCGGCTACCACTCTGACCAACCCGGGTCCACCCGGTTGTAGTTGGCCCGCCATTCAGGGTGCACCTGCAACTCTCTGCGATACCGGGAGGCGATGACGCGCTTGCGGGCGTTGCAGTCTGCAATGAGATCGCGTGCCACGCGCGCCATCTGCCGATCGGGGAAGGGAATGCTCAGCAAGCGCGCCGTCACGGCGTTGAGCACACTGACCCGGTCCAGCCGACCGGCCTCCAGCTGCGATCGAACTCGAGCGATCGTGCCCATGCGATTGCGAATCTCCGCCATGCGTCTCTGATCCGCCCGGTAGGCGTTGCTCAGAAAGCCCGAGTGCGCCGGCATCAGGGAAGCGAGGCCGACTGCCATTGCCCGGTGCACGCCGAAGCCCAAGCTTTCCAAGACCTGGTCAACCGTCGGCCAGAAGTTCGCTCCTCGCGGATCAAACTCGCGAGACGGAATGCTCGCGATGGTCGGGATCAGTTCAGGTGCGATCAAGGCCACCAGCGTCAGCCCACCGCGGTCATAGGCCGACGCGTGCGAAGCAAATGCCGCTGCTCGAACCTCCGCTTCGGAAATCCGCGCAAGCCGGCCGGCGGCATACTGTCGAACAAGAAAATCCCGCAGGCTTTCCTGAAGCGCAATCATCGTCCGCCATACCCATGCACGCGTCGTTGTGTTCCGGCGCAGCTTCTCATTGGTCCAGAACGCCTGACAGTAGTACTTGCCGTATCCAATCGGATAGCCCGCATTGCCCCAAGGCCCGATCCACTCGTCCACGACCTCATAGAAAGTCCAAGGCTGCTCGGCCCCGGCATGGTTGGCCATCACACCCGTGAGCGCCGAACGCGCTGCTTCAATCGTCGCAGGCGTGGGCGGCGTGTTTTTGGCAGGCAGCCCGCGGGGCAAAGCCATGGTTGTTCCCTCGTCCGGGCAATACCACTCCCGGTCGCTTGCGTCTCCATGCCCGAAGCCTCAGAAGGCTCGGGTCCAGTTCTCAAGCGACAAACCCCCCGACTGCTCACTCGAACTCGTAACTGAACTCGTTGTCCCTGACCCCGACCGAAACCCGTTCGATCGTTCCGCCCTCCATCATCCGGTTGAGGAATGCGGTCGAAATCTCCGGCAGCATGGTCTGGGTCAAGATGGCGTCGATCATGCGGCCTCCGGACTCGATCTCCGTGCACCGCCCCACGATCAGATCCAGCACATCGTCGCTGTATTCGAGAACGGCACCGTGGTTCTCGGCAATCCGGCGTTCGATCCGCCCAAGCTGAAGCTTCGTAATCTCGCGCAGCATCGCATCATCGAGCGGATAGTACGGAATCACGGTAATTCGCCCCAGCAACGCCGCAGGGAACACCTTGAGCATCGGCTCGCGCAGGGCCTTCTGGAGCCCCTCGACGTCAGGCATCAGGTCGGGGTCCTTGCACATGTTCATGATCAGATCCGACCCCACGTTGGTCGTCAGCAGAATGACCGTGTTTTTGAAGTCGATGGTGCGACCTTCGCCGTCTTCCATGTGCCCCTTGTCGAAGACCTGAAAGAAGATCTCGTGCACGTCGGGATGGGCCTTTTCAACCTCGTCGAGCAGCACCACCGAATAGGGCTTGCGCCGGACGGCCTCGGTCAGGACTCCGCCTTCGCCATACCCCACATAACCAGGGGGGGCTCCCTTAAGCGTTGAGACGGTGTGGGCTTCCTGAAACTCGGACATGTTGATCGTGATGACGTTCTGCTCGCCGCCGTACAGTGCCTCGGCCAGCGCCAGCGCCGTCTCGGTCTTCCCCACGCCGGAAGGCCCGGCAAGCATGAACACGCCGATCGGCTTGTTGGGGTTGTCCAGGCTTGCACGGTTAGTCTGGATACGCTTGGCGATCGCCTCCAGCCCGTGGCGCTGGCCGATCACACGCTGATTGAGCGTGTCGGCCAGATGCAGAATCGCCTGGATTTCATTCTTGACCATTCGTCCCACGGGGATGCCGGTCCAGTCGGCGACGACGGCGGCCACTGCATTGGCATCGCAATCAGGCAGAATCAGCGGCGATTCGCCCTGACACTCGGCCAGCTCGGCCTTGACTTGATCCAGCTCGGCTCGCAGCGCGGCCCGTTCTTCATCGGAAAGTGTTGCCTGACCCAAAGCAGCGGCCTCGGCTTGGACCGCCTGCCCGGCCTTCTGCTCAACCTCAGACCCGGTCCCTTCGACCGGTTCGGTTCCGCTCGGCCCGCGCAGCTTGGCGCGCAGCTCCAGGATCCGCTCCACCAGCGCCTTCTCCTTCTGCCAGCTCTCTTCCAGCTGCGACAGGCGCTCGGTCTCAGAAGCGATTTGTTCAGCCACTTCATTGATGCGCTTCTCGTGATTGAACCCCACCGACATTTCACGCTCGAGAATCGCACGCTCGGTCTTGAGCGCTTCGATGCGCTTGCGCGTGTCGTCGACTGCAGCCGGCACCGCGTGTTGGCCGATCGCCACTCGAGCCGAGGCGGTGTCCAGCAGGCTCACCGCCTTGTCCGGCAGCTGGCGAGCCGGAATGTAGCGATGGCTCAGACGGACCGACGCTTCGATCGCCTCGTCGAGAATCTGCACCTTGTGATGCTTTTCAAACATGCCCGCGACCTTGCGCATCATCAGGATGGCGCGATCCTCGCCCGGCTCGTCAACAAGCACCGTCTGAAACCGCCGGGTCAGCGCAGGGTCCTTTTCGATGTGCTTCTTGTACTCGGCCCAGGTCGTCGCAGCCACGGTGCGCAAAAGCCCCCGTGCCAGCGCCGGCTTGAGCAATTGGGCCGCATCGCCCGTGCCCGCCTGTCCGCCGGCACCGATGAGCCTGTGAACCTCGTCAATAAAGAGAATCGTCGGCTTGGTCGATGACTGCACTTCCTCGATGACCTGCTTGAGACGCTGCTCAAACTCACCTTTCATGCTTGCGCCGGCTTGCAGGGCCGACACGTCCAGCTCAAGCAAACGCACATCCCGGAGCGGGGGCGGCACGTCCCCCTCGACGATCTTGTGGGCAAACCCTTCGGCCACGGCCGTCTTCCCCACCCCCGCCTCTCCAACCAGCACGGGATTGTTCTGCCGGCGGCGCATGAGAATGTCGATCACCTGGCGGGTTTCTTCGTCGCGGCCGACGATCGGGTCGATCTTCCCGGCACGCGCTTCCTCGGTCATGTCGCGGCAAAAGCGCTTGAGTGCCTCTTCCTTGCCCATCTCGGCCGGCGCCATCGCCCCCGATGCTTCGCCGGGGACGGCTCCCCCCGCTGCAGCCGTCCCGTCGCTCGCTGCAAGACGCGCCTCGGGCGAATCGCCCACGATCTTCTCGTAGGACTCCGTCAGTTCGTCAACACGAATCTTCCCGAACTCCTCGCTGATACCCGTGAGCACGCGGGAGAGGCTCTTGGTCTTGAGCATGCCGACGATGATGTGCCCCGAGCGGATAGCTCGTTCGTTGAACATCAGGCTGCCATAGACCCATCCGCGTTCGACAGCCTCTTCAAGATCGCTCGAGAACCCGGCAATGGAAGCGGCACCGCGTGGCAACGAGTCGAGCACAGCCGTCAGGTCCGTCGCCAGACGCGCCGGATTGAGCTCGAAGTGCTTGATGATCCGGTGGATATCAGAATCTTGCAGCTGCAGCACCTGATGAATGAAGTGCACCACATCCACCCGGGCATTGCCCCGCATCTTGCAGAAGACCGTCGCGCTTTCCGCGCTCTTGTAGCACAAGCTGTTCATCTTCCCGAACAGCGACTTCAGACTGATCTCGGCCATCTCGATGTCTCCCGCGTGCCATCTCGGCGCCTCGTGCGCCTTTGCCTGACCGGCCGAGTCCGTGGCCGGTCGGTTGATCTACTTTGCCGGCCGAAGCACCAGGTCATCCGGATCGTGATCCAGAGGCTTGGTGCAAAGCCAAGTCGTCCACCCGAGCCTGCCCGACGAGCCCAGGCGTGTGTCGGGCACTTCGCGCCGATCCAGAACGAGCTGGGCATCCCAACGATACTCGAATCCGACGTAGTTGCGCACCCAATCGACCAGACGCCCGAAACTCTGGCCGGTCGGCAAGAATCGCTGGTAGGCTTGCAGGCCCACGGGACCGATGCGAATACGAAACTTCTGCTGCACTTCCCAGATGGTGGACCCGACCACGGCCGTGGCACCCAGACTCCCCGTCCGCGGCGAATCACCCAACTTGCAACGACTGTCGGCCGGCAGATCCATCCAGTGACCGACGAACTCAATCACCCGGGCCGGGACGCGAAAGAAATCCGAGATGATGGCTTCAAGCCCCTCGGCGTTCTTGGCCTGAAATGCGAGCCGTCCGATGTAGTGCAGCTTGGCAAGATCGTTGACGCGGTCACGCTCACGCAGCGCCGGCGAACCGAGCCCCGCCATCGACGCGACATAGGTGCCGATGCGATCACTCAGCGGATCGACCGCAGCGCGATCGAAACTCGCGGTCGGCTGATTCACCGCCCATGCCCGGTAGAACAGCGAGATCATCCGGTGATGAAAGATGTCAAGGAAGTTTGCCAGCGTGCCGTCGTGAAAGTTGTGTTCACGCTCGTAGACGTACTCGGTCAGGTGCAGTGGCATCGGGCCGTTGGGCCCGAGCAAACCCATGAAGTTCACCTTGAAACGATGCGCGCGCCCCCCGGTCCCCTGCTCGACCGAAGCAATGGTCGAGGGCGCAAAGGCCATCGACACATTCTGACCGAACCGCACCGGGTCCATCCCGAGCCGGGTGGAAAGTCCAATCGGTTCTCCGCTCGTGCGCGCACAATCCAGGCGTCGTACCGCCTGGAAGAAGTCGAACGAGTACGGCTTCTCGATCAGGCGCAGAATCAGAGCGTATGTCTCAGACCGATGCGCGTCGGCCATCGCATGATCTCCCCACGCTCGGAAGTGTGCACGACCGTTTCGACAAACGAGTTCAACGAAACGTACTTGGCAAAGAAACGTTCAAGCACCGCCCCGAGCAGGAACGGGCCTGAACCCTGAAACGACGCATCTTCAAGTTCCACATTCACCTCGAGACCGCGCGCAAAGGCGATTGGCCCCGGCGTGGGCACACGGCGTGAAATGGGCGTTGCCCCCACCTTGCGCACGCCCTCGATCTGTTTGCGCGTCGCAGAGTTGGTCAGATCGCCGTAGAGGCTGAGCAGCTCGCGCAGTGCCGCAGCTCCGCGCTGTTCATCCTCGTCGGCTAGGGACAGATAGTTTAGCGAAAGGTGACTGATGAGTCGCCACGCCGTCTCTCCTTCGGCAAAGGACGGCTTGGGCGCCGTCGGCCCGGAGATGCAGCGAATCGACTCGACCGCAGCACCTGCTTCGGTTGTAAAGTCCGTTCTTCCCGCACCCACCGGCATGCGCATGGGCAGATCACGATTCGTACAACGCACCGTCGCCCCGATCTGCCGCAGGTCGGTCTTGTATGGTGCGTTGTGCGCATCGACCAGCGAGATGTACACCTCGCTGCCCGTGTAGCTTGCCCGGCGTCCAAACCTTCGCTCCTTGGCGCTGAGCACCCGTGGCGCACGGTACGTTGAAAAATAGGCGCCGCCGCCGTGCGTTCCTTCGTCGTAATCGCTGGCTGCATAGAACGGGCGAAACTGCGTCTCCTCATCGGCCGTCGAGCCAAACCCGGTGACCTCAAGCACGTCGTACACCTCGAAGTCGAGCGGACGTGTTCGATCGGGCACCAGGTGAAACTCGGGGAACCTTTCCGAGATATGAATCCGGTCGGCCCGCTTTTCAAACAGGTTGATCGCCGGCGAACAGTGCAGCAGAAAGTTCTCCGCACTCAGAGCGTTCTCAAGCTCGACATCGGGCTGGTCGAGCAGCAGGACAAGCTCGAGCTGCGTCTGATCGGTCCGCGAGAGCGATTCGCGCAGCCCCCCGATCTCGAAAAACATGAACCGTTCCGGAAACGAGAAGTACTCGTGCAGATGCCGATAGCCCTCGAAGCTGCGCGGACGCGGCGGAAGCAGTGCTTCTTCGGACTCAAAGCCCATCTGGCGCACCGACGAGGCTGGAACGTGGTGATACCACTTGGCCGGGCGCGTCGTTGGACGCACCACGACTCCCATTCCGTGCGCAAATATCTGTTCATAGACGCGCACCGCCAGGTCACCCGAGCCACGAATGTAGATCGAAAGGCGATCAAGATCGATCTCGGAAAGAGAAAGCCCCGCCGTGGCACGAACTCGAAACCGGATGGCCGCCCGCACGCCGTTGATGTTCGGAAGCGACAGAGCCGCCAGATCGCGGTCGTGATACTGCGCCTCAAACAACTCGATCGGCCACAACGTCACCGCGTGTGCCGTGCGATACTCGCATGCTGTCTGGTCGTCCTTTCCGATGTTGCTCCGCAGCATCGAGCCGCGTGGAACCTCAAACCCGCTGGCCAGCCCGCTGTCTTCCAGGTCGGGCTGAAACTGTGCGACGAGCATGGATGGCGTCGGACACAGGTAATGCGGATACACGCTCTCGAGCATGTGCTGCGTAAAGCGCGGGAACTCTGCATCCAGCTTGAGCTGTACACGGGCTGCAAGAAATGCGAAGCCCTCCAGCAGGCGCTCGACGTATGGATCGGCGCACTCGAGCCCATCGAGCGCCAATCGCCCGGCGATCTTGGGATATTCGCGAGCAAACTCCCCCGCCGACTCGCGCACGTGACGAAGCTCGCGCTCGTAATAACGAAGCAGCCGCTTATCCACCCACCTGCTCCCGCAGTGTGTACTGGCCGGTCTCGAGGTCAACCTCGGTCTTCAGATACAAATGGTCCGGGACAGGCTCGGCCCAGAGGTCACCTGTGATCTCGAATACCAGCGTGTTCAAACTCATTTCCCCCGCGTTGTGCACCGCACGGACCTTGATCGTGCTGGCAAGGATGCGTGGCTCATAAAGCTCAATCGCGCGAGCCACCATCGACTCAAGCTGCCCCACACTCACGCCCGACGAGGTCAGACCGGCCAGATCAACGATCCCGTAGTTGATGACCGAGCTTTCCACTTGCGGAAACAGCGAAAAGTCCTCTGTCGCCGAGCGTGCCGGAGTGTTCAAAAGCCAGGACAGGTCACGCAAGACAGCCTGCCGAATCTGTCGCAACGAAAACACCCGACGGTTCCGACTCTCGTGGGACTTGTCGGGCTCGTCGTCAGTCAGCCGGTCAAGAAGACACGGCTGGAGTCTTTCGCTCGGTGTCAGCTCAGCCATCACCCTCGGCCCCGGAGCTTCCGGGCTGATCCAGTTCGATCTGCCGCGTCTGCAGAATCGGAAACTCTCCTGAATCAGTCGCCCACATGCGTTGTCCCACGCCGACGTAGGTATCGTCGGCAACCTGTACGAACTCGGTCTTGCGAGCCAGCAGAATCGTACCGTCCTTGGAATCTTCCGAGCCGGGATACCGCGCGGGAATCAGTCCGACCATTTCGCCGCCGTTGACCCAGGTAAACTGAGCCGGGACCCACACCAGATCTCGCAGGTCGGTCGGAGGCTCGATAAGCACGCTGCGAATGTGCGACATCGGCACCCAGTAGTACTTGCCCTCAATGATCGCCTCGATCATCGGGCCCAGACGCTCATCTGCATCGGCGATCCAGGCAAACGCCTCGCTCTTGAGATCCTCTCCATCGGCGATGGTGATCGACCCGGCGATCGGTTCGGCCGCCTCGAACGCCTCGGCACGTACGTCGGCCGCCTTGGCATGTTCACCTTGGCCCGAAAGCCGAACCGCCTGGATCATCAATCCGATCCAAGGCTCCGGCTCGCCCAGAAGCAGCGGCGATTTCCGTCCCGCAAACACCTCCCGCCGAAACGCCTCACATTGAAGCACCGATCGACCAACCTTGGCCATCAGTTCGACGCTCGAATCGAGGTCGGCAGCGACGTTGAGCTGATTGAGCGCCTTGTCCCACTGTCCGAGCACACAGAACAACTGAAACAGAAAGATCCGCTTGCCCGCGTCCGATGGATCAGAGCGAATCGCATCTCGCAGCGCGTCCAGTGCCTCGTCGACACGGCCTGCTCGCAAGTGATCCTCGGCCGTCTTGACCGCAGCGCTCATCCTCGAGCCCTCCCGTTACGAGTTACCCCCGACCGGACGAAAAACCGGCAGCGGGGATCGTCCCACTGCCGGCAGTGTATCGAAAGTCACGCCGCAAAGCGTCACAGCGCCTTGTTCTCGAGATTCGACCATGCCGCCTGGACCGATGCCCCGGTCTTGCCGCCGCTGCGAGGGTCGGTCGGGGTGTACGAGAGATGGATCTCGCCGTAGCGGAAGCTGACCTCCTCCAGCGGGATCAGGTCTTCACCTTCGGTCGATCCCGAAGGACGCACCGCCGAGACGATCACGTCCTTCATGATGTACTCCATGAATGTCGTCTTTTCTCCCATGGCCCGGCAGAGCTGAATCTTGATCTCGGGAATCGGCTTGCCGTTGCAGCAGTGAAGGAACAAGGGAGCCGTTGCGGTGTCCAGACGCTTGACGATTGTGAAGTCGCCGTGATCGGCCCGGCCGCCGGCATGGGTCCCCTGGGCGCTCGCAGCCCCGCCGGTGGCTTGCGAAACACTGTGATTGAACGCCTGAATCTCGATCCAGTCCTTGTGCACGGAATCGGTGCTGTCGCCCTTGATGCCCTGAACCTGAAGGAATCCGTCAAATGCCATTGCTGTTTCTCCTGACCGGGGCCTGTCTGATGTGCCCGTGTGCTGTTGTTTCGGCCCGCTCTGTTCGGACCCAGTTCATAAGCGAAGATCTCGCGTGATCATCACGCATGGCAGAAAGAAAAACCCCGATCAGGCAGATCGAGCCTGATCGGGGATCTCGGCTCGCCGGCTTATCCCTTCTTTTCCGAAGGCAGCTTGGAGACCAGACGCAGCGAAACCGTCAGCCCCTCAAGCTGATAGTGCGGACGGAGATAGAAGTTCGCCGCGTAGTACCCGGGGTTGCCTTCCACATCAGAGACGACCACCTCGGCAGCCGCCAGCGGGCGGCGCGCCTTGGCCTCTTCTGTCGCGTTGGACGGGTCCGGCTCAACATACTGCATGATCCAGTTGTTGAGCCACTTCTCCATGTCGGCACGCTCCTTGAACGAGCCGATCTTGTCACGGACGATGCACTTGAGGAAGTGCGCAAACCTACATGTTGCAAAGAGATAGGGCAAGCGCGCACCGAGGTTGGCGTTCGCCGTCGCGTCAGGATCGTCATACTCGGCCGGCTTGTGGAGGCTCTGGGCCCCCACGAACACGGCGTAGTCCGTGTTCTTCCAGTGGCTGAGCGGCATGAACCCGTTCTTGGCCAGCTCCGCCTCACGACGGTCCGTGATAGCAATCTCAGTCGGGCACTTCATGTCCACCCCGCCGTCGTCGGTCGGGAACGTGTGACAAGGAAGTCCCTCCACCATGCCTCCGGATTCGACGCCCCGGATGCGACTGCACCACCCGTACAGCTTGAATGCACGGTTGATGTTGACAGCCATCGCATACGCGGAGTTCGACCAGGTGTACTTGCTGTGGTCGGCACCCTCAGTGTCTTCCTCGAAGGCAAACTCCTCGACCGGATCGGTCTTGGCCCCGTAGGGGAGCCTTGAAAGGAAGCGAGGCATCGCCAGACCGATGTACTTGGAATCCTCGCTCTCGCGGAGGCTTCGCCACGGCGCGTATTCGGGGCTTTGGAAGATCTTGGTCAGGTCGCGCGGATTCGAAAGCTCCTGCCACGAGTCCATGTTCATCAGCCTGGGGTGCGCCCCGGCGATGAAGGGGGCGTGAGCAGCCGCCGCGATCTGCGCCATGCCGCTGAGAATCTCAACATCGGGCGGCGAGTGATCAAAGTGATAATCGCCGACGATGCACCCATAGGGCTCACCACCGGGCGTGCCGTACTCTTCTTCGTACAGCTTCTTGAACAGCGGGCTCTGATCCCACGCCGTGCCCTTGTACTTCTTGATGGTCTTGCCGAGTTCCTTCTTGGAGATGTTCAGGACGCGAATCTTGAGCATCTCGTCGGTCTCGGTGTTGTTGACCAGATGGCTCAAACCGCGCCACGTACCTTCGAGCTCCTGGAATTCCGGGTGGTGCAGAATCAGATTGATCTGCTCGGAGAGCTTTCGATCAAGCTCGGCGATCATCGCCTCGATCGTCTTGACCACGTCATCACTGACGAGCGTCGTCGATGCGAGCGCCTGGGCAGCGAGCGTTTGCACACCCTCCTCGATCGCCTCACGCTGTCGGTCCGACTTGGGCTTGAAGCTTCCCTCCAGAAGGGCGGCAAACTCACCCTCCTCGATGGTTTCGGCCGGCCCGGCCTGTGCCTGCATTTCAGGATTGTCTGCCATTATTCACCACCTCCCTCGCCGGAGCCCTGGCCCGCGCTTTCCGCTGCTTTCGATGCCAACGCCTGCATCAACGCGGGATCCTTGAGAGCCTTGTTGAGCAGCTCCTCAGCGTCGCTCTTGCCGTCCATGTACGACAGCAGGTTCGCAAGCTGTGTTCTCGCCGTCAACAGCTTGTTCAGCGCATCGACCTTCCGGGCAATGGCTGCCGGTGAGAAATCGTCCATGCTCTCAAATGTGATGTCGATGCTCAGGTTGCCTTCGCCGGTCAGCGTGTTGGGCACCTGGAATGCCACACGCGGCTTGGCGGACTTGAGCCGCTCGTCAAAGTTGTCCACATCAATCTCGAGGAACTTCCGATCGGCCACCGCGGGCAGGTCCTCAGCGGGCTTGCCCGAAAGATCGGCCATCACCCCCATCACGAAGGGCAAGTTGATCTTCTTCTCCGCCCCGTACAACTCCAGGTCATACTCAATCTGGACGCGCGGTGCCCGGTTCCGCGCAATGAACTTCTGACTGCTTGCTTTGGCCATGATTGCTCCTTCATCCCGAGACTCGCCCGAACCCACCGCCCGGACAGACGCCTCCCGCGCGCGAATCCGTATCCTCCGCAACGCGCAACTCTGCGCCTGTGCACACGATCATAACAGAAACGCCTGAACGCACCAATCCGCCTACTGGTCCTCAAATGTGTCCACACCGGCCACCATCTTCAACTGCGAAAGCGCATCCGGACTCAAATCCCTCACGAGATCCACAAAGTTCTTCCCGACCAGACGCTCGGCTCGACGCAGCAACAGCGGAATCGGGCTCGAAGGCTCGTTCCGCTCATAGAACTCGCAGATCTTCCCTATCAAAATGAGAACATCATTCGTGTTCCGAACCGATCCCCTGATCGGATCACCCGTGCCCTGGGATTCGTCGTCCAGAGTATCCTCATCGGCGGGCGCCTGCCCGTAGCCGCGACGAGCAAGCTGTTCCTTGTAGACCTTCTCAATACTCTCGAGCAGCACAATGAAACTCTGAAGGTCCGGAACGTGCTCAGCGCCCACGTTCTCCATCAGCCACGCGTCGATGGCTTTGATGGTCGCGCACGCACGGCTTGCGGCTTCGGAGTTGAGCTTGAGCTCCTCAATGTCCGCATCCGAAAAAGCACCGTCGATCAGCGCCATGTCGGGCACCGACTCCATGCCTGCTGGGGGCTCAATCTCCCCCTTGGCAATCTGAATCTGCCGGTAGTTGAACGAGCCCAGCTGCCTGGAAGTGCACAGAGGCATCTCACGAACGCGAGCCTGAAACTTGCGCACATCGCCGAGGGTTCCCGGCGGAGCTGCCAATGCCGAAATCAGGTTCATGCGCTCCAGCGGATCGTTATTGTCTTCCGGATCGAGCTTGGGGTGAAACTCCGGCCACCAGCGCTCAAGAAGTCCCTTGAGCAGATCGAGTCCGTCGGCAAGCCCCGTCACACCGTCATTGGCGATCAACGCAGCCAGCAACGTCATGGTGACGTTCAGGTCCTTGGTGCGTGCAAACAGGTCGATCGCCTGTGACTTGACGGCTCTCCAGTCGGGCTCCTGCCCCTCGACGACCGCATCACCCATCTGGTGCTCGGGCGTACCCTCAGCTTCATGCATCAACTGGAAATACGCCGGGTCGTAGCTCAGATCCGGCCCGCAGGGCTCTTCCGGTGAAACCTCGCCGAGCAGGCCTTCGATGTCCAACGCCATCCTGGTGCTGCTCCTCAGTTCTCTTGGGTCGATGCCGCCCCGCCCGAACGCCGGACTGGTCAGGCATCGCTCCTACAGGAGCATAGCTTACTGATCCACGTCGACGATGGGCTCCTTGCCGTTATCCGAGTTGTCCACCGCCAGCAGGACCTGGTCGCCGGTGATGATCCGACGCAAACCTTCCATGTCGATCCCGCTGGGAATGATCCCGGTGATTTCCAGTCGAGCGGTCCACACACGATTGATCTCATCGCGTGACAGACCCATCAGACGCAGCCCGTCAAACAACGCCTGAAGCTCACGCAGGTACGTGCTCGCAAGCGGGTACTGATCCGCACGCTCGTTGAGGAATCGCACCCACTCCTCCGCCGGCACGTCCTCGGCGGTTCGCAGATAGGCACGGCAATCGGCAAGCACCTGCTCAAAGGCCTCCTGCATCGCACGACTGGCGTCAGGACCCGAAGGATCAACACTCAGCACGTTGCCTTGCTCATCGCGGACACCATACCACAGCGTGATGTACTGTCCAAGAACGACATCCATCGTCAGCTTCTTGTCCAGACGTTCGAGCGATGTTTCCGCTGCCGAGTCACCGTCGTAGTCGGGTGTGTCAACGTACAACGCAGAGCCCTGGAGAGCGGAGAGCATCGTCTCGGCCACCTGCTCGGCCGCCTCAGTGAGCCCACGGGCCAGATACTCGGCCGGGTAGTCACGCGGATCGAGACCAAGCTGCTCGAGCACCTCGCGCACCGTCGAAGGCACCAGCGCCCCTTGCGAAACTTCACCCGAATCGGCCGTCTGCACCGCGCCGGCCAATGCCTCGGCGATGTTGGTATTCGACGGCCCCTCGGCCCGCACGTCCAGCGCGATGAACTGCGGCGAAAGCACAGCCGCACCCGCACCCGAAGAGGAATCGTACAGGAACAACTCCTGGGCGTTGGCAGGCAGCGAGCGAATCTGCAGCTTGTTGCCAAGCGACGTCGGGACGCTCACGTTCACGTTACCCGCCACCGCTGAGAACGCGATGACGCCGGGTGAATCCACACCCTCGTCATCAACTTCGATCGTAAACCCACCGGAGCTGAAAATGCCCTCGATCGCCACGAAGTCGGTGCCCGTGTCGTCGGTGGGTTGCTCAGTCACCGTGTCGAATGTCTCGCTGGCATTGCGATTGACAATGGTCAGAGTGTCGGAGATGTTGAACGTCAGGCTGCCGATGGTCGAGATATCGCTCGCGCGTGCGCTGCCGACATTGAGTGCAAGATCACCAAAGGCAGTCAGTGCTTCTCCACGCCCCATGCCGAACAGGTCAGCATTGATCGAGGCATCGATGCGAGCACCGGTGTTCGCGAACGCGTCCACATCACCGAACACGATGGTCGCGACGATCGAGCCGAACGACCCGTCGGCGTCCATGCGACCATCAATCAGCCCCTCGGCAAAGTTCAGATACAGCCCGCCCAGGCGCGTCTGGCCGCCCACACTGCCATCGAATCCGATGATCGGCACGTTGGTCGGCGGCACCTCGCGAATGCCGTCGAGCTCAAACTCACGTCCGCCGGTGCGATCAACAATGGCAGTCAGCGAATCCTGCCCGCTCACCCAGCCGTCGACGTTGCCGAGGAAGAGGATGGAATCCTCGCGTGCCGGGCCTTCCCCGGATCCGTGTGCCTGGAGCCACACATCCCCGCGGATGAACGTGTGCCCGTCGTAGGACTGAAGCCCGCACGTGTCGATGCGGAAACTCTCGCCCGAAGTTCCGAGCACGATGTCCTGCCCCGAGCTCACCTCAACCGTGGAGAAGATGCCCTGCGTTCCGACCGAACGAGCCAGCTCGGCCAGACTGTCGGCTTCGATCAACAGGGAGGTCTTCGTAGTCGTATCCACGAGCCCGTTGAAGATGATCTCTCCACCCTGGAAGGTGCGATCGCCGATCATCCACGCCTGTCCGTCGACGAACAATCTGTCGACACCCGCGACATTGCCACGGAACTCCGTCGCGCCGTCAGCACTGACGAGGGTGAGGTTCTCGTCCTTCCCGCCGGCACCGGCGACATCCTCATTGATCAGGATGCGGCCGTCGCCTCCAACCCGCACGAGCTGTTCACCCCCGACAATGAGCGGATTGAAGAAGGTGATGTCACCGAAGAGCGAGTCGAGCTCACCTCCCACCACCTCGAGGCGGTCGGTACCTGTAAATCTCTGGTTGTGGGTGGTGCGCACGTTCGACAGCGACAGACGTGTCGCTGTGAGACTCACCGAACGCAGACGCCGGAGCTGACCGATGCCCGCACCGGGGTCGAGCTGAATCTCGCCGCGGCCGACATTGAGCTCAAAGTCGCCTACGCCTTCGACCAACGCTTCGACTCCGCCGGTGACGATGAAATCGCCGTCGCGATCAGCGCCCAGCGTGACGAGGTTGGCACCCTCGTCAACGAACGCGGTCGAGCGGATGAAGATGTCGCCGCCGTTGCTGAGGATGTCCGAGTTGAGGATTGCCCGCAACCCGTTGACAACAACGCGTCCCCCGTCGCTGACGATCCGTCCGTCAAGGCGTGACTCACGTTCGGAACTGATGCGAAGCTGATGACCGCCGTTGATCGTGGCCGTCTCGCCGTCGAGCAGCTCGACATTCCGTCCGATGATGCTCAGGTCCCCGTTGGCATAGGTGAACGAGCTCACGAAGATCTGGCTGTTTGAGAAGGTATCGCCGAAGACGTCGAAGCCGGGGTCGGTCGGATCGTTCGAACCAGCAAACGCTCCAATGCTCAGCACACCATTGTTGCCCGGGTTGAATCGATCGAGCATGGTCTGAGAGATCTCGAGCTCGTCGTTTCCATCGACAGTGTCCACGCCGATACGGATGACGTTGTTGCGATGGAACGGGCGAACCAGCGCAGCCTCGCGGAAGAAGATGTCGCTGTTGAGGGTCAGCTCGTTGCCCTCGATGAGCACATTGCTGACACCTGATCCAAGACTGGTGCCGATCCCGCCGAGAACCACGCCATCGCGGCCGCGGACACTCAGGTTCAACGCCGCGTTACTGCCTGTCAGGTCCGTCAGCGTCGTGACGCCGCGATAGGCATTCAGGTTGAGCGCACCTTCGAAGAAGCGGATGATGCCGCCGTTGAAGGTCAAGTCGCCGATCTCGGCCACCACCGACTGCTCGGGCAGAATCAACGCCGACGGATCGAAGATATACCGCGTCGCGGTAAAGTCGGCCGCATCGACGTGAATCAGGCGTGAGAGGAACTCGATGCGATGGGCATCAACCGTCAGCGTGCGGATGCGATCGGCCAGGTCATCGCTACCGACGACGCCACGGAACAACACCGTGCCGTTGCCCGTGCTCACGGCCAAGTGGTTGCGTCCATTGATCGCCGCGTCGAAATCGACCGTGCCTCGCTGGTTGTCGATCGTCGTTTCCCCATTGAGCACGACGTTCTTGGCATGGAACATCATGTCGGCGCGATCGCCCGTGTATGTGCCATCCACAATCGTGTTCGCTGAGCCCGAGTCGGCACTGAACACTGCGTCCTGCAGCTTCAACGTCAGGCTGCCCCACCCGCGCGGCGACGCCTGACCGAACCGCAGCTCGCTGTCGTTGGTGAGGAACGAGATGTCGCCTTCAGCGCTCATCCCATTGCGGGCGGCATACTGGGCCTGCATGGTGTTGAAGATCGAACCGACAAACCGCAGAGTGTCATCGGCAAGAAGGCGCGTGGGCCCGGTGACGCCGGCCTTGTCGGCCGCGCCGATCGACTCGATGTCAATCATCCCACCGAGAACATCGAGCCCCTGCAGCGTTTCGGTCTTGCCGACCAGCCCGAGCGCCACCATGCCGTCGCCAGCGTCGATATTGAGCACGTCATCAAAGCTGGGATCGCCGTCGACGGTTCCTGCAAAGTGCACACCTCCGCCACCGGTCATGATGTTGACCGTCTCGCGAATCCGCACCGCGCCGGGATCGCCTGCGAGGTTGAACGCCGCAACGTCTCCGCCCTGCAACGTCAGGTCAGCGTTGAGCAGCGTGAGCTGATCGGTGAAGAAGCTCAACGCCGCATCGCCTGTGCCACTGATATCGCGGAACACTGCGATGCCACCCTCGGCCCGCAGCTCGTACGGGTCGAGAATCGTCAGCGCCGGATCACCCAGATTGATCACCTCGATCTCGTCGGTCGTGTCATCACCGATGCGCACAACCGTGAAGCCGTCCGCCAACGCCTGAATATCAGACTCGACCAGGTTCAGGTGTGTCGTGTCGGTCCCGTCACCGCCGATGAAGATCGACCTCGCTCCGTCACGCTGGGTGATGTTCATTTCGGTGCCGAAGACCGAACCCGATCCGCCGAGGAAATCCAGTTCGTCAGCGTGAAGTTGATACACATCGACGAACGAGGTGCCGTGGAACACCGCATGCCCGGGCGTGCCATCCGCACCTGCGATCACATCAACGAGCGCGAATCGCTCGGCATCAAGACCGATGTTTGTGAAGTTGATCAAATCGCGCACACGCGCGACAACCTGAGCATCGCCGTCTTCACTATGACGCAGCAGGTCGGTCAGCGTCACAACTCCGCCCAACATGGCGTCAATCGACAGATCCGTGCCGTCGGCCAACTCGATCGGCCCGCCGGTGAACGTGAGCTCGCCGCCGTGCGATGTGAACTGGCTCGCCCCGCTCGCCGGATGCGTCAGGAAGAAGCCGCCCGCGTTGTAGCGCTGATCGACGGCCTCGTACCCTTCGCCGTTGAAGAACACACGCCCTGCATTGAGCACTTCGACCAGCGCCATCGGCTGCGGCAGCCCGATGACACGCCCGATGTCCCCCAGGAACTCCACGTCATCAGTGCCTGCGTCGAGCACCAGCGACCCGGTACCCGCTGCGGCCCCGAACACGTCTCTGCCGAAATGAATCAGTCCGTCACCGCCGCCCGTCGTGTCAACATCGAACAACACGTCGATGAGCGTGTTGCCAGTCACGAGGAAGTCCCCACCACCGGTGCGGACAAATGCCGAATCCACGACGTGCAGACTGTCGTTGAGCAGAACGTCGCCGCCATTGGTGGTGATTGTCCCGGTGAGGAACGTCGTATCGCCGCTGCCATTGACCGTCAGCGCGTCGCCTGCACCGAGCAGCGTGAGCCCATTGAAGAAGTGAATCTCGCGTCCGTCCGCGTGCGCCCAGAGAGTCAGTGCCGGCGCAAACTCAAGCTCACCGCCGCCGCCGTCGTCGCCAACGATGATGTCAGCATCACCCAGGGCCGCATCGCCGATCTCGACGAGTGCAAGTGAAGCATCGAGCGATTCAATATCCAGCCCATCGATGTGCAATGACTCCACGACGCCGGCGCCGCCAAAGCTGCCGACTTCGATCAGCGTTCGATCCCCCGGCAGAAGGCTCAGCACACTGTTGCCCGTGCCAAAGACAAGGCCGGCAAACGTATCGCTCGAATCGCGGAAATCGATCCCGCCGGCATCGATGATCAGGTGATTATCGTTGCCGAGGTCGAGCGAGCCGAGGATGCGGACCTCGCC
>RFGK01000243.1 GCA_003697045.1 Planctomycetota bacterium
GATTCCACGCCGCTTGACCGCTTCGACCATGCGGTCGAGAAGATCGTCGATGTTCATGGGATCTTCGCCGCGTGCAAGCACCGCCGGGTCACCAAAGGCCGGATCGCCCGATCCGACCAACACCAGACGGTTCCCCGCATCCACGAGCCGGGTCTCGAACGAGAACTCCGGCCCGAGGACCATCAACGCTGCGCCGGACGTCAACAGTTTCATGTTCGAGGCGGGGATCAGCGCCTCATCGGGGTTGAGGCTCCAGAGTACGCGCCCGCTTTCCGCGTCGATGGCCAGGGCACTCATGGTTGAGGTACCGATGTTCGTCCGCTGCAAGAGCGCATCGAACTTGCCTTGCAGCGTCTGACCGGCTGCACTGGTCGCAAGCACGAACGCCAGAACCGCCATGGCGCACAACGAGGCCGGAAGATGGTTGAAGCGTTTTCGTGTCAAGGGCGGTTGAGTCGTCATCACTCTCTCCAATGTGTCGACTCCTTGAATCGACCGATCTGGGGCAAGCTCTTGACGCGGAAGGAGACTGCAGCGGGGCGTTTCAGGACTCGGGGCTTTCAACCAGTCCCACGCCGATCAGCCGGGCATCAAGCAACTTCAAGAGCTCGTCTGTTTGGGTTTTGGAAGAAAGCACCCATTCGGACCAGACGATGCCGTTGATGGCCGATGCAAGCGAGATTCCCTCGCGGATCGCCCGCGAGAGTTTGCGAAAGTCGAGCCGGTCCATGTCGTCGGCCGAGAGGGGGATTGCCAGCTGAGGCCGTCGGGGCTCGGGGATGATGAAAGCAACGGGAGTCTTGTTATCGGTCGTAAAGCGCAGCGTCCATCGCCATGGAATCCCATGCCAGGCGATTCCCATGCGGCACCTGGGGATTGACTCCAGGCGGCTGAGGCAGCGATCAACCAGGGCTCGGTCCTGCTTGTTGAGGCCTTCGAGCAGATCGTCTCGACTCGGGCGAACGAACTGGTCTTCCCATGCGCTCACAACTGCTGGTGCCATACCTGGGTGCTCTGCCATACTGTTGGGCCGTCCACGACTTTGGATGATTCACGCCGGATCGCGTCAGTCAAACGCGCTGGCGATCTCATCAGGCCGTACAGTGTATGAGTCGCCCAAACCGGGAGGTTGCCTGACGATGGATCAGATCCCGACGCACACACCCGATCTGGCCGAGGGGCTCGCCGAGTGTCGGCCGACGATTCTCCTCGTTGACGACAATGAGCAGAATCTCGAACTGCTTCAGGCCTATCTGGAAGACTTGCCGTGCAAGGTGCAGGTGGCGCGGGACGGGGTCGAAGCGCTCGAACAGGTCAAGGCGCTGGACCCCGACCTTGTCGTGCTCGATGTCATGATGCCTCGCATGAGTGGTTTTCAGGTGTGCGAGAGGATCAAGGGCGATCCGGCAACGCGGGAGATTCCGGTGGTGATGGTGACCGCGTTGAACGAAGTGGGGGATGTGGAGCGGGCAGTCGACGCCGGCACGGACGACTTTCTGACCAAGCCCGTCAATCGCCTCGAGTTGGTGACGCGGGTGACTTCCCTGCTCCGCGTTCGTCAGCTCAAGCGTCAGCTCGACAATGCCGTGCGCATGGCCGAGGACATGCGACGCCAAGAAGGCTGACCCGATCAGCACCTCAGCACCCAGCACCGGTGAATGCGCTTGTTGCGAAAGTCCTCGGGCACCGTCTGATTGGTGATCTCACGAGCCTGCAGCGTCTCGGGGAAATGCGGACGAAACGACCGCAGATTCGTGGAAAAGTAGATCAGGCTTCCGCGGGCCATTCGTGTCTGGAGCAACGCCAGCAGCTCGGTGTGTCGGCTTTGCACATCCCAGTCCTGGGTGGTTCGCTTGCTGTTCGAATACGTCGGCGGATCAACCACGGCAAGATCGAACTGTTCGCCCGATTTGATCGACACGAGGAACTCCATCGCATCGGCCTGCACAAGCTCGTGTCGGTCGTCCGTGAATCCATTGAGCACGAGATTCCGCTCGGCCCAATCGAGGTACGTTGAGGACAGATCGACTGTTGTGGTCGATCGTGCCCCGCCCGCAGCGGCGTACACGGTAAACGCGCCCGTGTATCCAAAAAGATTCAAAAATCGTCGTCCCTCGGCCCGATCGCGCACCATCGCCCGCGTGAGGCGGTGATCGAGAAATAATCCCGTGTCAATGTAGTCGGAGAGATTGACCTCAAAGCGAAGTCCCTGTTCGCCGACTACCAGTCTGACGCCGCGATCGGCGACCCGCTCGTACTGTCTCGATCCGCGTTGCCGGCTGCGCACCTTGAGGAACGCCCGGCTTCGCTCGATGCCAAGCGTTTTGCAGGCAGTCGAAATCATGAGATCCTGCCAGTCGGCGTGCTGGGCGCGCGTGCGATCGTGCGGGCGCTCATGCTCGGCGATGTGGAGGTGGTTCTCGTAGACATCGACGACCAACGGCACCTCGGGAATATCCCGGTCGTATACCCGATAACAGCTCACGCCGCGCTTCGGCCATCGGCGAAGATGCCGGGCATGCTTTGCCAAGACCGTTGCGAACATCTCCGCCTGTCTGCCGGCTCGAGCGTCCAGCCCACCGAATACCGGCTTGATGTCCGCAGCCGCTGCATCCTGGTCAGGCCGGGGACCATGAAACTGGTAATACGTGCACTCGATTCCCGCGTTGAACAGCTTGCGCCGCCGATCGGCCGGCTGTCCGATCAGATCCTCAAAGTGCGGGTAGCTCGTCAGGATGAAATAGGACCAGTTCTTCAGCCTCCTCAGCACCAGCGGCATGGACTCGTAGAGCGCGTGCAAGTCTTCCTGGTCGCCCAGCCGCTTTCCATACGGCGGATTGGTGACCAAACAGCCAAACTCGGCCTTTGCCCGCACATCTGCAAATGCCCGTCTCTGAAAGTGAATATCTTCGCCGACGCCCGCATGGTGCGCGTGCATGCGGGCCTGCGCAAGGGCGCGTTCATCGATGTCGGTGGCGATCAGTCGCGTCTCGAGTTTCGGCCGGACTGCGCGCGCAGCCTCGTCACGCAACTGCTGCCACAGTTCCGATGGAATCTGCCGCCACTGTTCGCTTGCGAACCCCCGGCGCAGCCCGGGCGCGATATTGCGCCCGATCAGCGCTGCTTCGATGGGGATGGTCCCAGTGCCGCAGAACGGGTCCATGAATGCGCGCTGGGGCGTCCAATAGCTCAGCAGAACCAGGCCGGCCGCGAGGGTCTCGCGCAGCTGCGCCTGGCCGACACTCGTGCGATATCCGCGCTTGTGCAGCCCGACGCCAGTGGTATCAAGCGTCAAGGTTGCCTCGTCGTTGAGGATCGACACTTCGACGCGGTACTCAGGCCCGGACTCGGGAAGCTCGCTGGCGCAGTGGCTGCTCATCAATCGTTCGACGATTGCCTTCTTGGTTGCGCGCTGCACGGCCGGCACGCTCGAGAGCGTGCTTTGCACGGATCGCCCGCTGACGGGGAATGAATCTTTCGGCCCGATCCACCGCTCCCATTCAAGTGCGCGCACACCCTCGAAGAGCGCATCAAAGTCATGCGCCGGCACGGAGCCGACGCGCACCAGCACACGTTCGGCCGATCGCAGCCAGAGATTCGTGCGGCAGACCGCCTCGGGCGATCCACAAAACCCCACGCGTCCCGTCGCATAGGCCTTGGCATCGTCGTATCCGAGCGCGTGGAGTTCTCGCGCTACGACTGATTCCAGCCCGAAGGCTGTCACCGCAATCAGATTCCAGGGCACACTCATGCCGCACCCGGTTCGGTCATGGATGCACGCATCAGCCTGTCGAGGATGGCCGCCCACATCTCCGCATCGCCCGGACCGGAGGGGGCCACGATGAGGATGCGGTCCTTGCCCATCGCGTCGGCTCGGCGGAGCGCATCATACAACGCGGCTGCGTACTCCTCGGCGTGACGAGGCATCTCAATCCACTCTCC
>RFGK01000244.1 GCA_003697045.1 Planctomycetota bacterium
GGCGGCTCAGAGAGACGATGGGATCGACCGGTCAACCAACCACCCCGGACTCTCCATGCTTCGGCGTGTGTGGTGCACGTCGGCCGCCTCAGACTCGTCCGGACAATGGAGATGCATCAATGAACACGAGCACTTTCCCCTTCAACGGTTTTGGCCCCTTCGGTTTTTCGCCGTTCGCAAGCAACTGGGGTGTGAACAACACGCCGTTCTGGCCGGGCTCCGGCTTCTTCCCGGGATTCCAGCCGTCGAACTCCTTCGGACAGAACAACTGGAATACCCCGTGGTCCAACGGGTTCAACACTCCCTTCGGAAACTCCTTCGGCTCATACTTCCCCTGGAACAACTGGTCCAATAACTGGTCGTCTCCGGTCAACTGGTTCTCGGGCTCGAACTGGGGCGCCCCCTTCAACTGGCAGAGCTTCTTCGGCAACATCCCCTACGGATGGAACTTCGCCAACCCGTTCTTTGCCTTTCCCTTCGGCACCAACTGGCAGCAAACCGGCAACACCCAGTCCGGCACCAGCGAGCAGCCCACCAATGTGGGTGCAAACGTCGCCTATCCCTTTCCCTTCGGCGGATTCAACCCCTTCATGTGTGTCAACCCGCAAAGCGTCGTGAACGGCAACCCTTCGACTCAGGCTGCCTGAACGTCGTGCAATCCTGATCGAATGCCCCGGGCGGCCGCAACTGGTCGCCCGGTTTCGTTTTCTCACCCTCGACCCACAGCCTCCGCCCGAGTCGCCTGCGCAGACCGTGAGCGAGTGCCCTTGTGGAATCTCGCCCGGAGCGGAGAAATAAGAAAACCTCTCGCACGTGCGAGAGGTTGGTGCTGCGGCAAACCGCGTGTCTGCTCCTGGCTACTCCAGCTCGCTCCACTTGTCCTTCGGCAGGTGCCGGTGGTGGACGCCGATGACTCGGGCAAGCTGCTTTCCGAACAGTTTGCCCAGCGTCTCCAGCACCGAGCGGTCCGAGTCGGAGAAGGGAGCGCGGTTGCTGCGAAACGCCGACAGGACCGCGAGGCACTCGCCCCCCTCGTGGCAGGGCACCACCAGAGTCTCGCAGCCCTCCAGCCAATGTGACTCTTCGTCGAGCCACCGGGCGGTTTCGTCGGCGTCCCGCATCCAGACCGAATGTTCATGGCTTTCAAACTTGGGCGCAAGCACGGACGCCAGATGATCGAGCATGACCTCGGCCTCATCCTTCGAGCGGTCGTAGTTGACATACGCGCCCAGCGAGAACTCGCCCGAGCTGGAAGGCAGGAAGATCGCTGCATTGGTCGACCCGATCTTCGAAAGCAGATACTCCAGCGTGGTGCGCAGGAGCGCCTCAAGATCAAGTTCCTGGCGCAGCAGGCAGTTCAGCTCGCTCGACATGCCGATGTGATCGATCTGGCTGGAAAGATCCTGATACGCCTCGACCAGGTCCGAGCACAGCTCGCCGACGTGCCGGGAGACTTCCTGCCGGGCCGCGTTGAGCCTGAGGCACAAGCCCCGCAGGCGAAGCGCCCGCCTTTCCCGCTGGCGCAGGTTTTGTGCCCGGTCCAGCCCGCTGTTGATGCGTTCAAACAGCTCGCGCGACGAGACGTTCGATCCGATCAGGTCGACCGCTCCGCTGCGCATCGCTCGCATCGCATCCTCGAGGTTCGGGCGATCACACAGCAGAATTGTCACGATGCCAGGCTCATGGTTCGAACATTCGCGGCTCAGCTCAAAGGCAGCGTCTGGTCCCAATGCACAATCAATCAGCGCCAGGTCCACGGCGCATTCGCGCACCAGCGAGCGGGCGTCAGATACGTTGCTCACGCTCCGCACCCCACAGCCCTGCTCCGACACGGCCGCACTCATGCACTCGCGCACCTGCGGGCGTGGTGAGATCACCAGGACCTGGGCCCGGTTGTCATCAGTACGAGAACGGCGCTCCGCATGCTTTGCAAAGCACTTTCCCGAGGTGGCGGATACGTCCTGTAACGAATCTCCCGGTCGCTCCATCCCTGGCTGCCTCCCGATCCATGGGTTCACGCCGCCGACGCTGCTGGCGGCGCCGTCTCGAGTTCGATTGTGGCGACGATCCCGCCGCCTTCACTCCTTTCAAGCCAGATGCGTCCGCCGAGCAGTTCGACGCACCGTCTGGCCCGAGCAAGCCCGAGTCCGCGCTGACGCCCGGCCGGCTTCTCGCTGAAAAAGGGGTCAAAGGCATGTTTCATTGCACGTTCACTCATGCCGTGCCCCTTGTCTGCCACACGCAGGTACAGTCGGCCGAGTCCAGCCTGCGATTGAACTTCGATGCGCACCTTCTCCGTCGAACCCGCTTCTTCTGCGTTTACGATCAGTTCTGACAGCGCATCAGCCAGCAGTTCTCGGTCTGTTTCCACGAGTGTCGACTCGGCTGGCCCAACCACGTCGAGCATCGGCCTTCCCCCAAGCCGCTCGCCGGCCCGCTCCAAAGCCCGGGCAATGACTTGATCCATCGAGGTCGGCTCGATGATCGGACCATCGGCGCATGCCAGTCGATTCAGCTCGGTGATCAGCTCGCTGAGATGATCCGCCGCCGAAACCAGCGACGCCACGCTTGACGCAAGTTCGGAATCGCGCAGCCGCGACTCAAGCA
>RFGK01000245.1 GCA_003697045.1 Planctomycetota bacterium
GGTGCCCAGCACCCGCTTGCCGACCTCAACGGCGATGGACAGTGGGACTTCTTCGATATACGGCTCTACCTGGCCGCCTTCAGTGCTGGTTGCTGAGTGTTGCCTGCAATCTCTGCATCGGACCGGAGGCTGCGGAGTTCCGCAGCCTCTGTTCACTTGACACCCCTTCCGCACATGGAGCGGGCGCTTCTGCCTCAACTCGGCAAGGTCCGCTCAGGCTGGACCATGCACCGGGGGCCGAGCCTGCTGCGGGCTGGGGAAGTTCTATAAGTCGCGGCATCATACAGACTTACGAATAAAGCGGGCGAACGGACTCGAACCGTCAACATTCAGCTTGGAAGGCTGACGCTCTACCATTGAGCTACGCCCGCGTGCGGGACATTGTAGCGTGCCAGCGGCAACGTCAAGGCGGTTGGCGACGCGGGATGGGCCTTGTCGCCGGGTTGGGCGCGGTTCGCGAGCCGGTGCCCGGGGTGTTCTCTTCAAGGCGATTGCATGCCGGGTGCCCAATCGAGTATGCTCGCTGCTTCAGAGGTGATCGATTCTCGATCGCACGAGCGTTCGCTCAGTCAGGTGGCGTGATGGAAGAACACTACGATGTGGCAATTGTCGGCGGCGGTCCGGCTGGGAGCACCGTCGGCTCGCTTGTACGCAAATACAACCCGAGCCTGCGAATCGGCATTTTTGAGAAGGAGACCTTTCCGCGTGAGCACGTCGGAGAGAGTCAGCTTCCGCTGATCGGGACGATTCTCAACGAGATGGGCTGCTGGGACAAGGTCGAGGCTGCGGGCTTTCCGATCAAGCTGGGCGCCACCTACCGCTGGGGCGCGAGCCCTGATCTTTGGGACTTCGAGTTCATTCCATTTGCGGAGTTTCGTGATGAGCCTCGCCCGGCCAAGTATGCGGGCCAGCGGGTGTGGACGGCGTTTCAGGTCGAGCGGGCCCTCTATGACAAGATTCTTCTCGATCACGCTGCCGAGTTGGGGGCCGAAGTCTTTGAAGGCTGCGCGGTCAGGTCGGTCGAGCGATCGGAAGACCAGGAAGACGCCGTCGCGGCACTGACGCTTGCCGATGGTCGGCGTGTGACGGCAAGGCACTATGTTGACGCCTCGGGCAGGCCGGGAGTCATTCGGCGGGGAATGGGCGTCGGCACCACCGAGCCCGGGAATCTCAGGAACGTCGCGTTCTGGGACTACTGGGATAACGCCGAGTGGGCGGTGACGATCGGTAACGGCGGCACGCGCGTGTTCGTACTCTCGATCGGGTGCGGGTGGATCTGGTTCATACCCATCCGGCCAAGCCGTGTTTCGATCGGATTCGTCTGTCCCAAGGATTACTACCAGAACAGCGGCAAGAGCCCGGAGGAGATCTATCACTGGGCGCTCCAGCAGGAACCCCTGGTCAGGCAACACATTGCCAACGCGACCAGTGAAGGGCAGGTGAGAGGCACCAAGGACTGGTCGTTTGTGTCTGATCGGATCGTTGGGTCCAACTGGTACCTTGCCGGGGAGTCCGCGGGTTTTGCCGATCCGATTCTGGCGGGCGGGCTCATGCTCACGCACGCCGGCGCGCGCGAACTTGCGTACGTCATTCTTGCATTGGAAGCCCGCGATCACAGCCCCAAGTGGCTGCTTGAGTGGTATGACTCTGTTCAGCGTCGACGCATGATGCAGCACATCAAGTTTGCCGATTTCTGGTACGCCGGGAACGGGCAGTTTACGGATCTGGAAGAAAAGACCCGGGAAATTGCCAAGAACGCGGGTATCGAGCTGACACCGAAGGCGGCGTTTCAGTGGCTGTCCAACGGCGGATTTCTTGATGACATCCCCGGGCGCGTCGGAATCGGCGGGCTTGATCTGTCCGCGACCAAGGAAGTCACCGGCTTGTTCACCGGCGATCAGACCGGCGTTGGCTGGAAGCTCAACGACTACAACGTGTTCAAGCTCAACCTGCGCGGGGCACAGAAGGAAGCGATACCAGTGCTTGCCAACGGGAAGATCGTCAAGGCAGAGAGTTATCGACGAGGGGTCAAGTCGTTGCCGCTCGTCGGCCACAACGCTGTATTGGTCAATGTGCTCAAGAAGCACAGTGCGTTCAATGAAATCGTGCCCGCACTCAAGCAGCACTATCAAGGCAAGGGGCAGCCGGCCGATCGGGCGGCGGTGAACGTTCAGCAGGCGATCATGACGCTTGAGGTGCTCCTGATCGACGGGTGGGTCGAGGGCAAGCTGGCCAGGGGCAAGGGCAAGATCGGCATCCGCTCACAGGGTGACGATGGGATGATTCACAAGAATATCGACGTGCAGGACAAGCTCAACAGCTCATCCGCCACGTGATACGGCCTCGCGCAGATTGGCAATGTTGGCCCGCATCACATCGAGATAGTCGCCTTCGTCCGGAGGCGTTTCACAGGGGCTGAACAGCACGCTGGCTGCGCCTGCTGATTCAGACAGGCTCCGCTTGATCTGCTCACGTGGCGGTGACTCCCACAGGACCACGTGCTTGTTGGCATTTGAAGCGCGCACGAGTCGGGCAAGCTCTTCAGCACGCTCCTGATCGACGACGCCTTGCGGATCCAGATCGAAAGTGTGAATGTTCCAGCCGTAACGGTGCGCCAGATAGTTGTACGCCGGGTGAGAACAGATGATCAGCGTATCTTCGAGCAGCGGCTTGAGCTCGGCAAGCTCGCGGTCGAGTGCCCGCAGATCGGCGATGAGCTCGTGTGCGTTGGCGGCGAATGCAGACTCGTGTTCCGGAAAGGCGCTGATCAAACCATCGCGGATCGCTTCTGCCTGACTGATGGCCATGATCGGGTCGAGCCAGGTGTGGCCGTCGATTCCTTCGTGCGAGTGCTCCCCGGCGGGGCCGTGGCTGTGCGTAGTCGCGTGGGCATAGTGCAGCAGTTCGTCCCGGCGTGCGGCCGTCGTATCGACGAGGCGGCTTCGCGGCAATGGCGCCCGGGGAACCCACTGCTCGAAGCTCGCGCCGTTGACGAAAATCACCGCGGCCGACTGATACGCCCTGATTGCGTCTGTGTCCGGCTCCCACGTGGCTGGGTCCTGATCTTCGGGCAGTGGGCATCGGACCGGCACGAGACCCCCCGCGATGCGCTGCGCGAAGTAGGTCGTCGGGTAGAAGGTCGTCAAGACCTCTCGCGACGGTGCGGTTGCGGCCGGTTCCGAAGTTGAGGGACGCTCACACGAGCACAGCCCCCCCACGATCGCAAGTCCGATGATCAATCTCAGCCAGGGCATGGATCAGTCTCCACGGGTTTAGAGCATTGAAACGACATCCGGTGCCACACGGGCAAAGACGAGGGATGCGGCGCCCGCAAGCGTCACGCCGATGAGGACGAGTCCGGCCAGTTCGAGTCCGAACGTCAAGGGCACGACGCCTCGAGCCGCACCGATGCGCAAGAGCGTATCGCGCTCGGATGAACGGGCCTTGTAGCTCAGGGTCAGTATCAGCCCCGTGAGCGCAGCGTTTGTGA
>RFGK01000246.1 GCA_003697045.1 Planctomycetota bacterium
CGCCTCGAGCCGCACCGATGCGCAAGAGCGTATCGCGCTCGGATGAACGGGCCTTGTAGCTCAGGGTCAGTATCAGCCCCGTGAGCGCAGCGTTTGTGACGATCAAGGCTACGGAAACCGCATCAATCACCGACTTGATGCGCAGCACATATGCGATCAGCTCGGCGATGACGGCGCTTGGTCGGACCATCTGCTCTGTTTTCGACAGATTGACTTCCGTGATCAACATCGTCGCGCTTTTCTGATCTTTCGGTACGACCAGGACGCTGGTGAGCGGAAGCTGTGTCGGATCGGCATGAAGGTGATATCCCTCGATCGTCTCCGGGGTGACCTCGTTGTATTCGATCATCGCGCCACTGATCGCAACGTTATCGTCGGTTCGACTGAGCACCCAGGCCGGATTCTGCACCATTGAGGCGGGGTCGTGCCCGTGGAGGATGCCACCGATCGCCCAGGCCGTCGCGATATCGACAAACACGACATCATCGTCCGGGCCTCCGGTTGGCTGGAGAACGCCGGCGATGTGCATGCGGATGGCCGGGGGTTTGGAAATGTCGTACACGTCGCTCTGGTCGCTGAAGATGTGGTCTCCGACGCCCAGGCCCTCGCGTTGAGCAACGCGCGCCCCGAGCACGCACTCGCCCAGCGTGGTCGGCCAGCCCCCGTCGCGGTAGGTGAAGTTGCGCAGCTCGGCGTACTCGATGCTCGTTCCGACGACGACATGGCCGCGGGCGGTGTGAGAAACGCTCATTGGAATCGCAGTCCCAAGTCGAAGCGCCGCGATGCGTTCATAGAGCGCATACGAAGCGTTCTGCACCTGCGCCTTGCGAAAGTGGGTCGTGGCAAGCGTGAGGTCGAAGCGCGAGCCGCGCGCCCCGGCAACAAGAGGGGTCGCATCGGCACGCGCTGTCAGTGACTCGGAATATCGATCAAACAACAGCCCGGCTGCGAGCGGAAGAGCCGTCGTCAGCGCGAAGCAGGCGACGAGAATCGTGCTGGCAAGCGCATTGGCGCGGGCATGTCGAACGGCAAGGAAGGCTGCGCCTGCGATCATTGCGCCCCCCCACTGCTGCCCAGGTCGATGATGCGATCGAAACGATCAAGCAAGGCATGGTCATGTGTTACGACGAGCAGTGCCGCCTTTGCAAGTTCGGCCGCTTCGATGAGCAAGTCGATGACGCTGCGCGCGTTGACCGGGTCGAGGCTCCCGGTCGGCTCGTCGGCGATGATGATTCGAGGCGACGTGACCAGCGCCCGGCACACTGCAACGCGCTGCCGCTCGCCCTGCGACAATCGGCGGGGGCGACGGCGAAGCAGGTGCGTGATTCCCACCGTTTCGGCAAGCTCACTGGCTCGTCGCCGCGCCTGCTCGTCGAGGCGCATGCCCTTGCCGATGTGGAAAGGCAGAAGGATGTTTTCAAGCGCCGTGAGGTAGGTCAGCAGCTCGAACTCCTGGAAGACCATGCCGACGCACTTGAGCCGATGCTCACGTCGGGCAGCGTCGCTCATCGCGGTCAACTCACGTCCGCACAGCACGACGCGACCGGATCGAGCGCGCACGACGCCGGAGATGATGTTGACCAGCGTTGTCTTTCCGCACCCGCTGGGTCCGATGCAGGCGAGCGTCTGCCCGGCATGGACCTGCAACTCGGGGATATGCAGCTCGAATGTGCTGCGGGCATCGTATCGATACCGAACGTCGTGGGCCTCAACGACCGGCGCGGTCATATCTCTCCATCCGGAATGATCGGGCGCGGTCGCTTACCTGTGTCGGGATCAAGGCGTTCCTGGCTGAGCACGCGATTGCCGGAGATGCGCCACCCCGCAGGACGCAGGGCGACGGAATACTCTGCGACGTACTCATTGGTGCGCCGGTGTGTGTGCCCGTGATAGACGACGCCATCAACCTGCCACTGGGCTTCAAGCGTAAAGCCCGGCGTTGCGCCGTCGTCGATGTATCCGATCGACTTGATGTCAACGCGCATGAGGCGGACGGCCGAGACGCGGCTGACGGCACCACCCTGGTCGAACATGATCAGGCTGGTGTAGATCTGGTCATAGAGCTGCTCGAGCAGTTCGCCGTCGACGCTGCGGGCCAGCGCGTCGTATATCTGGCCGGGTTTTTCGTAATCGAAGGCGCGATAGATGTTGGCGTGCAGGGGTTCGAAGATGGCGCGGGCCTCGGCCTCGGTTGGAAGCGCCGGGCGAGCGGGCCCGAGGCGGATTGTTCCGATGCTGCGGGTCAGCGGAGCGGCCACAAGCAGGGCAGCTCCGAGTCCGATGATGGCGGGTCGCGCCTTTGCTGTGCGCACGCCGGCGAGTAATACCCCGAGCCCTGCGACTGCGATGCCGAGCGCCAGTGCGGGGAATTGCGGCACGGCTTCGGGCATCTTCACTTCAGGGACGGCCTGGAAACGCTGTTCGGGCGAAAGACCGGTGCCGTGCCAGGTCACTTCAGGCTCATCCTGCGTGAACTGGAGGATGTGGACTCTGCCCTCGGCGGAGACCTGCATCTCGACGGTCATCGGAGGAGGCTCGACGCCTTGTTCGAGGTCGAGCAGAGTGTTCGGGGGATACGCACCCCAGACGAAGCGCACGCTTCGAGGTGCCCCCTTGCCGGGGTATTCAAGCTCGATGCGTGCGCGAAGGAGGCCTCGCATGCCCGACTTTGGGAACAGCGCAAGCTCGTCGAGCCCTCCGCGAATCATCTCGAAGGATCGAAAAATCGGGGAGACTTCGACGCCATCAATCTCGACGACGTTCTTTTCAGCAAAGAAGCGTTCGAGCGCCTCGCGGAGGGCCTCTTCCTCGATGGGGTGCACCGCGTCCGGGGACTCTCGAGGCACATTGACGATCTCATCGATGAAGACCAGATTGATCATCATCCCGAAATGGACGCCGGTCTCGTCAATCGAGACGCGAATGTCGGCGTGAGGCCCGTCCTGTGGATGGGCGGTGCCCATTCGGGCGAGCGTCAGGACGGCGAGCAGCGCCATGAGCCTGCAAAGCGTGGGCATGGGACAAGTGTACGCGACGGGGTCCCGAAAGGGCCCCGAACTTCCGACATGGTGTAGGTTTCTTGCGCACGAAACGCTACACTCCGTGCTCGCGGGACGATTGCGTGACGAAGGAGAACCCATGAACCATCGCCTTTTGATCCTGGTGTCGTTGGCGTGTGTGACTGCCGTACCGACTTTGGCTGAGGACGAGAAGAAGTCTGCTGCGCCCATTGCCGACGCGCTGGCGACTGTGTCGGAAGAAGTCAGAATCTACAACGATCACCTGACGATTCTGGCCAGTCCGTACATGGAAGGTCGCGTGCCCGGGTCTGCCGGCATGGAGCGGGCGAAGGACTATGTCGAGTATTACTTCAGGCAATACGGGCTTGAGCCGGCGTTTGCCACGACCAGGGTTGAAGGCGACGGCAGCGAAGTGGTCATTCCTCGTTCGAGCTACCGTCAGCCGTTCCCTCTGGGGGGCACGACCAGGGTCAAGGCTGCGGAGTTCGACGTCAAGGCAGGCGGCGAGGACCTCAGCTTTGAGTCGGGAGTGGATTTCAATGTGACCGGGCTGGGCGCGTCGGGAGAGGTTTCGGGCCCGCTGGTGTTTGTCGGGTACTCGATCGCGGAGGGTGGCGACGGGTACGAGAGTTTCAATGAGGACGACGACTTTTCAGGCAAGATAGCCGTGATGTTCCGTTTTGAGCCGGTCAACGAGGACGGTTCGAGTCGGTTCCGTGAGGGTCGCGGCTGGTCGAACGCAGCGAGCTTTGCTGCGAAAATGCGCGCGATCAAAGACCATAACCCGGCGGGGGTGGTGATCATCAATACGCCCGGAACCAACGATCCGCGTGCGGGCCAGCTGATGGATGTCAACTCGGCCGGCGGGCGTGTGCTCGATGTGCCGGTGTTCATGATGTCCACTGAGGCAGGCGAAAGACTCATCGCCGCGACGGATCCGGAGGGGCGCTCGCTGCTTGATTTGCGCAAGCTGGCCGATGAGGGAAGGACGATTGTCGAACTGAATGGCTCGGTCACGGGCAAGGCCGAGATCGAGCGGGAATCGCTCATGGCCGAGAACGTCGGTGGGATACTGCCGGGCAAGGGCGATCTTGCCAACGAGTACATCGTGATCGGCGCCCATCTGGACCATCTGGGGATGGGGTACTTTGGTTCGCGATCCGGGCCGGGCGAGCTTCATCCCGGAGCGGATGACAATGCCTCGGGTTCTGCGGGGATTCTGATCTTTGCCGACAAGCTGAAGCGTTCGTATGACGCGCTTCCGGCCGACGCGAACGCCCGCTCGATTCTGTTCATGGCGTTCAGCGGTGAGGAATCGGGGCTCAACGGCTCGCGGTACTACGCCAACAACCCGATCGTGCCGATCGACGACCACGCGATGATGATCAACTTTGACATGATCGGGCGGATCAAGAACGGTCGGCTGAGTGTTTCGGGTTATTCGACGGGCGAGGGCATGAAGGAGTGGCTCGAGCCGTTCTTCGAGAATACGCCCTTGACAGTGATTCCCAGTGATTCACTCTCGGGGGCGAGTGACCACAGTTCGTTTGTGAGCAAGCAGATCCCGGTGTTGTTCGGCATCATCGCGGACTTCCATGCCGATTACCACACGCCGCGCGATGTCAGCCCGCTGATCAATCGGCAGGGTGCGGTTGACACGATCAATCTGTTCCATGACATCGCCCTGGCTGCTGCGCAGCGCCCGGAGCGATTCAGCTTTACGCGCAGCGATCGGGCGCCCCGCCCGCAGGTCGCGCGTGGTGGAATCAAGGTGCGTTTCGGCATCATGCCCGGCTACTCCGAGGATGAGGAGGCGATCGGCGTTTTGATTGAAGACGTGACGCCCGGTGGCTCGGCCGATGAGGCCGGCATCGAGCCGGGGGATCGTCTCATCCGCTGGGACGGGCAGAAGATCGAAGACATCCGTGCCTGGATGGAAATGCTGGCAAAGCATGAACCGGGCGACAAGGTGAAGGTTGGCGTCAAGCGGGGTGATGAAGAAATCACGCTCGAAGTGACGCTGCAAGGCAGGTAGGCCGGTCCATCCCAGGGAGCATGCACTTCAACCGCGAGCATGAGCTCGCGGTTTTTTGTGTGTATTCCCACGCTGGCATGTTGCACGGAAGCCCCGTAGCCAGGCCGAAGATGCGATAATGCCGATGTGACCGGGCGACTTCCATTCGATCCTGAGAAGACTGCCGCAGCCCGCCGAAGGCAGTCGGACGAGCCCTTGAGCGTTTCGGCGCTTGCGTCGCGCATCGATTCGGCGTTGAAACGGGGTATCGGCGGGACCGTCCGGGTGGTCGGAGAGGTGAGCGGGTTTCGCGAGCGGACCCATTGGTACTTCGATCTCAAGGATGAGTCGGCGGTGATCAACGTGGTGATGTTCGCGTCGCGTGCAGCCCGCGCCCGCGTTCGGCCGGAGAATGGTCAAGAGCTTGTCGTTGCCGGCACGATCGAGTTTTATGCACCGGGCGGGAAGGTCTCGCTGATCGCCAGCTCGATTGAGTTGCGTGGGGCCGGGGAGCTCGAGCTGCGGTTCCGCGCGTTGTGCGAAGAACTGCGGGGGCTGGGGTGGTTTGCGCCCGAGCGGAAACGTCCGCTCCCGAAGTTTCCACGGCGTGTGGCGGTGGTGACAAGCCGAACGGGTGCCGCCTTGCAGGACGTCATCGACACGATGAACCGTCGCATGCCGGCGATTGAGTTGGTGCTCGTGGATGTGCGCGTACAGGGACCGGCGGCCGTTCCGGAGATCGCTGACGCGATTCGGGCACTCGGTGCGCACCATGAGCAGCTCAAGCTTGATGCCATTCTTCTCACTCGCGGCGGCGGCTCGATGGAAGACCTCTGGGCGTTCAATGAACGCATCGTGGCCGAGGCGATTGTCGCATGCCCGATCCCGGTTGTTGCGGCGGTCGGACACGAGACGGATACGACCATTGCAGAACTGGTGGCCGATGAGCGCTGTGCCACTCCGACCCAGGCCGCCATGAAACTCTCGCCGGATCGCGCCGAGTTGAAGCGTCAACTGGACTCGATCAAGCGTCGGCTGGGGTCGGATATTGAACGGCGGCTTTCGACGGAACGGCGTTTCGTGCAATCGATTGCGAGCCGTCCGTGTCTTGCCTCAGGAGTGGGATTGATCGCGCCTCGGCGTGATCAGTGCCGGCGTCTGAATGAGCGCCTGCGTGCGACGACGGAAAGA
>RFGK01000247.1 GCA_003697045.1 Planctomycetota bacterium
GGCAAAGCTCCGTGTAGTGCGCCGGCAACGTTGTCATCAGCATCAACCTCCTTTGGGTGAGTTACAAGCCTACGCGCCACTCCGTCGGCACCGCCACGGGACGCAGGCCCTGAATCACCTTCCAGACATGGCAATCCGGCTCACCCACACGCACCGTGTACGGCCCCTCATCGTCCACCCACGGCGTAAACCGGTTCCCCACAATCCGCACCGTGTAGACCACCTCCCCGGTTCGCTCGTCCTCCACCTGCACGACCGCATCCTCCAAACCCTCAATCACCAGCGTTGCCAGGCGTTGCGGGCCCGGATTGAACATCTCATCTTGCAAAAAAGTCCTCGGCCACCCACGATACTGCTCAGCATCGGGCGCGCGCGGATCGGCCCAGCGAGGCCAGCACTCCATCGTGATCGTCCGCGAAGCACGATCGAGCCGAACGATCCCGTACCCCGGCGCGCGATCGTACAACCGCGACGGTTCGCGCCCGCTGCGGCGTGGATTGGCCACCGCGTAGACCGTCACCAGATTGCCGAATCCATCGAGAAAGTCTCCCGTGTATGCCGGGTCCAGTGGGTCGATCACCCCTCGCCGGGCGTTTGGCGGCGGGAACCAGCGCCGAGGCCAGGTGTTCGCAATCGCCGGGCTGCAAAACGCCACCCCCGCATCGCGCCACTCCTCTACGCCGTAATGAACAAGACTCCCCAGATGCTGATCGCCAGCCAGGTGAAAGGCAAAGCCGCGACGCATCGCCCGCAATGCCCGGTTTCGTCCCGCCTGAGGCCAACCGTTGGAATCCGTATCCGCCGCCGGCACGTCACGCTCCTGATACTCACCTTCGCCCTTGACAGACAGGCCGGGCACAACCGCGTCACTCGTCGCCGTCTCAGGCAGCGTGGCAACATTGGCAAAGATCGTCTGACTCAACACCCCTTTCATCCACACCCCGTTCGACCAGTCCCCGGCCCACGTGTTCAGGAACCGCTCCTGCCGGTCACCCAGCAGCACCGCGCCCGGCACATCGGCATCAACCGGATCAAAATCCGGGTTCTGAAACCACCCGTTGACGACCTTGCCCTCGGGCACAAGCACCGACGCGGAGTCCTTGAACATCCGATCGCCGAGAATCGCCAGGCTTACACCGCCCCACGTCAGTTCTGTGTAGTAGACGCTGATCCCTCGTTCGATCGGCGAGGGGTCAAACGGGTCGGGCAGGTGGCTCGTCTGGGTGCGGTGTACCGCGTTGACGAATCGTGCCGACATCTTGTACCCGCCGGCATCCTGGGCCGTCATGCCATCACGCGCCACCGCCTTGCGCCCACCGGCGCCCCACAAGTTGCCGTGGTACACATCGTGATCGTCCGGGATCACCACGCTCGGGCGCGTCCGTGTCAACGCCTCGAACGACCAGCACCAGCGATACCACTTGTACAGGTAATCAAGCATCGCTATCCGGTCTGAACGCAGATCGACGCCGACAAGATCCCCCTCGTAGATCTGATCGCCCGCAAAGAACAGCAGGTCCGGCTCGTGTGCTGCCACCGACGCGACCAGTTCGGAGTGTGGAAGCCAGATCGACTCGTGGTTCCACTTCAAATCGCCCGTAAACACTTTGTGGCAGTTGAGTGATGCGATCACAACCTCCCCGTCGTCAGGCTCGGCCGCAATCACGCCCTCGTGCGAGCGCTGTGTTGTTGAGCCGCCAGGACGGTACACCACGCGAAACGGCGTTCTGGCCGATGCATCCCACCCCTCGACCCGAAAGCAGAATGTGCAGCTGTCAGGCTCGAAGCGCGCTGTATCGACCGTGTGCCACTCATTTCCGCCCAGGCGTATTTGCAGCGAGGCTTCCTGTGGATCGTCGGCCCCGATCGGACCAATCTGCGCAGTCAGCTTGAGCACGTGATCATCCACCGTGTAGAGCGTTGCCAGCACCGGTCCCCAGGTTCGATCAGGATGAATCCGCATCCCCCGGCCGGAGACGGCAAAATGATCAAACCAGTGTCCGCCCCCGCGTGGTCCCAGGTGCGAGACCAGCGCAACTCCGCCTTCGATGTGCGCCGGATCAACATCATTGAGTCTGACCACGCTGACCGGCGCCGCGTGCTCAACGCCAATCGGCGTCGCCACTGCGATCAGACCTGAGCCTTGATCGGTCCGCTGGATTTCGAGTGACAGGCGCATCGGGGCAGGCACCGTCGGGCGGCCCGTCCGTTCGGTAGGCTCGATCTCGACCAGTTCGCCATCCTTGAGCGCACCGCCGAGTGACCACAGGCCCCCGCCCCCACCAAGCTCATTGTCATAGAGATGGATGGACCCGTCGTGGTGTACCGCGACGATCAACCCGCCGTCCTCCGCTGAGCGGTGGTGCATCTGCGCGCTGGTGCGAAAGTCGATCGACGCATCGCCGATCCCGATGACGACGCCTGCAAACGAACCCGCCGGCGCTGCGCCATCGCCGAACCAGCCCAGATCGATCTCAATGCGATACGAGCCGGCCTGTTCACCCGCACGCACCGGCAGCACGTGCAATGTCCGCAGTGGAAGCCCCGCTCGCGTTTCGACACACTCAACCCGCTGGTCGCGCACGCGCCAGTCCTGCAGACGATTGGCCCAATACGCTGCGCCCACCCATACGCGATCGGGAACATCCGTCCAGTCGTCTGCAAATGTTTCGATATGCGCAGCAAATGCGCTGGCGCCAAGGGCAACCGCCACGCCCAGCGCACTTCGGCATGTTGGCTTCACAACCTGTCTCCCAGGGCTCTGCTCACTGAGCCGCAATCTGAAGCGCAATCAGCGCGTACGCGGTGATGAGCACCTTGTTATTTTCCATCCACCGATCATTGAGCACCCGGAACGAACCGTCCGGTTCCTGAAGTGCGCC
>RFGK01000248.1 GCA_003697045.1 Planctomycetota bacterium
AGCCCATCTCCGGATCATTGACAATGCGCAGCTGTGTGCTCAGTGTCGTCGAGCCCGCATCGAGCACCACCCGATAGGTCCCCGGTTCGACGAACCCACCCCGCCGAAAGCGCTGATTGCGCGCGCCCGGCGGAGGATCTCGGCGCAAATCCCATGCGATTTGATGCAAGCCCGGTCGCCCGGCATTCTCGGGCAGTTCCAGCGTGCGAATCGTCTCGCCGGTCACATCCACGATTTCGATTGATACATTCGCAGGACGCCTGAGCGAGTAGTAAATGAGCGCTTGACGATCCGGATTCTCCCCGGCAAACCATCGGCTTGCACCCCGCCCTCGCTCCGACTCGATCCGCCAAAGAATCACATCGTTCGGGCGGTACAGGTGAATCGGCGCGTCCCTCGCGTCCGAGTTCATCTGACGCAACGGCGTCACATCGAGCGCCCAGGCGCTGCGCCCGTGCGTGCCGACGATGATCTCCCCGCTTGAGACGTGCTGGGCAATCTCATGCACCGCCACCGTCGGAAGATCATTGTGAAAGCGCGTCCAGCTTTGGCCGCGATCGATCGAGACATAAAGCCCGAACTCCGTGCCCAGATAGAGCACATCCTCGTTTTCAAGATCCTCGCGGAGCACGCGCGTCGTCTCGGTCGGCAGGTTGGATCGCAGCGACGCCCAGGACTTGCCCGCATCTTCCGAGACGAACACGTAGGGCTCATCATCGTCGTAATAGTGACCGTCGAGCACGACGTAGACGCGCTCACGCGCAAACTTCGACCACTCGATCGACTGCACGCGGCGTGGGCCCGGAATCAACTCGCTCAGAGCCGGCCCGGCAGATTCATCGGACTTTTCTTCCTGCTGCACTCGCGTGGCACGCCAGTCGGCGGTGAACTCACCACCCCGGGCTGATACCGTCCCCGCCAGCGCCTCCCCGTCACGCCGGGCAGTGTATTCAACCGTTCCCTGTTCGGATCGAATGCTGAACCGGACTGTGCCGCCCGGTTTGCTCGGCACCTGTGCCGTCGAATCCCCATTGAAGAACGGCGAGTCGATTTCGACCTTGATCGTTTTTTCATCGACATCCGAAATGTAAATCTGGAAGGGAGGGGCGCCTGCCATGCGGCCCTCGAGGCGCCCTTCCCATGTGCCCACAAACTCCGGATGCAGCACCGGGCCTTCTTCCGGCTCTTGCGCAGGCTCAGAGGGCTGGGTCTGTTGTTCGGGCTGTTCGACCTGCTCAGGCTCCTCCACCGCTTGACTCTGATCTGCAGACGCGGCGGCCTCGGAACCCGGATCGGACGCACGCTCGCGGCCGGACGACTGAGTGTCCGTGCCCGGTCTTCTGCGTCCCTCGGGCTCGCCGCCCGGACGGCTCCGCGAGCTGCGCATTACTTCACGCCACTTTTCGATTTCCTCATCGTTGAGCGCACCATCCTTGTCCTCGTCGAAGACGCGCATGGTTTCGCGCATGCGCTCGGGCGCCTCGCTCAACTGGAGCTTCCCGTCGCCGTTTTCATCGAAGCGGGCCAGGACGTCGAATCGGCGTCCCCCGGGTCTGCCCTCGGCGCCGGTGCGTCCAGCCGGACCGGTTCGCGGCTCGGGGTTGTCGGCTTCACCGACTGATGCCGATGTATCTTCCGGCTCTTCCGGATAAGCCGACTCGTCATACGGATACACGATGTTTTCCCAGTTGGCTCCACCGTCGCGTGACACCCACAGGGCGCCATCGTCGCTGCCGACCATCAACAGATCGGCATCGATCGGCGACTCGTCAAACGCCGTTGCGCTTCCTCGTCGCGTCCGTGTGATCTCGGGGCTGATGCGCTTGATGTCATCTCCCTTGTGCAGCGAACGAAACACGTAGTTGCCCGCTGCATAGAAGATCTCCGAGTTATGGTGGCTGAGCATGAACGGCGTCTTCCAGTTGAACCGGTACTGCGTTCCACGCGGCGCCCGCGGCCGAATCCCGCGACGCTCTCCCGTGCGCAGATGCACACGCCCCATGCCCCCGTTCTGGCTCTCGTAATAGATCTGGTCCGGGTCATTCGGATCGGCAAATGTGATGAACCCATCACCCCCGCCCACGCGGAACCAGTCGGTGTTGTACGGGCCTTCACGGTTGCGTGTGCGATTGGGTCCGGCCCAGCTGCCGTTGTCCTGGAATCCGCCCATGACGCGGTACAACGGCTGCGTGTCCACCGACACGTGGTAATACTGCCCGATGGCAAAGTGGTTGAGATGGTCAAACGTCTTTCCTCGGTCGTAGCTGACATACAGCCCGCCGTCATTGCCGAGGATCAGGTGTTCGCCATCGCTGGGGTCAATCCACATCGCGTGGTGATCGACGTGAACGATGTCCGGGGTGCCGTCGCGCGTCCAGGTGACGCCATTGTCTTCGCTCTTGCACAGCGGAATGCCGAGGACCCACATGTAGTTGTCATCGCTCGGATCCACGTAGACCTTCGAGAAGTACATCGGCCTCGGGTTGATCGAGTTGATGCGTCTCCATGTCTTTCCGTAATCATCAGAACGGAACAGACCGCCGGTTTCGTAGCCATCCGGCCCTTGCTGGTCCTGGATGCTGTCACGCTGGCCGCCGAGATCTCGCTCGAACGGCTTGCGATTGGGATTGGGATGTTCACCCAACGTCAGTTCAACATCGAGCACCTTGCCTTCGCGCACGACTTCGAGAGACACGGTCGTCCCCGCCTCGCGCACCCGAGCCGCACTGACCAGGTCGTCATAACGCACGATGCGTTCATCGTCGACGCCGATCACGATGTCGTTTTCTTGCAGCCCGGCTTTGGCAGCCGGTCCATCTTCGACAATCTGCGTGAGCCGCGCACCAACATCGGCGTCGGTGCCGGTCACACCCATGTATCCGGCGTTGGGCAGGCCCTCGCCGATGCGGACCGTATCGACAAGCAGGTAGACCGTGCCCGGGTTGGCTCGCGAAAACTCGATTGCCATGCGTCCCTTGTCAACTGTGGGCAGTCCTTCGGTGACCTGTGTCCACGTTTGCCCGTTGTCCTCTGAGCGGTAGAGCCCCGAGCCCGGCCCCCAGCGTTTGGCAGGGTCGTTCGTATCGAACTCGTCACGCTGACGTTCCCACGCAGCTGCGAGCACCAGGTCAGGATTCTGCGGGTCGAACGCCATGTCGATGATGCCGGTCTTGTCGTCGATGAAAAGCGTTTTTTCCCATGTCTTGCCAGCGTCGGTGGTGCGAAAAACACCACGCTGGTCGTTCGGCCCCCACAGACGCCCGAGCGCTCCGACCAGCACGATGTCAGGGTTTTCGGGGTGAATCAGCACCTTGCCGATCTGGAACGATTCGGCAAGACCCATGTGTTCCCAGGTTGTGCCGCCATCGACCGACTTGTATACACCGTCGCCCCAGGAAACGGAGTTCCGGGGATTCTGTTCTCCGGTGCCGACCCACACGATGTCGGGATTGGTTGCCGCCACAGCCACATCGCCGATGGATACGGTCGATTCGTGGTCGAACTGGTGTTCGAAGGTGGTGCCGTTGTTGGTCGTCTTGAGCAGCCCGCCCGAGGCCGTGGCCACGTAGAAGATGCTTGGATCGGCCTCATAAACCGCCAGATCGACGATCCGGCCGCTCATGTTGGCCGGGCCGATGAAGCGCCAGTCAAATGTATCAACCCAGGCGGGGTCGAGCGTTGGAGTCGGCAGCTCGGCTGCCTCCTGCGCCGGCGCTGAGGTCAGACCGGACGAGATCGCCGCGAAGGCGAACAACTGCATCACGACACGGGACATGGCACGCTCCATTCGGGCTTCAGGGCCGGCAGGTCGGACTGTGTTCTTCGACCGTTTCCCCTCCCCGGCTGCGAAACTTGACTCACCGAACGAGGGGATCGTACCGATTCCAGGCGCGCGATTCGAGCCTTCTCTGCCCGATGTGCAGCACCCGTCCGCTTTGAACGATGCCAGGCCTGTCCGTTTTGTGCGATGGTCCTTGCCGCGTTCGCCGGGTCGGGCCAATGCCGGATTCACCCAGCCGACGGCCAAGGTGTCACGACCACGGCGAGCGCGCAAAAAAGCCACCTACTGGACTCGAACCAGC
>RFGK01000249.1 GCA_003697045.1 Planctomycetota bacterium
GCAAGTCGGACGCTTGCAAGCTTTCAGGCACAGGCACGTCCCCATCCCGTGCAGCTCTCCGTCGCGGACGCCAATCGCGCCTCAGCTGCTCGCTGATCAGACCATCCGCGTCACGCTCACCGCGCGGTACAGCCCGACAACCTGCTCACGCGGGAGAATCTTCGGCGGATAGGCATTGTTGATCGGTTGCAGCCGGATCAACTCGGCGCCCTTGTCGCCCTCGAAATAGACGCGCTTGAACGTCGATTCATGGTCCGGCTCGATGCGCACAAAACAGTCGTCGCCCGAAGCCACATCGCGCGCCGGGCTGAACACAACGATGTCTCCTTCCCGATACTCGGGCATCATCGAGTCGCCCACGATGCGTGCTGCAAATGCGTCGGGGTCGTTGATTCCCGGGCAGCGCACGTATTCGTCCGCCACGCGCGCCGGATACCCCAGGTCAGTAAAGTCCGCCGGATACCCCGCCGAGACCTTGTTGATCAAGGGCACCTCCATCGGGAGCGTCGCCTCGATCGGCCCGGGTTGATTCGTCCCTGAGAGCGCCTCGACCAGCCTTGCCAGCTCGCCCGAGCGATGGGCCTCGTCCAGCGAACCCCCGGCCCGGACGATCTCCGCAAGACGACGCGCCGCCACATTCCGGGCAGCAAGCCCCGTCAACTCACGCCGGACCTCCCGCGGCGTGCACGACCAGCGCCGAAGCGCCAGCAGCTCATCCGCATCGACATCAAGCGCCCGGGCAAGCCGATGCAACATCGCTTCCGACGGCGGCCCCTTGCGACCGTTCTCAATCGCAGACAAATACGACTTGGCACACCCCGCCCGCTTTGCAAGCGCTTCCAGGCTCACCCCCGCTCGTTCGCGAGCACGACGCAGCGCCCGGCCTACCGATGGGGCCCCGCGCTCGGCCGAGACAGAAACGCTCTCGTTGGCAGAAGGCATCCGTTGACCTCGTGAGCAGGTTTCACTTGTCCGATCAGAGTCCATACAATACCCGATCGTATGCGGCTGTGCGCGCGTTCGCGACACCCCGAAGGAAAGTCCTTGATTGCCGTTCGCCGATTGGTACAACCCTATGTCAGAGTTCGCTAAGTAGCGAATACACAAGGATGTGTGAACAAGATGCCAGAACACCCATTGTTGTGTGTCACACCCAGAAGGAGGGAACCAGAGTGCAGAGACTGACCCGAACAGACCCGAACGGAATCACCCGCTCCATCGACCCCGATGCCGCGCTCGACCTGCGGAGAAGGATCAGACGTGATCGCACCGATTGCCTCGTCGCTCGTGCAGCCTTCCTCCCCGCGGCCGACCGCATCCTCATCGAGGGGTACTTCCGCGAAGGACGCACCATCAAGACCCTCGCCGAGGCGGCCGATGTGCCCCCTCGCGCCATGAGCCGACGCATCCGCAGGCTCTCCCAACGCTTGCTCTCCGATCGGTTTGCCTTTGTCCTTCGGAACTACGAGTCCTGGTCGCCCGCACGCCGCCGTGTCGCCACGGCCACCATTCTCCACGGCTACTCCATGCGCGCCGCAGCCGATCGCCTCCGCATGAGCCTCTACAACGTCCGACGACACTCCGAAGCCATCCGCGCACTCTACGAAACCGATCAACGCCAACGCGCAGCCCGTTCCACCGCCTATCGGAGTTCCTGACATGGGAAAGCTCGTTCATACTCATGCCCCGCCGAGTGAGCGGCAGATCCAGGCGTGCACGCCATTCGGCATCGAGCTCAGAGTCGGTCCTTGCTCGCCGCGCTCATATCACGATGCGGCACACCAGCTGCGCACGGCGCTCGCGCCCGGACAGGTCGCCTTGCTCACCGGCCCAAGCGGGAGCGGCAAATCGTGCACACTCCGCTCACTGGCCGATCAGTTGCGCCGACGCAGCCAGCGCGTCATCACGCCGCCTCTGACATTCGATGATTCCCGGCTGCTCATCAACGTGCTGGACCTCTCCGTCGAGCGCACGCTCGCCTTTCTCGCCGCCTTCGGGCTGGCCGAGCCGGCGCTTGCAGCAAGACGCATCTGCGAGCTGTCCGAAGGACAGCAGCATCGCGTCCGACTGGCACTCGCATTTCATCAGGCACAGCAGACCCGCGCCCGATGGGTGCTCGTGGATGAGTTCTGCTCGGTGCTCGATCGCATCACAGCGCACGGCGTTGCAGCCACGATCGCCCGGGCGGCGCGATGCGCAAGCGTCCGGGTCGTGTGCGCCACCGCCCACGACGACCTGACGTGCCATCTGCGCCCGGATGTGCATATTGCCTTCGATCTGACCGGAGCCTGGTCCCGGTGCCCCGGCGCAAGCCGCGACGAGTCGATCATCATCGAACCCGGTTCGTGCAAAGACATGCATCGATTGCTGTGTCATCATTACCTGGCCGGTCCACCGGCAACGAGGGTGGGGTTTCTGCGCGCACACGACCGGGCGCACGACCAGCTCGCCGGCGTGCTGGTCATCTCCATGCCCACGCTCAACGGGGCATGGCGCGCACAGGCCTGGCCGGGCAGATACGCCGGCCCAGACCGCAAAGCCGCGCTTGCGCGCATGAACGCGGAGCTGCGCTGCATTTCGCGCGTCATCGTCGATCCGCGCTATCGAGGCAGAGGCATCGCCCGAAGACTCGTACAACACTACCTCAACCATCCGCTCACGCCCGCGACCGAAGCCATCGCCGCAATGGGGTCAATCTGCCCCTTCTTCGAACAGGCCGGCATGATCGCCTACCACGTGCCTTTCGCGCACGCCGACGCGCGACTCGCAGACGCGCTCGACGCCTGCGGGTTTGCTCCGTGGATGCTTGCCGACGCACAGCGCGCTTCTTCGATCATCCGGGTGCCTCTTGTCGCCCGTGAGCTTGATCGCTGGGCCCGCACCAGGCGCGTGCAGGCTCCCGATCCCATCGAACGCGCCCGTCTTGCCGGCGCGCGCCTGTGTGTTCGACCGATGGCCTATGCAGCTGTATTCCCCCCGAATGCGGCGTCCAACCGACGCCCGGAAGGGGGACCAAGTGCCAAAGAGAGCGACAACTGACCAGCGCACACAGGAAAAAACCGATGC
>RFGK01000250.1 GCA_003697045.1 Planctomycetota bacterium
CTGCTGACGCGACGGGACACCATCGTCGTGGCGTCCGTTTCCTGCATCTTCGGCCTGGGGTCGCCATCGGCCTACTCGCAGAAGGTCTTGACCATCACGCGCGGCTCTGAAATCCAGCGCCGAGACTTCTTCCTCAGTCTCAACTCCATGCAGTACCAGCGGTCCGAGATCGAGTGGAAGCGAGGCGTCTACCGCGCCCGCGGCGACACCATCGACATCTGGCCCGCATATGAGCGCTTCGCCGTCCGCGTTGAGCTTTTCGGCGACGAAATCGACAGGATCGAGCTGATCAACCCGACCAGCGGCGAGCTTCTTGCTGAAGAACACCAGTTCTTCCTCTTTCCCGCCGTGCACTACGTCATGCCCGAAGATCAACTCGAGGCGGCCTTGACGGGCATCCGCGAAGAACTCGACGCTCGCGTGCTCGAACTTCGCTCGCAGGGCAAACTGCTCGAAGCCCAGCGATTGCTCGCGCGCACGAAGTACGATCTCGAGATGATCGCCGAAGTTGGCTTCTGCTCCGGCATCGAGAACTACTCACGCTTCATGGACGGACGTCAGCCCGGTGAACGTCCGTTCACGCTTCTCGATTACTTTGACTATGCCCCCCCCGATCCGAGCCGCGTTGCCCAGGGTGGTGAATCTGATCGCAAGGCACACGGGCACGACGCTGCGATGCGCTCTCGCTGCGACGATCGCGATCACGAGGAAGATCATCGCCGCTACGGCATCGAGCGGGCCAATCTCGGTGACTGGCTGATGATCATCGACGAATCGCACGTCACCATCCCGCAGATTCGCGCCATGTACAACGGCGACAGGGCGCGCAAGACGGTGCTCGTCGAACACGGATTTCGTCTTCCAAGCGCGCTGGACAACCGTCCACTCCGCTTTGAGGAGTTTGAGTCGATGGCCCCACTGACCTTGTTCCTCAGTGCCACGCCGGGGCCTTACGAGCTCGAGCTGTGCGGGGGCGAAGTGGTCGAGCAGATCATCCGCCCGACCGGTCTTGTGGATCCCACGATCGAAGTCAAGCCCGCACGCGGGCAGGTGGCCGATCTGGTCGAGCGCTGCCGCGAGCGAGCTGCGCGCGGAGAGCGCGTGCTCGTGACTGCGCTGACCAAGCGGCTGTGCGAAGACCTGACCAACTATCTCGATCGTCAGGGCCTGCGCGTGCGCTATCTCCACTCTGAAATCGATACACTCGAACGCGTCGAAATCCTCACCGAGCTCCGCGAAGGCGCGTTTGACATTCTCGTCGGCGTCAACTTGCTGCGCGAGGGGCTCGACCTGCCCGAAGTTTCGCTGGTCTGCATTCTTGACGCGGACAAGGAGGGGTATTTGCGCAGCGCCACCAGCCTGATCCAGCAAATGGGCCGAGCCGCTCGCAACGCCAATGCCCATGTTGTCATGTACGCCGACGAGATGACACCGTCGATGCAGGTGGCGATCGAGGAAACCGAACGACGTCGCGCCAAGCAGCTTGCCTACAACGCCGAACACGGCATCACACCCACGACTGTGCAAAAGTCCATCCGCCGGGGGATCGAGTCCGAGCTCAAGGCCCGCAAAAAAGCGCGCGCAGCCGTCGAATCCAGCGAACCTGCCATCGACGCCGAGCTGCTCATTGCCGAACTCGAAGCCGACATGCGTGAGGCAGCCGAAGCGCTCGAGTTTGAAAAAGCTGCCCGGGTGCGCGATCAGATTACCCGCGTTCGTGAACTGATCGCTCAGCACGCACAAACCGACCAGTCCGGCCCGCTCATGCTCCGGAAAAGCGAGATCGAAGGGAAGACCCGACGCACCGGGCAAAAGCGGCGTTTGCGACGCTAACGCGGCGTACAGACAACCAGTTGGCATCCATGCCAGCGCCTGGTCAGCTCTGCGCTCTGCTCACACTCGATCATCTCGGCATCGTCGAGCCGCTCTTTCGGCACCAGCGCGTGTTCGATGATCTCGAACCCCCGGCTTTGCACGTATGCAGCGAACTCGTCCTTCGTCCACTCCCGCACGTGATCGGGCTTGGTCGACTTGAGCGTGCCCACACCCCGCACGATCTCCCGCTCCGGGGTCGACAAGACCGCAAACCTCTTCGTGTGGGTACGAATCAGCTCCATCGCCGGGTCCGGGTCGAACAGATGCTCGATCACATCGGCGCAGATGGTCAGGTCGAACCGCTCGTCCGGTCCCAGCACGCCTTGCGGCGACTCCAGATCAATGGCCCGAAACGAGATCGTCGGGAAGTTCCGGGCGATGTAGTCCCCCACGGTCGGTTGATCGAACGCGCACGGCGAGAGGTGCGAGAAGAAGTGGTTCAGTTTGGTTGCCACGCCGCAGCCGAAGTCGGCGACGGACTTGAGCTCGAACCGATCGGCCAGCTGCCGCGCATGCTTGTAGACGTCCCACTGGTATTCGAGCGACTTGGCGATCCGCCAGGGCTTCCAGTATTGGCCGAACTCGACTTCAACGCTCGCAGCCCGTGCCTGCGCCTGGTAGTCCTCACGAATGCAGTAGTTGTCGGACATCCTCGCTCCCTTCGGGTTGCACCCAACATCGGACGGCTTCGGATGTCGGCTTCAGATTCACGCCGTGCGCCTGGTCGGCCGCGACCGCGCGGATTGCGCCTCCCCGCTTCAAGCGGGCGTTATCCACGGCCCACACTGTCTCGACGCGAATGGGTCTCTACGATACCCCCATGGATCCTCGCTCCAGCGGCAGCACCTTTGTCCAACGCCTCGGGTACTACGCCCTGGGCATCGCCATGGGGCTCATGCTGCTCGGCTTTTTCCAGATGCAACGTCGCATCGCAGCGCAGCAGTCGGCACACCCCGCTTCTGAAGCCGGTCCCCAAGAGTCGCATGGGAACGGCCAAGCTGCGCCGGCAGAGCCCACGCCTCGCCGCGATGATTCTCAGCCGTGAGGGATCCAGCCTCAGTGCCCCCCTGAGCGAGTGAGGACGAGGGTTTTGTTCGAAGCGCTTTATTTGCCGGCAGGGAGCTCCGCCTCAGGTCTGGAGCCATCGATCAGGATTCCAAGGCCCCCCAGCACGACCGCCGGAGAGGCAAGGAAGATCCACGCAAAGGAGCCGGTGAAGAACCATGCAGCCCACACGCCCGCTGCTCCCAGCGCCATCCCACCCCAACGAGGCCAAAGCCAGCTCGTCAGGGCCAGGGCCACGATGACCAGCGCCACCAGCAGATGGGTGGCCAGGTTCATCCAGCCGTCCTGCGCTTCTGCAATGCCCATCACGAGGCTGAGTCCACCAAGCCCGAGGGCCCACACAAGCAACCCGGCCCTGTGTACCACGCCTGCCCACCGTTTCACAGCCGGGAGTGCGGAGGGCGCCCGATGTGTTGCGGCATTCATGAGACACCTCCATATTAGCATACACTAACTCGCCGGTGCGTGCCAAGGATTTCACAAGATTGAGTGTCCCGACCAATGTCCTACCGTCGTACTCCGGAGCAGAGAGTTCATGCCCGCCAAAGCCCCCAGACGGACCGCGCCAAGGCCCGCACCAGACGAGCGCACGATGATCGAGCCCAAGCCTTTCCATCGCTCCTCGGCTGCTGATGGGCGTCTCATCCGCGTCCGCGGCGCCAGGGAACACAACCTCAAGAACATCGACGTCGAGATCCCGCGCGATCAGCTCGTCGTGATCACCGGGCTTTCCGGCTCGGGCAAGAGCTCGCTGGCCTTCGACACGCTGTTCGCCGAGGGTCAGCGCAAGTACATGGAGTCGCTGTCCGCCTATGCGCGCCAGTTTCTCGATCAGCTCAAGAAGCCCGATGTCGAGGAGGTCGAGGGCATCCCCCCCACCATTGCCATCGAGCAGCGCTCCAGCGCCCACAATCCGCGCTCGACGGTGGCCACCACAACCGAAATCTACGACTATCTGCGTCTGCTCTTTGCCCGCTGTGGCACGCCCCGGAGCTGGGCACCCACACGCACGAAAAAAGACGGCACCGTCCTTGCTCGCTCCGGCCGACGCATCGAGGCAAGCAGCTCCACCCAGATCGTTGATGCGCTCATGTCGCTTGATGAACGCACGCGGCTCATGGTGCTGGCCCCGATTGTGCGCGCGCGCAAGGGGTTTCATAAGGATGTGCTCGAAAACCTGTTCAAACAGGGCTGGACCCGTGCACGCGTCAACGGCACCGTGATCGACCTGCGCGATGCACTCATGACGGAGGGTGAAAACCCCCTCAAGCTGCATCGACACAAGAAGCACACCATCGAGGCCGTCGTCGATCGCATCGCCATCAAGCCCGATGTTCGTCAGCGTCTCGCTGAGAGCGTCGAAGCTGCGCTCAA
>RFGK01000251.1 GCA_003697045.1 Planctomycetota bacterium
CCGAAGTGGTGTGTCTCTGACGCCGGACCAATGAACAAGGCCCGGTTGCCCGGGCCCTGCTCCTGCTCTCTCTCCCCCGGAACTCTGCCCGGGTTTACTGTTCGGCTGAATCTTCGTCGCGGACCCGCTCTGCCTTGGCAACCCTGCTCGTATGTTCGCCGGAGTGATTGAGCACGCCGTCGCGCCTCGTCACGCGCTGCCGCACACTTGCCGGAATCCCGCGGTCGGGCATGGAGATGCGCACGGGCTGATCGCCGGCGATCACGAGCACGCCGGCCGAAGGTGCCCGCACTTGTTCGATCGGGCGCGTGCGGGGGCGATCTTCGGGCATTCGTTGGGGTGGGGCGCTCGTCTGGGCCGAAGGAGCGCTGCCCGAAACCGTGCGCACGCTCATGAGGTATCCATTTCGCTTGAGCCATGCGATGCGCTCGTGTTCAAGCGCAGCGAACAGATCCTCGGTTGCATCGATGCGTTTGCGGGTGATAAGCGAACGATCGGTTCCAAGCGTGGCGATTGGAGCGCCGGTTTCATACTTCATGGCCTTGAAGAGTTGCCGGGCCGTATCGGTCGTAGGGTCGGGCAACTTGACGAAAGGATCGATTGCGAAGAGCCCGTCACGGAAGCGAACGATGATCCACTCGGGTGCTTCGTCGCCGGCGCCGAGTTCGGCGCGGCGTTGTTCCGAGCGTGTCGCCATTTTGGATGGAATCTGCCCGACTACCACTCCCTGGTCTGTCAGCCTGGGGTGATCGGTGTCCTGAAGGGGTGTGTACAACTCGGGCGTAATGAAAATGACCTGGTTCTCAAGCACGGGGCCATGCCCGCTGAGCGGGGCGGCCGTGACGACGGCGGACAAGAGCGCAATGGCCAGCATCTGTTCTTTCTCCTCTATTTTCGGCATGGATGAACATGCGGGCCGATCCCACATTCCCGGGATGGGCCTCACGCCAGCATACAGCGTAAAGCCTTGTTCACAATCAAGTTGGGGCGCAAAACGCAACAAGATCACACGTGCGGTGCCGTCACAGACCGTGCCCGGTTGGGTTATGGGACACTTGCATGCGGGCGGGGGCAGCCATTGCGCGTCACAGCGTCGCACGCTCCGTCATGGCGTGCCTAGCTGCTCAGCTCCCGGCGTACCTTCTCAAGCAGCTTCTTGGTTGCCCGGATGCCGGCGTACTCGTCGAGCTTCTTTCCTTCGTACTCGATGCCGACATATCCCCGATAACCGGCGTCGACAACGATCTTCATCATGCGCCGATAATCGGTGTGAATCTCATTGCCCGAAGCGTCAAAGTCGTGGCTCTTGGCGCTGACCGCCTTGGCATATGGCATCAACTCGCTGACACCCTTGTACCGGTCATACTGTCGGCCGCCGCCGAGATCGAAGTTTCCGAAATCCGGTAGCGTGCCGCAGTTGGGCAGGTCAACCTTTTTGATCACCCCGGCAAGCCACGCCCCGTTGCTGCTCAACCCGCCGTGGTTCTCGACGATGACATTGATGTCAAAGTCCGAAGCAAATGCGCACAGGCGGTGCAGTCCGTCCGCGGCTCGATCCTGCTGCTCCTCAGGACTGCCCGAACTGGCAGCATTGACGCGGATCGTGGCGCATCCAAGCACCTTGGCTGCCTCGACCCAACGCTTGTGATTGTCGACGGCCTGCATCCGTTTTGATTCGTCGGCATCGCCGAGCGCGCCCTCTCCATCAACCATGATCAGCAACTGTTTGACCTCGTAGTCACGTGCACGGGCGTTCATCTCGGCCAGATACCCGGCGTCGGTCGCCTTGTCTTTGAAAAAGCTGTTGACGTACTCGATGGCACCAATGCCAAACTCGGTGCGAGCCACCTTGGCAAAGTCAAGATGATCAATCCGCCGCTCATCCCAGATCGTGCGGTGCAGCGACCACTGGGCCAGTGAGATCTTGAACAAGGGTTCGCGGCGGTTGTCGTGTGCGAACGCGGGTGCCGCAGCTGCTGCCACCAGCCCCGCGATGACCTGGCGTCTGGAGATCACGGGCTTGGCCTCAACTGCCTGCGCTGGGGTCGAAAGGTCGAACATCGCTTGGCACTCCTGTGGACAGATGCAGGATAGCACGATTGAGCCAAAGCCCCAAGCCGGGCCGGCATGTGTCAATCGCTGTCGTCATGGATCGCACCCTTGCGGTTCGGCACGCATATCACGTGTGCTGCGTTCGTTCGCCTGCCTGTGCGGGCAACATGGGGGAAAGCCTGGGTCAATCGACCGTGATGGCGCAGGCGAGTCGGCGTCTTCGGACCCAGCCGGAAATGACCCCGTGTCGCGGTGCAGCGATGATGGCAAGAGCAAGCAAACCCCCGGCCATGACCGACATCGACCCGGCAGCGTTGACAGCATCTTTCCCAAACGCTGCGGGTATTGATGTGGCTGCAAGGTATCCGCCCACACTCGATACGGCCGCGATGACGCCGCTCACGACGACTTGCGCGAGCAGTCGATCCGTCAACAGCCTGGCCGTCGCCGCCGGGCACACCAGCATCGCGATCACGAGGATCGAGCCGACAGCCTCAAAGCTCGCGACCGTTGCAGCGGCGACAAACACCATCAGCAGATAGTGCATTCCCGTTGCATTGAACCCAAGCGTGGTGGCAAGCGCCGGGTCGAAGGCCGCAATGCGCAGCTCCTTGAAGAACACGGAAATGAACATCACCGCCAGAACCACCATCATCGCCAGCACAGCGACCTGGCGGGGCACGGCGTCGATCGTTGACCACGTCAACAAGCCCGAAAGTGTGTCGGGCGCGTCGTACCACACAAGCGTTTCGAGCTGTCCATGCAGGACGCAGTCTGCATCGAGATCGATGTGTCGCATGGCAGCACGTTCGATGAGCAGCACGCCGAGTGCGAAAAACACGCTGAAGACGACTCCCATCGCGGCGCCCGGCTCGACGCGGCCCAGGTTCTTGACCAACTCAACAAGAACGACGGTGGCAATCCCCGCCGCCGCTGCGCCAGCGAACATCACTGCGGGGCTTCGTGTTGACGTGATGAGAAAGGCGATGACCAGTCCGGGCAGCACGCTGTGGCTGATGGCGTCGCCCATGAGGCTGAGGCGACGCAAGACCAGAAAGTTGCCCAGGAGCCCACACCCCATCGCTGCGAAAGTACCCGCGAGGAGCGGAAACAGGTCAGCCCCGATGTCAAACTGTATGATCGCCCCATTCATCTGCCGGCACTCCCCACGGCGGGAATCGCGATACCCTGGGCTGTGAGCTCTGCTTCAAGCTCGGCGATGAGCGCATCGGAGAGCACGTGCTCAACCTGGTCGACCGACCAATCGACATGGCTGGGGGCGATGTCGGCATAGCTGATGAGATACTGCTTCCACAGGGCGTGATTGCGGCTGACGCGGGCGCCGCGCGCCATGCCCGCGCGGAGCACTTCCAGACCATTGCTGGTCATGCTGCCGACCATGCCTGCGCGGCGCAGCGACCAGATGACCAGAGTGCGCAGCCATCGCGACCATCCGCGCCGCTGCGCAAGCTCATCAACCACGCTGGCCGGGAGAACGGACGTGTGCAGCTCGTGCGCCCGTTCGAGCAGGTGATCGCCGGCGATGCGCAATCGGAGCCTGAGTCGGCGGATTGCAGTTGCGATCACACCCCGGGCAGGCGCACAGATGAAGCTGATCGCAAAGATCGAGCCTGAAGTCAAGACGATGACCGATCCGGCAGGCTTGCGCGGGAGAAGCGCCGAAACTACCGAGCCGAAGTACCCGCTGGCGGCGCCGATGACACCGGCCAGCACGACCAACAGCCACAGGCGTTCGGTCCAGAACCGGGCTGCAACAGGGGGGATGATGAGCATCGCCACGACGAGAATCAGCCCGACCGCTTGCAGCCCGGCGACGGTGACGAGCACCACCAAACCCATCATCACAAGGTCGATCGCGCCGACAGGCCACCCATCGACCTTTGCAAAGGCGTCATTGAAGCAGACGAGGGCGAACTCTTTGAGCAAGAGGACTGTTGTCACGACGCTTACGCCCGCGATGCTCCCCATGATCGCGACATCTCCGGCCCGCATGGTTGCTGCCTGTCCATAGATGAACCGATTCAGCCCGGCCGAGCTCGTGTTTGCGTTTGCCTGAATGTAGCTCAGCCCGACGATGCCCGCACCGAAGAAGACGCTGAGGACGATGCCGATGGCCGCATCCTCGGTGAGCCTCGAAAACCGGAGAATCGCGTGAATGCACAGCACGCCCGCGACACCCGAAACGGTGGCGCCGAGCAACAGCACCGGTAGCGAGCGTCCGTCAAAACCAAGTGCTGTTGCCGTGAGAAACGCGATTGTGATCCCTGGCAGCGTGGCATGACTGAGGGCGTCAGTCATGAGAGATCTCTTTCGCAAGAGCGCAAAGACGCCGATAATGCCCGCAGCCAGCCCGAGCAGCGTCGTGCCGGCAATGACGAGATTGGTGTTGTACCCGCCTCGCAGCGTGACGGTTTCGATGATCTGCTCGAGAGTGGGCAGGCGGTCGCCCGCGGTGGCAAGGGCCGACGATCTGAGCTGCTCAAGTTGACTCGGTTCGAGTTGCACCCCGATGCCGAGCGAGATCCCGGGCAACACGACTCAGCCTCCTTGTGATCCGACCCGTGCCACAGCCTCAGCCGCTTCGGAAAGCAGGGTCAACCGACCGCCATAGGTCTTCTGCAGGTTCTCGCGCGTAAAGACCCGTGCGACCGGTCCGGCAGCCACGACGCGCATGTTGAGCAGGATCAGCTCGTCGAAGTATTCCTCAACGGTTTGCAGATCGTGGTGAACGACGATCGCTGTTTTTCCCAAGGCCTTGAGTTCTCGCAGCACGTCCACAATGGCCGTCTCGGTCGCGGCATCGACGCCTGCGAATGGTTCGTCCATGAAATACAGATCGGCCTCCTGCGCCAGAGCACGTGCCAGAAATACCCGCTGCTGCTGTCCGCCGGAGAGCTGGCTGATTTGCCTGTGCGCATACTCGGCCATGCCGACGCGCTCCATGCACGCCAGCGCGGCACGCCGGTGCGAACGCCCAACCGGGCGACACCATCCAATCTTGCGATATCGTCCCATACACACCACGTCCAGTGCCGAGACTGGAAAGTCCCAATCCACACTTTCCCGCTGAGGCACGTAACCGATGCGTGAGCGTACCTGCGTGTATGGACGGCCCCAGAACTCCACCTGACCCGACGCCCGAGGCACCAGCCCCAGACATGCCTTGATCAGCGTGCTCTTGCCTGCCCCGTTTGGTCCGACGATCGCAATAAGCGCCCCGGACGGAGCGTCGTAGTCCACGTCCCACAGCACAGGCTTGCGGTGATACGCCACCGTCATTGCATGCACCGACAGCGGGCTCTCGGCCGAGTGTTCCGGCAAAGAGGAAAGCGTGCGTGGATGCGTCTCATCCACCGCCAAGCCTCCCGTGCAGGCCTCCCGCAGGCGCCTCTCCCCCCAGCGCGCGGGCGATCGTTGTGACGTTGTGGTCAATCATTCCGATGTATGTTCCCTCGTAGGTACCGGGATCCCCCATGGCATCGCTGAACAGTTTGCCTCCAATGACAACCGTGTGCCCGCGAGCCTTGGCGCCTGCGACCAGCGCCTGGATGTTTCGTTCCGACACGGTCGACTCGACAAACACCGCCTTGATCTTGCGCTCCACCAGCAGATCGACGAGGCGCTCGATGTCCTGCACGCCCGCTTCGGACTCTGTGGAAAGGCCCTGGATTCCCACGACTTCGTAGCCGAAGCGTCGGCCGAAGTAGTTGAACGCATCGTGGGCCGTCACAAGCACACGCTGCTCCTCCGGCACGCTTGAAAGAACACGCTCGGCATAGGCGTCAAGCTCGGCCAGGCGACGCGCGTAGTCCCGGGCATTCTCGTCATACACGGCCGCACCTTCGGGGTCAAACTCCACGAGCTTGGCGCGCACAACGTCCAGCGCTTGCGCCCACGCTGATGGGTCCATCCACACGTGTGGATCATACAGCCCGTGAAACCCCTCCGGTTCGAGCAGGTACTTCTCATCGAGCAGCTCAGTGACGGCGTAGACCTTCTTGCCCGAAGTCGCTGCCCGAACGAGCGTGTCGGTCATCTTGCCCTCGAGCAGCAGGCCGTTGTAGAAGATGACGTCAGCGTTCAAAATCTGCTGCACATCTGAGCGGGTCGGCTTGAACAGATGAGGATCGACCCCCGAACCCATCAGCCCGATAACCTGGGCCCGATCGCCGGCGACATGGCGGGCAAGGTCCTCAATCATGCCCACGGTCGCAACGATCGTGTAGGTTTCCGATTGGTCCGGCGCTTTTCCACATCCCAGCGGGCTCAGACACAGCACGAGTGCCGCAACAAGCCTGAAAAGTCGTTCTTGCATCATTCCGCCCTGTTTGAGATATCCCGGCTCGAGCCATCCGGTGCGCGGGCTCGGCCCGCCAAGGTGACACCTCTCGACAA
>RFGK01000252.1 GCA_003697045.1 Planctomycetota bacterium
GCGTCCAGCCGCTTCTCGAAGCCCACCGCAAAGCCGCCGGGCTGGAGGCAGACATCAAGGCAGCCGAGACGATCAACGCCCGTCCCATACACCTCACGCCACGCGGCCGCAGGCTTGGATACTCGACCGCGATCCTCCCGGACAGCGACCCGGATCGGCCGCTCATCGTGCGCGGCCCGCTGGGCTTCGGCACGCTCGCACTGGTCGGCTTCGACCCCGCGCGCCTGCCCCGGCTGCGCACTGGCAAGGGGGCTGCTGCCGCGTGGGCGGCCGTTCTGGAAGCGTGCATCATGGACCGTCAACCCCCCGAGCACCGACGCTCGGTGTTTTCGGCGGGCTCGGGCGCCACGCCCGGACAAACCGCAGCTATGACCGGCATCGTCGATGCCAGCGTGCATGCGGCGGGCGTGCAGGGTTCGACGCTGCTGCTTATCGTGGCCATACTCGTGGGTTTCATCGTTGCGATCGGACCATTCGACGCGATTGTGTTGAAGCGCTGCGGGCTGCGGCACTATTCATGGCTGACCGCATCGGGATGGATCGTGCTCGCCTCTCTTGTCATGTTTGCGATTCCCTGGCTCTACCGCGTCGACCAGAACACACTGGAACGCGTAGCCGTCACCGATGCCCTCCTTGATGAATCGGGCGCCTTGCTGACCGGATGGAAGACGGGGCTGACCGTCACCTACGCCGGGCAAAACGGGGCGCTCGGCCCGGAAGACCAGAGGCCCGGCGCCTGGTGGCGGGGCGTCTCTCCGGTTGAGCTGTACTTCTACCGCCCGACGAAACTCCAGACGCTCAGCGCCGTTCGCACCTGGCAAATCCCCATCGCCGGGCCGGAGGGGGCGCAACTTTCCTGCCTGATCACGCCGCCGCGACAGCGCGTCTGGACCGTCCGCGCCCTGCTCGACCAGGCGCCCGCGCAGCCGCCGATCGCTGCTCGCGTCGAACGTCTGGACGGGTTGCTCACACTCGAACTCGGCCCGGGGCAGATCGGGCAAATCGATGAGTTGCAGGTCGACTGCGCCGATCAGGTCTGGAATGTCGCAGCCCAGCCGGGCACGCGCGTCCAACTCAGCCCGGCCGATGCCGAAAGGTTCGACAAGACCATGAACAGGATGATCGGATTTGAAGCCGGCGAGCCGCACGCCGATTCGGATGTTCGTGCATTCCTGCCCGGACTTCCCGGCGTCGATGAACGATCCAAGGCGATTGCAGAGCTCGTCCAAACCGGTCAGTACGCCTTGGTGAGCTTCATCCGCCAGCCGGGGGAACTCGATATCCCAACGACCGGTGCCGTCCACACCGGGATGCTCTCCGCGGTGCGGCTGCTTGTCCCCGTTGTCAACCTTGAACCCCGGGAGGCGTCCCCTTGATCGAGATGCGCGACATCACCAAGCGCTACGGCGATCTCGTTGCAGTCGATGGGCTCTCGCTCGACATCGGGCCTGGAGAAGTCTTCGGCTTCATCGGGCCCAACGGCGCGGGAAAGAGCACAACGATGAAGATCCTGGCCTGCCTGCTTCGCCCCGACGCGGGCGTGGCTACGGTCGGAGGATTCAACGTCCTCACCCAGGGCGACGAGATCCGCCGCATCCTCGGATATATGCCCGACTTCCTCGGCGTGTACGACGACCTGACCGTCGACGAATACCTTCAGTTCTTCGCGTCGGCCTTTTCCATTCCCCGCAAACGCCGACGCCTTGTCATCGACAGCGTGCTCGAGCTGACCGACCTGACCCACAAGAAGCACACCATGGTCAGCGGGCTCTCACGCGGCATGCAGCAACGCCTCGGCGTCGCCCGGGTGCTTATCCACGAGCCCAAGGTGCTGTTGCTCGATGAACCCGCCAGCGGGCTTGACCCTCGCGCCCGCATCGAGATGCGATCTCTGCTCACCGAGCTGGCCCGGATGGGAAAGGTGCTCATGGTCTCCAGCCACATCCTCACCGAGCTGGCCGAGATGTGCACTTCCATCGGCATCATCGAGCAGGGCAGGCTCGTCTTTGCCGGCACGCTGGCCGAAGCGCTCGAACGCACACGCACCAGCGAGTTCATCCGTGTGCGTCTTGAAAACGCAGAGATGGCGCAAACCGTCGCCGAGAAGCTGCAAGCACTCGATCCGGTCGGCAACGTCGATATCAGGAACGAATCGCTTCTTGTCGAACTGACCGACCTGAGTGTCGGGCATCACTTTCTCATTGAGCAGATCATCGCCGGCGGCGGGCGCATCGCGTCCTTTGAGCCGCGCGAAGTCAAGCTCGAAGATGCCTTTCTCAAACTCACAAAAGGGATCGTGCAGTGAAGTTTCGACCGCCCAATCCGGTGAGGCTGTTCTTCGGCCCGATCTTCCAGATGGAGATGCGCACCTCAGGACGTCGCACCAGCACCTATGTGTTTCGGTTTCTCTTCGCCGCCGTCGTGACCTTCTTCTTCGCGCTCTTTCTTTTTGGCAGCTCTCAGCAGTTCGATGCGCAGGGCTCGGTCGTGGCACGCCTGCAGCAGCTCCAGGGGCTTGCCCCGGAACTCGCGCTCACGGTGCTCTGGACGCAGTATGTCGGCCTGCTCTTGCTGGCGCCGATCATCACCGGATCGGCACTGTGCGAAGAACGTCGTCAGCGCACGCTGCCTGCGCTGCTGACCACGCCGATGACGTCGTGGGAAATTGTGCTCAACAAGCTTTCCGGGCGGCTCACCCAGACGCTCATTCTCGCTGCCATTTCTGTGCCGGTGATGCTCGGAGCTCGCCTCCTCGGGGGACTCAGTGCCGAGGGAGTTCTTGCAGCCGTTCTCCTGACCTTCATCAGCCTCATTCAAATGGCATCGCTGAGCCTGCTGCTCTCGGCCGGATCGACCCGGGCGACCACCGCAGCCTCGTCCGCGTTCGTTCTCTTCCTCTTCTTCAACTTCGTGCCCGCACTGGCCTTTGCCACCTACAACGAATGGATCGCCCCGAAACTGGGTTGGAGCCCGATTGGAGTGCAGTTCCTTTTCCAGTCCTCGCTCCCCATCTCGTTTGGTGCGGTCCTCATCGAGCATTTCGTTGGAGACAGCACCGGCCTGACGCCCATGAATGTCTACGGCTGGTCAGCTCTCTACGGCGTCTGCGTTACGCTGCTCGCAATCCTCGCCGCTGGACTCCAGCTTCGTCGCACGATGCGGCAGGACCCCGAAGGCATCCAGATGCGAAAGAAGCTCCGCAAACGCAGACGCCGCTCGCGGGGCACACCCGATGCCGAGTGCGTTTCCGCAGATCTTGCCGAAGCGCACGAGCAATCGCGCGCCTCGCGCATGGTGGGCGACCATCCGGTTCTCTGGCGTGAGCTGCGGCAGAAGACCTTCCCACGCCGCGGGATGTTCATCGCAGCGGTGCTCGGCACGATTGCACTGCTTGCACTGCTCTACTCGAACGTCGGGCTGAATGATGAAACCACGCACTATGTGACGATTGTCACCGGCGTGCTCCTTCTGCTCGCTCAGGCCGTCTTCGCGACCACGGGTACGATTCCAAACGAACGCGAGGCGCGCACGCTCGAAGTCTTGCTGACAACGCCCCTGGCTCCCGGCTCGATCATTCTGGGAAAGCTCGTTGGCGCGATCCGGCGATTGTGGTTCGCCCCGGCGGTGGTCCTTGTTCATCTTGCCATCGCCATTGCCACCGGCCATGTCCACTGGGCGATTCTCGTACTCCTGCCTCTGGCCGTTCTGCCCGCAAGCTTCATGATTCTCTGCACCGGACTGCTCGCGGGCGTGTGGTTCAGAAAAGCCATCTCCGCCGGGATCGCCAACCTGGCCCTGCCTGTTGGGCTCTATGCCTTCCTGCCCTTCCTGCTGGTCCTCAGTACCAACATCTTCTACTCATGGAGCGATTCGTACATCGAAAAAGCCCTCACCGTGCTTTCGGTGGTCAATCCCCTCGCCATGGCGGCCGTGAGCATCAACGGCACGCTCACTTTCACCTGGCGCGATGCCAACACGCTTTCCGACCTTGAGTTCTCGCTTCCGGCCTTCGATGAACTCAGCTTCGGCTCATACGCGATGTTTCTTCTCGTCGCCGGGGTTGTTCAAGTCGGCGTCGGCATCGCAGCGATGGCGATCGCCGCCAAGTGGCTGCCATTGCGCGAGGGGCGCCCGCAATGATCCACACTCGCATTGGCCCGGGCTTGCCTGCGAGCAACTCCATGTTGCATGCGAGGCGTTATGCCGCGGGAAGGTCTGCTTCGCCGAACAGCCTGAACTGCTTTCGCCTCAGAATCTGCCCGGCAAGCGTGGGATCATCCACCGCCAGCGCGATGGTGGGCCGACCGTTCGGCTTGATCATCATCGGATAGGCAAAGTGAATCGAAAGCTCGGCTCCGAGTAGCGCCAGACAGAGACTCGTCATCGTGTGCCCGGCCGTCAACTCCACGATCAGCAGGTCGTTCTCTGAATATGCCAGGCGTTGCTCTGACAGCAGCGAGCGAGCCATCGTGGCGTTGTTCGTGATCAGCCTGACCACCGCGTGATCGCTTGCCTCATGTACCGCAAGAGCACATATGGCGCACGGCGAGTTGTCAAACCCCTCGACCAGATCCAGCAACTTGCCCACCTTGTTTGGAAGAAAAACGCTGAACTGCGTCACCGTCGGTGGCGCAAAGCTCTGCGATGTCTCGAGAGGCAGCGATGATCCGCTATCCATGGAATCCTTTCCACTGTCCTCCGGGACGAGGCACACGCTCGATACCCGCGCTGCAAGGCGCCCGGGCGGAGTTCTCACAGCGAGCACTGGGGCCGATCACTCCTTCCACGCCGCCCAGGGAACCTCTGTAGAGTACCGGAACCGGTCCGAAATGCCAAGCGCAAATTGATCAAACCAACACACAACGCCGCCCCCTTGGGGGGACGGCGCGAAGAAATAACCTGTTGTGGGGGTTCGGTGCGCGTCTACGCGGTGAAACTTGAGCCGCACCCGCATGTGCTCGTGGCGTTGGGGTTCTGGAAGACAAATCCCCGACCCATGATCTCATCCTTGAAATCAATCACCGTGCCCGCCAGATAGGTCAGGCTCCGGGGGTCACAGATGACCGTGATCCCGTTGACCTCGAACACCTCGTCGGTGTCCTTCTGGTGCTCGGTCAGATCGAGCACGTAGCTGAAGCCCGAGCAGCCGCCACCCTTGACACCCACGCGCAGCCGGACCTTTTCACGATCCAGCTTCTGCTCGTCGATGATCGAGCTGATCTCCTTCGCAGCCGATTCTGTGATTACGATCGCGTTGGTCGTTTCCGTACTCATGACTTTCGCCCCCGTCGTTTCAAGCCTACACAGTTGCTCTATCGTAGGCCCCGACCACTTCCATTAGGCATTCGGCCGACGATAGATCATCGTCATCCGGTTTCCCCGCTCATTGAACAACACTTCGGACATGTATGTCCGAATCAGCATCAACC
>RFGK01000253.1 GCA_003697045.1 Planctomycetota bacterium
CCCCCGATCCTCCACCATCCCGCATCCTCGTCGATCCCCCCGAACAGCCATCGCCCTGAATACAAACCGCGATCCGGAAGCAGCTGCTGGACCAGCAATGTCCCCGCGGCAGCCGTGATGCTGATGATCACTCCGACCAGCACCATCGAAACCGGATCGATCACACCTCGCCGTTGGCTCAGCGCATACACGAGCGCCAGGGTCGCAAACGCACCGACCAGAGCCGGCACGAGTGGGCTCGACCCGGGTGCCGCCTGACTGCCCATCGTGAAAGCAATGTAACTGGCAATCATCACGGCGAGCCCTGCTCCCGATGCCAGCCCCATGATGTCCGGCGAGGCCAGCGGGTTTCGCAAGAGCCCCTGCAGCAAGACCCCGGCAAGCGAAAGCGCCCCACCAACGATCAGCCCCGATGCCAGGTGCGATCTTCTGATGGACAGGATCTGCTTCAATGCCACGGGATCGGCTGGATGGGCCCCGATCGAAAGACGCCACCACGAGAGGCCGACAAGGACCGCCACGAGCACCGCCAGGATGATCCAGGGACGACTGTGCATCGGCCAGAGCCTATCAGCCGCGGGGGCAGATCGCCCGGCCACGTGGCGCTATGATCCTGCCCGAATCTTGAAGGAGACCAGTCCTTGGCTGACAAGACCTTTCGCTGCCGCGTCGTGACCCCCACGCATGCCCTCTTTGATGAGTCGGTGTCTTATGCCTCCGTACCCGCCTGGGACGGGCTCATGGGCATCATGCACGGCTCCAGCCCGCTGGTTGCCCGTCTCGGGCTGGGCGAGTTCCGCGTCGACTTCCCGGCCAGCGAAAACGGGGGGTCGCGTTCATTCTTCGTTGATGGGGGTTTTGCCAAGATGAGCAGCGAGGGCCTCACGTTGCTGGCCGAGACTGCCATTCCCATCGAGTCGCTTTCCGAATCCGACGCCCAGGCCGAGTTGGCCGAAGCCGAAGCTCGCACGGTTGACCTTGCCTCTCCCACCGCAGCAGACGATTCGGACAAGATCACCCATGCTCGCAACCGCGCACGCCTGAAGGTGAGGCTTGCAAAAAAGTCCCGCCAACACGGGATCTGACTCACCAAGCCGGACTCGGTCAGATCCCGGCCGATAGCGTCGCAAAGTCCGGCTTCAACCTCCCACGATAATGCTCGAATCGACTGCCCCAGCGATCGATCGGCAGCCTCAGCGTATCGCGGGGGGCGGTTCGCGTCCGGGCATGCAGATGAGGCTCGGCACAGCGCTGGTCATACGCAAGCCCGATTGATTCGACCAACTCTCCGGCCGACTCCTGGGGTGACTCGGCAAACCGCTGTGCATCAAACTCCGAGAACGACACGCCCATCTGCTCGAACAGCGCCTTCCAATGTGCGCACAGCCTGTCCAGATCACGCATCGCCTCGATGAGCACGTCGGGCTCCTGCGCATATGGATGTGTCGGACCGGGGATAGCGGTGTACCACCACCAGGCCGCCTCGGCAGGATCACGCCGACAAAACACGATGTGCGCATTGGCATACATGAGCGGGATGATCCCTGCCAGATAAATATTGAGCGGATTGGAGTCGGTGATTCGCTCGGCATGTTCTGAGAGGGCCGACAGCCGACTCAGATACACCGCCCCCGCTGCTTGAAGCTGCCTGCCCTTGAGCAAGTTCGGCTTGGGCACAACGTGCCGAAACGATCGCCGTTCTGCTGCCAGACCCGATCGGGCCACACGAGAGAGGTCCATCAGCTCGCCCCCGCCGAATGCGTCCGGGTGGCACGCAATGATCCGCTCGGCCAGATCCTGCCCACTTCCTGGAAGTCCCAGCAGGAACACAGCACGCCCGGCATCGACGCCTGCGCGCTGAACCTTGGAAACCCCCTGCATGGTCCATCCAGCGACCAGCTCGTCCACCATCGCGCGATGCTTGCCCGGGTCAAACTCACCCCGCCGCAGTTTGGCGCCGCGCCGAAACGCCTGCAGAGCCTCGTCGTACCGGCCCTGTAGCTCGCGCAGCTCACCGTTCAGCCGCAACAGGCGCTCCAGGTCGACGGCTCCCAGACCCACCCCACCGGCCGCACGCGCCACCTCGTCGGCCGCATCGTCCGGTCGATCGCTCGCCAGCGCCAGACGTCCCCGCGCAATGGTCAACAGCGCCGGCTCATCCTCACCGGCCTCTGGCAACAGCGAGCGGGCCTCATCGAACTGGCGCAGATCGACGAGGCTTTCGATCAGCCCGGCGAGCCCTTCCGGGGCATCGGGATCGAGTTGGTGCGCTTGTTCGCATGCAGCCCGTGCTTGTTCGGGCCGATTGAGCAGACGCAACACCCACGCCTGTTCGGTCAGCAAGACCGCTCGCTTTTTTTCGTCTTCGATCGCCTCGACGGCTTCGCTGAGCAGCTTGAGACCCTGCTCATACAGACCCATCCGAGCCGTCGCCATCCCGTGCAGCCCCTTGATCAGTGGCTCGTCGGGGATGTTCTGCCAAAGCTGCTTGGTCAGTCCCGCCGCTCGCGGATAATCACCCATCCTCATCAGCCGCTGTGCTTCGTAGAACGCCTGCGGCGGGGTCAGTTGGTCCATGTGCACGATCTCCTGAAAGGCAAACTATGCAAAGCCTACGCCACCCGGGCACTTCGTCGGCTAAGCTCACCCCGATGCGCCACATCAACCTCATTTCCACCGGCGGAACCATTGAAAAGACCTACGACGAACGCCTGGGCGTGTTGTCCAACGTCCGCAGTGTCGTCCCGCTCATGCTTCGACGCCTCCGTCTCGAAGACATCACTGTCACCACGCTGCCGCTGCTGAGCAAGGACAGCAACGACCTGACCGACCAGGATCGCAGCCGCATTGTGGACACTGTACGGGTTCTGACCGGGTCTGACGATTGCTCCGGAGTCGTCATTCTTCACGGCACCGACACCCTGTGCATCACCGGCGAGCTGCTTCACAAGAGCTTTCCATCTCCTCCCTGTCCCATCGTGCTCACCGGCGCCATGCGGCCCTATGAGATGAAGCGATCCGACGCGCTGCAAAACTTCACAGAAGCGATCTTCGCCACCGGCGTGCTCCAACCCGGTGTCTACGTCGTTGCCCACTCCCGTGCCCTGCGATTCCCCGGCGTCGTCAAGAACGTCGATCGCGGCACCTTCGTCAAGGAGCACCAATCCTGAGACGCCAACACCTTCCGTCAGCTCGACACCGATGGTGAGCCCGCATCGGACGACGGTTCATCAGGAGCGTTGCGCAGCCTGTCGCGTCGGGCGTCCAATGCAAGACCAGACGCGCTTCCACGCGCTCCATGCACTGATCGCGAGAAACCGGGCAAAGGCGAAGCCCGTGTGTGCAGCCATCATCAGCCGCAACCGACGCAACGATGCGTCATCAGGGTCGATCGCCAGCGCCTGGCGCGCCCAGTACCGAGCCCGCAACCATTCGCCGCGGCGCAGGTAGGCCAATGCCAGGTTGTGCATCGCAGGAACAAACCGCGGGTTGAGCCGAAGTGCAGCCTTGGCCGCTTCGATCCCCCCTTCCAGATCGCCCGTTTCTAGCAATGCCACGCTGAAATGGTGGTGCGCCCGGTGATCGGAGGGACGCAGCTCAAGCACACGCTGCAACACACGAGCGCCTTCCCTGGAAAGATCCGCATCGAGCAGCAGCTGCCCGAGCAGGTCCAGCGCGTCGGCGTCCTGATTCTCGGGAACTCGACACCGGCGCAGCTCCTGTAACAGCAGCTCGCGCGCACGCCGCACGTCCTGGTCGCGCCCGCTCGAGAGCAGGAGATCCGCAAGGCGTGTGCGTGCTTCTGGGTGGTCTGGTTCGAGCCTGAGCACAACGTCGAACTGGACACCGGCCTCGTGCAATCGCCCCTGCTCGGCAGCCAGCACGCCCAGCGCAAAGTGCGCTTCGGGATGGTCCGGCTCAAGCTCGAGCACACGCCGATACTTCTCACCCGCCTCGTCGAAACGGTGCATGTCGACCAGCAGGTCACCGAGGTCGAGCAGCGTATCGACATCGCCGGGGTCCAGCCGAAGCTCACGGTGATAGAGCTGGCGTGCGCGCTCCTGCCGCCCAGTCGCTGCGTATGCGCGCGCAAGACGTGCGTTGATCCGGGGCATATCCGGACTCAGCCTTGCAGCCTCACGCAAGCACCAGATGGCTCGCTCAAAATCACGCCTGGCAAGCAGCGCATCGGCCATGGCCGAATACAAATCCGGATTCTGAGGATCGAGCTGCTGGCCCATGTAGAACGCAAGTTCGGCCTGCTCCAGCTCCCCAAGATCGGTCAGCGCGTCGATACGGTGCACGATCGGGGTCACAGAGGATGGGTCCAATCGTTCGGCCTGCTCCAGCCACTCGACTGCCTCACGCGGCCGATTCAAACGAATGAGGTTGATTCCCATCGCCAGGGCCGCGGGGCCGTCGCCGTCACGCAACTCATGGCAGGCGCGAAATGCGTCGATCGCCTGTTCATACCGTCCGGCCGCTTCGAGCGTCAGGCCGAGGTTGAACTGCCACTCGGCCTGATAGGGATTCAACGCCAGCGCGCGACGCAGCTCTGCTTCCGCATCGTCCCAGCGCCCCGCTTCATAGTGCTCGTGCGCACGCTCGACGTGTTCTTCGGCGTCGACCCAGTCGTTCACGACCACTCCAGACCCGGGCGATCAA
>RFGK01000038.1 GCA_003697045.1 Planctomycetota bacterium
CAATCCATGCCCGGCCTCGCTCAAACAAGCCTCGCAGGGCGCTTTCACGCCATGCGAGGGATCGATCAATTGGGCTCCACCATGAGGTAACCCATCATCTCCAGATGCAGCGCCGAGCAGAACTCGGAGCAGTAGAACGGGAATGTGCCCGGCCGATCCGCGACGAACTCGATCGTTACGGTCTCGCCGGCTTCGAGCGATGCTGTGATGTTGTACACAGGCACCGCAAACCCATGCGTCGCATCCACGGCGCGCTCGGTGTTGGTGATGTGCCAGCGCACCCGATCACCCTGCTTCAGGTAGATGTGCTCCGGGTTGAAGTGGCTGCGGATTGCAGTCATGTAGATATCGACGGTGCCATCGTCGTTGCGCTGCACGCGCTCCATCTTGGGCTTGGGCGCCATCGGGTCAATGGCCTGCTTGTGCGGATCCCAACCGATCTGGGGATAGGTCGCCCAGGACTTGAGCTTGTCGGCCTTGATGATCTGGGCATAGTGCGGTTCGCCCACGCCCATCGCCATGTCGTAGATCACCGGAGCGGTCGTACCTCCCTGGGAAATGTCGATGAGCTGCAGGTTCTGCGGCAGCAACGGCCCGGTCTGCACGAATCGATCCACCGACCACTTGTTCAGCGACACAAGATACTTCCCGTCCGGGCTGACCGTGTCACCCTCAGCAGCAGCGATGTGACCCACGTTGTAGTGCACCGGGGTCTTGTGAACCAACGTCCAGTCAGGCTCGGGAGTCAGCGACCCGTAGGACCCACCAAGCGTCCAACGCGCCACGGCCGAGTCAAGGTAAAGCGAGGTGTACGCATACCCGTCCGGTCCGAACTGAGTGTGCAGCGGTCCAAGACCCACTTCGATCCGTGCCTCGACGACACTGTCAAAGTCAAGAATCGGCACTCCGAACTCATCACTGCCAGAGAACGACTTGCTCGAAATGGCATTCTTGATCTTGTCCATCGAGTAGATCGTCACATGCGGATCAAGCTTGCCGGAGACCACGATGAAGTCGCCCTTTGGTGCCACATCGACGCCGTGCGGGCTGCGGGGTTCAGGAGTCAGATACAGCAGCCCCTCATCGATCGCCGTCTGAAGCGTGATGACCGGGAATCCCTGAATCTGCTCGACCTTGCCGGCCTTGAAGACCTGCTCGGCTTTCTTCCAGTCGATGATGTGCAGGAAGTCGGTCCCGTTCATGCTGGCGCCGGCTTCAAACGGTGGCTTCTTGTCCTGGATGCCGCCCGTGGCAAGCTCGGTGTTCAGAGAGTTCATGAAGAAATATCCGTCGCTTGCGAGCTTCCCCGCGTCGGACAGATCCTGCCAGTACGGCGGAAGCTCAATCGCGAACGACTGCTCCGTGTCAATCCGCCCGCGATTCCGGTCGAACTTCCAGAGCGTCACAGAACCCTTGTACTCTTCCTTGTATTCGGAAATGGGCACGTACTCAGCGCCCCAGGGGCATGCGTACTGACCGCCCTCGATGATGTATTCCGTGTTGGGCGTCACAAACGTGCCGCCGTGATCGCTCAGCGTCAGCGGGTTCTTGACAATCTGCTTGGTTTCCCAGTCCCGCAGGTCAACGACGGCAACGCGCGCGTTGATCTTGTCGTTGATGAAGACAAACTGCCCGTCGTAATCGCCGCCGGTCTCGGACAAGGCCGGATGGTGGGTATCTCCCCACAGGTTCGGCTTGCCGTCCGGGAATCCCTCCGCCAGGATGTCGTTGCCCACTCCATATCCCCAGCCCTGCCACGGCTCAGGCGTGAAGACCGCGATCGAGCGAAGCAGCCTCATACTGGGCAGGCCCACGACGAAGATCTGCCCGGCGTGTCCACCCGACGAGAACATCAAATACTCATCCTTCTGTCCGCTCGGCACGTACGTCTTTGCCGCGGCGACGAGATCCGCAGGCGTAAGTCCGCGCTGCTTGGCGATCGCCTCGACATCCTTCATGGACTGCCCGAGGGCGTTTGAACCCGCGCATGTGAGTGAGACGACTGCGCTGCTCGCCATGAGTGCTCGCATGGCCCGACCTTTGCTTTTCATTGCTTTGTCCTTCCTCATTGCAGAATGATGTGGTTGCTTTCCGCGAGCGGCCGCGCACACGGCGCTCACTTACGAACCCAATGCCTCTTTCTGAACGGCTCTGAGATAATCCACGATGCTCTGAAGCTGCTCATCGGTGATCGCCGGGTTCCCTCCCTTCGGGGGCATGTCAACCCCGATCGTGTTGCTGGGATCCCAAACCGGGCGACCAGTCTTGATGAATGTGATGAGTTCCTTGTCGCTCTTGCCACGAATGAACCCACTCGTGGCCAGGGGGAGTCCCTGACCCTCAATCCCCTGCGCACCGGCACCATGGCACGCCGAACACGATGCAATGAACAGATCGTGTCCAGGATGATCGGTCAGCTCAATCAATGCTGTTTCAGGCATGCCCCCCTCGACCTTGAGGTTCCACGCCTCGACCGAAACGGGGGCCGCCGTGGGGTCCTGCAACGAGCGAAGATACACAATGACATTCCGAAGCTGGTCGTCGTCCAGTGCCTGTGCCCCCCTCGGCGGCATCAGAGCTCCGGTGGTGTTGAGCGGATCTTCCGGAGTGCGCCCATTGACAAGCAGATCAAAGAGCTCTTCGTCCGAACTGCTCTGAACAAAAGCGCTGTTGCGAAGCGGTTTGCCCAGACCCTTCAGACCTTCTGCCGCGGGACCGTGTCAGACGGCACATGCCGTCTGGTACACCGTTTCCCCACGCCGTACTGCAGTGACATCAAGCGAGCGTTCCGCAGCAAGTTGCTGTTCGAACAGCTGCCTTTCGCGAAGCGATTGCCCGTAGTAGTGGTTGGATGCGAACGCACCGCCGATCAATGTGGCCGCAAAAACCCCCACCAGGAGCGTTGCGAACAAGGCCGACATGACCGGGGCTCGATCGCCTTCCCTGCGGTCTTTCGACGATGCGTTCACTGCCCGTCCCTCCACTCGCAGTACCCTGCTCGATTGTGTCCTTCTAGATACGAATATCCCCTAGATGACGGTAGCCATCGCTCGCTCAGGTATCGAGCAGGACCGACCCCCAAACTCGCGCCTGAAACGGGATATCCGCACTCGATCTTCAAAGACGCCGAGCGACCGGTCTGCCCAGGGCACTCGGCGCCCCCGGATGGTGTTCACAAAGTCCGCCCAACCGCCGCGAATAGTCCGACGGCCGTCGACCTTGCACGCACGATCGTGACGGAGGGCTCAGGCTGGCGACCCGCCGATACCATTGCCGCATGCACCCTGCTCGTGCGATTTTCATTTGCCTGTGGATGCTTGCCCTGGCTGGATGCATGGCACCGCCGCGACGGGCCGATCCGACGCTCGTTGATCTCGGAGTGGATGGGGCGCACTTTCGTGGGTCAGCGCTGCGCGTCCATCTCCTGTCGGTCAACGGAGCCGAGGTGCCGCCCGAAGCACTCGACCGGGCGTTCGACACCATCTCCCGGCACGTGCACCTGCCCGTGCAGATCGACGATCATGGCGAGCTCTTCGTCCCGGAAACGGAGCATGATCCCTTCGTCTGGCCGGGCTGGGACCGAGTTGACGCTGAACGGGTGCGTGCTGCTGCGCCCGAGCCGTATCGCCCGCCCAACGCGGCCGACGGCGTCGCGGGATTCCTGCTGATCCCAACACGCGGGGAAGTGGACGCAGAGCTGATTTATCCCCTCATCGAACCGGGCGTCGCGCTGGTGGTGTGTGTGCCCGGAACCTCTCGGGGCTTGGCCGGGTACACGGTTCGCCTCCCGCGGACAGACGGTGGGTTCCATCCGGGGCTCGTCGTGTTGCGCGCAGCACGAATCGAACGGATCGGGCGGCTTGTGGGTCGAAATCGAATGTGGGAATGGACGCTCACACATGAAATCGGGCATGTGCTGGGTGTGCCCGGCGATGCATCTCACGCCTGGAACCGCAGCCAGAGGGGCGTTCACTGCACCCGGCCGGATTGCGTCATGTATTCAGGGGCCGACTGGCGCTTCCTCTGGACTTCTCTGTGGCATGGGCTCCCGCTCGACTTTTGCCCGCTGTGCGCAGGTGAGCTCGCCGCTGCGTCGCCGGGCACACCTTCAAGCCGGTCATCACCAGCCCCAGGTCAACCGCTGCAACGCGAACATGCACGCCAGCGGATGACCGCTTCGGCTTCGATGAAATCGCCGACGATGGACTGAGCGTGCTGCGAGTTTGAAAGCCGAACGTCCTCGTGGGTCGCTCAACCGCCAGGCTCAGGAGCCGATTGCTCAAGCGCGAAACCGGCTTTGCGCCACTCGGCGATACCGCCGGCAAACATGCGCACATTCTTGTACCGCCGCGAGATGAGCTTCTTGGTCATCCCCTGGGCAACGGCGCTGCCGGGGTCATTGCCGTACACAACGATGTGCGAATGGCGTGCGATCATCGGATCACGCCCCGCAGCACGATCGACTTCAGGAAGACGAATGTTGACTGCTCCAGGCAAATGCCCGGCTGCAAACTCGGAGGCGATGCGCGGGTCAATCAAGAGAAGCTTGTCCGGGTTGCCACGGGCTTCGTCCATGAGCACGCGCAACTGGGTCAGCCCGATGAACTCGATGTCACGGTTGTCAACCTTGCGCTCACTGCAACCCAACACCCCAAAGACCAGGGAGGCAAGGGCAGGAAGGTACCACTTTCGAGTCGTCATTTTGAACTCCGATTCCCGGGCCGGTGAGAATAATCAAACCTGCCCGCTGGTTCTTGTGAGCATATCACCCCCCGGAGGGGGCAGGAGTCGAAACCGCCCATGGTCCAAACATCATTCCTTCTCGTGACAGCACTGCTCGCAGCGGGCGTCACCGGCTTCGAGCCTGAGCCTGATGACGGCCCGCGCGTCACTGCAACGCTGTTTGCCGAGCACGCGGTGGTGCAACCCGGACAGACGACCTGGCTTGCGATTCGCTTTGAGGTGCAAGAAGGCTGGCATATCTACTGGCCCGGCCAGAACGATACGGGCATGTCCCCGATCCTCGATTGGAAGCTTCCGAAGGGGTGGGAGATCGGCCGAGCGCGTTGGCCGGCTCCAAGCCGTCATGTCAGTGCGGGGGACATGCTTGACCATGTGCTCGAAGGCAGCGCAACGGTGCTCTTTCCCGTCAGGGTGCCGAAGGATGCGACGCCGGGGTCCGGAGCCATGTTATTTTGTGCCGCCGAGTGGCTGGTATGCAAGCAAATGTGTATCGCCGAGCGCGACGACTTGATGTATTCATTGAAAGTGGCCGGACAGTTTCAGCCCTTGCCGGTCGCGCGCTCGCGTGATCTGGCGGAGATTGCTCACGCCCGAAGCCTTCTGCCCGAACCGATGCCGGAGAGCGGCGACCCCGTCTCGGCGGCGTTGAACGAGGATGGGTCGCTCATGATTCATGCAGCGCCCGGAGTCCGGTTGACGTTCGCGCCCTACGAGGACAGTCGAGCCGCCCTAGACTTGTTGACGAGCGGGACGAGCGAAACGGGTGAACTCCGCGTTTCGTTTGACCCCGCTGATGAACGCCCGATCGCGGGTGTGATCACGATTGAGGGCAATACGGGCAAGGCTCGTTCGTTCGAATATCGACACCCGCCAGCGTCAAGTCAGGAGCTTGACGGATTCACGATTCAGGGCAATGACCCCAGACCAGAGGAGGAATCACCATGATCTCACGTATTCTGCATCGTTCCATGATTGTCGCTCTTGGATGCACTGTGTTTGCTGCCGGCGCACAGGCCCAGCTGTCGGCAAAGCCGCAGCAAGCCGAGAAGCAGATCAAGGAGAAGATTCAGCAGGTTGAACGCGACGTTGACTCGATCGTCAAGTCCATGAAGGAGGCAAAGAAGGCCAGGATCGATGCTCCTGCGCCCGATTTCACGCTCATCGACACGGAGGGCAAAGAGCATCGGCTCTCGGACTACATCGCAAGCGGCAAGGTGGTCGTGCTCGAGTGGTTCAACCCGCAGTGCCCCTATGTCAGGGAACACTACAACGCAGAAGGCAAGGGCACGAGCACAACGCTCGAGAAGGAGTTTGCCGAGCACAATGTGGTGTGGCTCCGGATCAACTCGGGCAGTGAAAAGAGCCGCACCAGCGGCAAGGAGCTCAACGAGCAGTTCCGCAAGGAGTGGAAGATCACCGGGCCGGTGCTGCTCGATCCTGAGGGCAAGGTCGGGATGGCGTACGGTGCGAAAGTGACGCCGACGATGTTCGTCATCACGACCGAGGGCATCATCGCCTACGAAGGTGCGCTCGACAGCGATCCATCGCCGTCCAAGACGGGTGAGGAGATCTATGTCCGCTCGGCGCTCAAGTCGGTGCTTGCGGGCGAAACGGTTGAGAAGAAGCAGACCAAGGCAGTGGGTTGCAGCGTCAAGTACGCCGCCAAGGCCCGCCCCCGCGGCTGATCCGGCTCCCCAGCAGTGACCCCCCTCGTCCATCCGGACGGGGGGTTTTTTGTGCGCCGGGCGGATTGCTCTGCCTGTGTGCGGCAATGCTCTACAATGAAGGCATGACCACGACTGATCTGGGTCATGAGAGTACGTCGCCGAGCCGGGTGGCTCAGGCTTTCTGGACATATGCGCCGGCACCCGAGTCGATGAAGGTGGAGATCGCCGACCGCTACGGCCACTTTATCGCCGGGCGGTTCAGGGAAGCGGCCGATCACTTTGAATCGATCAACCCGGCGACGGAGCAGGTGCTTTGCGAAGTCGGTCAAGGCTCGGTCGACGATGTCGATGCAGCGGTCAAGGCGGCTCGCGAGGCGCTTCCGTCATGGTCATCACTTCCAGGCAAGGAGCGGGGAAAGTACCTATTCCGGATTGCCCGACGCATCCAGGAGCGGGCCCGGGAGCTGGCAGTGCTTGAGACCACCGATGGCGGCAAGCCGATCAAGGAGAGCCGCGACATCGACATTCCGCTCTCGGCTGCTCATTTCTTTTACCACGCAGGTTGGGCCGACAAGCTCGCGTATGCCTTTGCCGGGCGCACACCGAAGCCCGTGGGCGTGTGCGGACAGATCATTCCCTGGAACTTTCCACTGCTCATGGCGGCGTGGAAGATTGCCCCGGCGCTTGCCTGCGGGAACACGGTCGTGCTCAAGCCCGCAGAGACGACGCCGCTCACTGCTCTGCGCCTGGCCGAGATTGTCGAAGAGATCGGACTTCCGCCGGGCGTGCTCAACATCGTCACCGGCGATGGCCGTACGGGAGAGGCAATCGTCAAACACCCGGGCATCGACAAGATCGCGTTTACCGGCTCAACTGAGATCGGCAAACGCATCGCCCATTCAGTCGCAGAGGAAATGCGTCAGACAGGACGGCAAAAGCGACTCACACTCGAACTGGGTGGCAAGAGTCCGCACATCATTTTCGAAGACGCCAGCCTGGACCAGGCTGTGGAGGGCGTGGTTCGCGGGATCTTCTTCAACCAGGGGCATGTCTGTTGCGCGGGCAGCCGGCTGCTGGTGCAGGAGTCGATCCTGGAGCCGGTGCTGGAGAAGCTGCGTTTGCGGATGAGTACGCTGCGCGTCGGCGATCCGATGGACAAGAACACGGATGTCGGTGCGATCAACTCGAAGCAGCAACTTGAGATCATCGAGCGCTATATCCGCACTGGTCTTGACGAGGGCGCCCGGCTGTGCGTTCCCGCGAGACTCGATGAAACGAGCGGGGCGGCCTCGCACGAGTGCGAGCAGGCGACGGGGGGCTTTGAGAAAGGGTACTACTGTCGTCCCTGCTTCTTTGCCGGAGTTCAGCCGAGTCAGACGATTGCCAGAGAGGAGATTTTCGGTCCCGTGCTGGCGGTCTTGAGCTTTCGCACTCCCGAAGAGGCAATTGCGCGCGCCAACAACACGAGATACGGCCTTGCTGCGGGGGTGTGGACCGACAAGGGATCCAAGATCTTTGAAATGGCATCGCGTTTGCAATCCGGGGTTGTGTGGCTCAATACGTACAACCAGTTCGACCCGACCAGCCCATTCGGCGGGTACAAGGAATCCGGCTTCGGGCGAGAGGGCGGCCTGCACGGGCTGCGTGCATATGTCTCGCTTCAGTAGCGTTGAAGGAGATTGGCGTGGGAGACCAGAAAACCGCGGAGTTTGACTCATCAAACGTGGTGCCGTGCGGCGCCAACTTTGACGTGCGCCCATTACGGGAAGACGATCGCCCGTGGGTGCATCGGGTGCTCAATCAGTATTGGGCCTCGCCGTTGATCTATTCAAAGGGCAAGGTAACGGACGCCCTTCAACTGCCCGGCTTTGCCGCGGTGCGCGACGAGACGCCCGTCGGGCTGCTGACATATCGCATCGACGGCGATGAATGCGAGATTGTCACGCACAACAGCATGGCCGGCTCGGGTGGAATCGGCTCGTGCCTGCTCGCTGCCGTGCGCAACGAAGCGCGCGAGCGCGGGTGCAAACGGCTGTGGCTCATGACAACCAATGACAACACCCCTGCGCTGCGCTTTTACCAGAAGCGCGACTTCGAGATCGTGCGCGTTGACCTTGACGTGATGAACGAGGCAAGACGGCTCAAGCCCGACATCCCCGATCTCGGACTGGACGACATTCCCATCCGGCACGAGATCGAACTCGAATACCGGCTCTGAGCCTGCGCGGGAGATGGACTGTTGAGCGAGCGACTGGAAATTACCAAGACGTACAAGCTCTTCATCGGGGGCACGCTGCCGAGAAGTGAATCCGGACGTTCGATTCCGGTCCACAAGCATGGCGGCGGCGTGTTGGCGCATGTGTGCCGGGCAAGCCGCAAGGATTTCCGCTCGGCCGTTGAAGCGGCGCGCAAGGCGCAGCCGGGCTGGAAGGCCGCGACTCCATACCTTCGCGGTCAGATCCTCTACCGCATGGCCGAGATGATGGAGGGCAAGCACGCCGAGTTCGTCCAGGCGCTGCGTGACGTGGACGGGCGCGATCAGGTGAGCGCTCACGGCGAAGTGGACGCTGCGATCGATCGACTGGTGTCCTTTGCCGGCTGGGCCGACAAGTTTGCGCAGGTCCTTGGATGCGCCAACCCGGTTGCCGGACCGTATCACAACTTCACCGTACCCGAACCGGTCGGCGTGGTCGCCATCATGGTCTCAAGCGAAAGACCTCTGCTCGGGCTGATCTCTACGATTGCACCCGCGATGGCAACGGGAAACGCGGTCATTGCGATCAGCGATGAGGCCAATCCGCTCCCCGCGTGCATTCTCGCGGAGGTCGCCGCGACCAGCGATGTTCCCGCAGGCGTGCTCAACATTCTCACCGGCGTGCACGATGAACTCATCCCCCACATCACCGGGCATGCAGGTGTGGATACCATCGTCTCGTCGGGCCTGTCCACCGAAGCTCGCGGACGCCTGCTCGAAGGATCGGCACTGGACCTCAAGCGTGTGCATTCGATCGACGCCCCCATGGGATTCGTGGATGAGAGACGCTTTGAGAGCCCGTCGGCCCTCGAACCCTACCTCGAGTTCAAGACAATGTGGCATCCCTCGGCGACCTGATGGCGTTCAGCCGGTCAGCGCGAGCATCGGGGTTCCAGGGCGGGTTTCGGGGCTGTCGATTTCAACCTGTTCGTCGGCCCATTCCCACTCGACATCAATCCCGAACAGGCCGAGCAGCGACGTCAACTGGCGCTCGATGGCTTCACGAGCCTGGGCCACATACCGCCGTTCGTGTTCTTCAAACAAGCGTGATGCTTCGACCTGGGCACTGCGCATGAGCTGGGCCTGTCGTTCTGCATTCATGGGAATCACATCCAGCAGCCCGAGCATGCGGCCCTGCTGGATGTCATACGGACTGACATCGACAAGTCGCAGAGAACCATGAATCTCCGGCAGGCGAACGTGGTACTTGCCGTCGGCGCTGCGGCGAACGTGCTGCGGACGGACGGTGGTCAGGTCAACGGCGTATTGCTTTTCAAAGTGAAAGATCATCGCCATCTTGGCCTGACTGAGCAAGACCGGCGGGCACCACGGCCAGCCCGATTTGGCCGTGGCGATCTCCTTGGCGCAGACTTCAAGACCGACCAGCTTGCCCACGGCCGAGACTTTTTCCGCGATGGTGCGCACTTCAACAACCTGCGCCGTCGTGCGACGTGTGAGCAGGCGCAGCACCAGCCATGCAAGAAGCAATCCGACCGAAAATGCCCCAATGAGGACGAAGGCGAAAAACAGCGTGGAGAGTTCCATACAGACTCATTGGGATCCCGAGCTGTGGAATTTCAGCCGGCTCAGGCTTCTGATTCGTCCCGGCAACGCTCAAACGCGGTAATCAGCAAGTGCCCGCCTGCGCTGAGCAGCACGATGGCAAGCACTCCGCCGATGAACATGCCCGCGATGCGCAGCGTCTCGGCAGTGCCTTCGCGCGGGGCGAGCAGCGAATCGGTCTTTCCCAGAACGATCGCACCAAGAGCAATCAAGACGGGGGCTGTGAGCACGACCCCGAGCGCGAACCTCCTCCACTCCTGAGGCCTGCGCGCGAGCACGGCCACCCCCCCACATCCAGCGATCGCAAATCCACACACCACCCGAACAAGCATTGTTGGCGTGACCAGCCGCGAGAAAAAAGGTGATGTGGCCGGAGTGAGGTTCGCCTGAGCGTCTACCCACCCGAGCACGGCCGCTCCGACCACGGTACCACCAAGAGTCGCGCAGGCCATGCCGAAGCCGCTGCTGAATCGACCCGTACCCGCAAGCGTGGTCAGAACCCCCGTAAGAAGGAGGACGCCTTCGTAGCCCATGAGCAACCACAATCGCTGTCGTTGCGTCCCGGGCGCAGATTCGCCAGTCTCACCAACATCGGGCGACGGCAGGCTGCCAACCGGATCGGCCGCGACGACTCCAGCGTCATCGCCCACACCGACCCAGCTGATACCCACGCCTGCCAAGGCGGTTAGCGTGACGATTACCCCCAAAATGAGCGTGAGGATCCGGACTGGGCGAGGCGGCATGTGCATGGGCTGTTCGTCTATCGGTTGCGAGGGGTTGAAATGTATACCGGCAAGCGCGGTCCGGGGATCGTCTCCAGGTTCGGCAGCTTGAGCGGGAGAACTCCCCCCACTGCCCGTGCAGGCCCGAGAATGGTACGAAGCGCAACAAAGTCAGGCTTGACATCGGCCGATGAGCTCACAAGGGCTGATTCTGCGCTCTGGTCGGCGGAAACAGAGTCGGCACGCGAGTTGAGGGGAGAGCAGTCCAAGGAGGCCAAAGCCCATGAGTGGAATCACAGCCGGAGTTGGACTGTTCAGCGGCATCGACACCGCAAGCCTGATCGATCAGTTGCTGGCCGTGGCGGCGCGACCCCGCATCATCGCCCAGCGCCGGCTTGCCCAGTTGCAGGTCAAGCAGTCGGCGATCCTGGATATCAACACGGCGTTGACAGGCGTGAAGACCGCAGCTTCAACCTTTCGGACCTCCAACGTCTTCCAGTCGATGCTTGCCAACAGTACGGACCCCGACGTGATGACCGCCTCGGCAGGAATCACGGCGTCGCCGGGCAGCTACACCTTTATCGTGGATCGGCTCGTCTCGTCACAACAGATGCTCAGCCGCGGGTTTGCCGACCTTGACACCAGCGGACTCAATGCCGGCACGTGGAGCTTTGAGCCCGAACAGGCACGGCTCGATCGCGACGTGAATCTTGCCAACCTCAATGGTGGCCAGGGCATCGACCGCGGATCGATCACCATCACCGACTCCAACGGCGACTCGGCCACGATCGATCTTTCCCGCGTGGCGACCGTCAACGAAGTGCTCGATGCGATCAACTCGGCAACGGGCATCGCCGTGACGGCTTCGGTTGAAGGGGATCATTTCGTCCTCGAGGGAGCGACGAGTGTCGTCAGCGCGGCCGGCGACACGACGGCCGAATCGCTCGGGCTCGATTCCGGCTCGGCGTCCATGAACGGAAGCGCCCTGGTCGGAGGCACGGTCTATCAGATGACGTCGGACACGGCGCTTGCGGCCCTCAACGACGGCATGGGAGTCAATTTCGGCACGGATACCGGTGAAAACCGGTACGACTTCATCATCCGCGTGGACATGGACGGCGCCGGCGGCAATGACCCCGTCGATGTGCGCGTCAACATCGGGTCGGTCTGGGAGTTGCAGGATGATGAGCTTGTCGAGGTCGAAACACGCGTGACGACCGTGGGCGGGGTGATCGACCGCATCAACGAAGCTCTGGCTGCCGAAGCGAGCATCTCGGGCGTCAGCGCTTCGATTGATGCTGCCAACGGGCGCATCGTGCTCTCGGCCGGGGCGGGTGTGGACCTTGAGGTTGTTGAAAAGAACGCCGGGCAGACCAACGCCGGCACAACGGCTGCCGACCTGGGGTTGCTCGGAAGCGCTACACAGACACTCAACGGGTCGCGCATCTTCGCGGGACTCAACACCACCCTGCTGAGCAATATCAACGGGGGCGCCGGGCTCACGGGCGATCAGCTCGACTTTACGCTGCGTTCGGGCGATTCGTTTTCCATCTCGGGGCTGTCCTCTGCGACCACTCTGAGCGAGATGATTGCTCTGATCAACGATGATGCCACCAACGCCGGCCGCATCGTCGCATCGCTCAACTCCAACGGCACGGGGATCAAGATCACCGACACGACCGGAGGAAGCGGCAATCTCTCAGTCAGCGGCACGGCGGCAGCTGAGCTGGGAATCGACACGGCGCCCACCGGCGTCGCTTCGAACAGTGTCGAAGGAAGCGATCTTGAACACAAGTACATCAGTGAGTCGGTTCTGCTGTCCAGCATGAACAACGGCCAGGGCATCGGCGAGGGCACATTCCGCATCACCGACGCACTCGGCGGCGTGGCCGAGATCACTGTCGACTCCTCGACCCTCACGCTCGGGCACGTCATACGCAAAATCAATGAGTCGGGGCTTGCGGTGACGGCGCGGATCAACGACACCGGCGATGGCATCATCATTGAAGAGGACACGAGCAACGGCACCGGGGCCGTGGCAATTCAGATCGAAGACGTCAGCGGCTCGGTGGCCAAGAACCTGCGCATCGCAGGGCAGGCCGAGGGCACCGATCCTGACAACTACATCGACGGCACCTTTGAAACAACGCTTGAGTTCGATGCGACGGACACGCTCAATGACATCGTTTCCAAGATCAACAGCTCGAACGCCGGAGTCTCGGCCAGTGTGATCAATGACGGCTCGGGCGTCAACGCTTACAAGCTGAGCCTGGTCAGCAAGCAAACCGGCACCGCGGGTCGGTTCGTGCTGGATTCCAACGGCTTTGACCTCGGTTTGACCACGCTCGACGAAGGGCACGACTCACGGGTATTCTTCGGGTCGAGCGATCCGGCATCGGGCGTGCTGCTCACCAACAGTTCGAACACGATGGACAGCGTCATCACGGGAGTGACGGTCGATCTGCACTCAGCCTCTGATGATCCGGTCACGCTGACCGTGACGCAGGACACAGAGAACATCGAAACCAAGATCCAGGCATTTGTCGACGCGTTCAACAACGTGATGACACGGATCTCAACGCACACGCGCTATGTGGAAGAGACCGGCGAACGCGGGCCGTTGCTCGGCGACGGGACCATGATCACACTGCGCAACGCGCTGTTCAACCAGTTGCTCTCGAGCAATTACGGCTTCAGCGATTCGTTTAACGAGCTGTCCGACGTGGGCTTTACGATCGGGTCGGGTGGAACCCTGACCTTTGACAAGGAGAGATTCCGCGAGGCGTATGAGCAGGACCCCGAGGCCGTCGAAGCACTGTTCACAAGACGCACCATCGACCCCGACGGCAACGACATCGATCTCGGCGATGGCATCACCGGGCGTGATCCCAACGCCGAGACGGCATATTCAGAGCTCGGCGTCATTCCCCTGATCGAGCAGTTCGTCAATACATACGTCAACTCGATCGACGGGGTGCTGACGCGCAAAAACGAAGCACTGGATCGGCAGATGGAGCTGCAGCAAGCCGACATCGAGCGCATCAATGAGGGGCTCGAGATCAAGCGTCAGAAGCTGGTCCAGCAGTTCACGGCGATGGAACAAGCCATTGCGCAGCTTCAGTCGCAACAAAACGCCCTTTCCTCGCTTCAGGTCATTGGTTGACGGCGGTTGAGTCAAGGTGCTGGCCTCGTCGGTCGATAGTCGCGATACATGGAGCAGACGACCAACCCATACTTGCGCACACGCATCATGTCGGCCAGCCCGCAGGAGTTGCGCCTCATGCTCCTGGATGGCGCGATCAAGTTCACGCGTCAGGCCCAGGACGGGCTCCGCCGCAAGGACTTCGAGCTTTCCTACAACGGCTTCTCGCAGGCAAGAGCAATTGTGATGGAGCTGGTCGAGGGGATTCGTGATGACGCCGACCCGGACCTTGCGGCGAAGGTCCGAGGCGTGTTTCTGTTTCTGTACCGCGAACTGATGGACGCCAGTTTCAACAAGAACGCAGACAAGCTCGACAAGGTGCTTGAGATTCTCGAGTACGAGCGTGAGACATGGGTCCTGGCGATGGAGAAGATCGCCGCGGAACGAGG
>RFGK01000254.1 GCA_003697045.1 Planctomycetota bacterium
AGTTGTCGCAGAACCTCGCGCATCGCGTCGAGCTGCAGGTCGATTTGCACCAACTCCTGCAGCGCCGCGTTGCGCATCTGGCGGAACTGCTCACGCTGATCCGGGTTGGCTGTCGTGTCGGCATGGCGCTCAAGCGTCTGTGCGCGCTGCTCTACGACCGCGCGCTGCCGACTGAGAGAACGAATCCGATCGACCACTTCCGCAATGGTCGAGCTGTGCTCGCGCGAGCCTGACAGCTCCTCCACAAGCAACGCGCTCTCTCGAAGCGCGATGTGGCTTGAGAGGAATGTTCTTGCCTGCCCGCCGAATCCGATGATGCGCGAGCCCGAGTCGCGCGTGAGCGGCCAAGGCTCGAGCGACGCATCGCCCTCCGCCGAGCCGGCTTCCACCTTCGCCCAATCTTCGACGGAGATGCCGATCCCGATCGGCTCTCGATCGAGCAGGGGGTCGCCGACGTTGCGTTCCCATCGTTCGGCAAATGCCCGAGCAAGGTCGGTCGAAGTTGGGCGCTGGGCATTGGGCAGATCCTCGAAAAGGCCGAGCGCGACATCGATCGTCAGACTCTGCCCATCGCGCAACACGCCAAGCCGCAGGACTTCTCCCGGCTCGCGCGAGAGTATCTCCCACCGAAGATCATCCTGCGTGCTCACGCGCTTGCCCTGCACGGTCTGGATGATGTCAAGCGGACGAAGCTTGATCGCCGCCTCGAATCCTTCGATGGTGTCCTGGATCTGCACACCGTCGGGTCCGAAGCCTGCGAACTGCACGCCCATGCCCGCAAGTCCTCGCCCGTCAAAGAGCCGGCGGCCGACCTGGCGGAGCCGAAGCACTTGTTCGGGCGACAACACCAGCTCGCGCGCCATGCGCTCGAGCGAGGCAAGCCGCAGCCCCGGCATGGTCGCAAGAGCCAGCTCTGCCGACTCACGATCCGCCAGCGAATCAGAATCAAGCCTGGCGATGGCGTCCTGAACGGCCGATTCGTCCGGCTGCCAGGCAGCGACCCAGATCGCCCCAGCAAGGGCGCACACGAGCAAGGAGCTGCTAGCGAACATGCCTGGATTCTACCAGCAGCAAGTCTCGCAGTGAGCCCGCATTCTGGCACAGCCACGCCGTTTTGCGCTCAATCATTGTCAGACACGTCTCTGCATCAAGACGACCGAAGCGTCCGGTTTCCAGGATCGGACGCGCCGCTTCGGCCACCAGGAGCTCGACCATGAGCCAGGGCATCGCTTCGGCATCCTGACTCGGGTCAACCCAGTCACCCGCTTCTGCGAGGTAGCTCCGCCAGAAGGTGCGGAGATTGGCCTCATCGGGTTCATACGGCCATCGCGCCGGATCCGGCCCGAACCGGGTCATGGAAAACTGCAACAGGCCGTTGGCAAGCTCGATGATGGGTGGCGCATATCTTGCGGAGTCAAAATCGAGCACTGCCGCCACGCGTTGTTCCCGGAAGATCAGATTGCCGGGATGCCAGTCACCGTGCACGATGCGCACGTCGCGCCGGTCCAGCGCGATGCGATCCAGATAGCGCCTTGCCTGCTCCACTGCCGGCACAATGCCGTGCAGGGCACCGCGTGCGCCGGGGTGGCGCGATTCAATCATGGTCGTCGCGAGCGCCAGGTCGATGCCGACTCTTCCGGAAGGCTGCGGCATCACCCACGCCGGACGGTGCTCGGCCGTCAACCGATGAAGCCTTGCAAGGGTGCGCGCCGCCTCGGCCACCTCTCCATCGCGCCCCGTGTAGGGCTCGCCCTCGATGAACTGAAACAGCTCGTAGACGAGCCCATTGCGCTGCAACATCGAGTTGTTGTCATCGCGTGTGCCGATAATCCGCGGCGTGGGAAAGCCGCGCGCATTCAGAAACAACTGAACCCCATGCACAAACGCCACCCGAAACGGATCGCTCGTGCGCGAACTTCGACGCTTGAGCAGGAAACGCCCCCGCGCTGCTTCGACAATCAGCTTGGGAGACTGCGGGGAGCCGCGATTGAACTCACGCAACGAGGTAATCTGACCCAACTCGAACCGCGCGCAGACCTCCGAGACTTCCCGGGGCGAAAAACGCTCCGGATCGATGCGCGTCACTGACGCCAGATCGAGCGGCTCGTGCTGCGGAATGTCGGTCCGATCCTTGTCCATGCCGATGCCCGCCCGTGCGGCCCGTTCGGCTCACTCAACATTCTGAACCTGCTCCTTGATTCGATCAATGGCGCCCTTGATATCCACGATCAGGCGCGCCAGCTCCGCATTCGGGCTCTTGCTCGCCATGGTGTTTGCCTCGCGCAACATTTCCTGCGAGAGAAAGTCGAGCGTGCGGCCCACCGGGGTGTCATCGTCTTCAAGCAGCAGATCGCCAAAATGGCGCAGATGTTCACGCAAGCGTGTGATCTCCTCGCGAATATCCGTCTTTTCCGCGTAGACTGCGATCTCGCGGATCAGATCCGGCGGCTCGGCGACCAGCTCGGCATCCTGCAACAGCAACTCGACCCGCGTCTTGAGCCGTCGTTCATATTCTGCGACGACTTCTCCCGCTCGCGCGTCGATCTGGTCCAGTCGATCCGCAATGACTGCCAGAAGCGAGCGCAGCTCCTCTGCGAGCGCTTCGCCCTCGCGTGCACGCCGGTCGATGAGCGCCTCGCACGCCCGCTCAATCAGCGTGCTGAGAACGCTTCTCGCACGCTGGAGACGTTCTTCCTCGTCCGCCGGAGGCTGCAATACGCCGGGGAGTGTGAGCAGCGCCGCCAGGTCGAGCGCCACGGCACCATCGCGCACGGCCCTTGCTTCCTTCAACTGATCGACATATCGCTGCAACGCCTCGTGATTGATCTCGAGCGCTGCATCGGCCGACTTCTCGCTCACCGACACCGACAGCGTCACTGTGCCGCGGCGCAGAAGTCGACGCAGCGTCGATTCAAGCTCAGCTTCCAGAGGCTGCAACGAATCGGGCAGCCGGAGAATGGGTTTGAAATACTTGTTGTTGAGCGCGCGAATCTCGACGAAATAGTGCGTTCCATCCTTGTGGATCGACGCATCGCCGAACCCGGTCATGCTTCGGATCACGCGCTGGCCTCCCCTTATCCGCCGGTGGAATTGTCGGTCGGGTTTTCGTTTGAGCTTTCGCCCGGCGCATTCTGCGATGGGCCCGAGCCCTGCTCGGCCGGGGTGCTTTGATCTGTTTGATCGTTCTCATCGCCACCTTCGGGCGTTTGGGTGCTCTGGTCAGCTGCCTGATCTGCCGACTCCTCGCCCGGCTGCGCGGGTGCCGAAGCATCTTCTCCTGCGGGCTGACCAGTCTCAGAGGTGGGGGCCACAACTGGAGCCGAGCCCGGTCTTGCTGCGAACTGCAGGCCGATGGCAAATCCGAGGTAGATCACGAAGATACCGATGGTTGCCATGGTCAGGGCATCACCAGTCTTGGCACCAAATGCCGTCTGTCCGGAGCCGCCTCCGGCGCCGAACGCGCCACTGAGCCCGCCGCCCTGCGGCCTTTGAATCAACACGATCAGGATCAACATCACGCACACGATCAGAAACAGCGCGATGAGCAGTCCCGCGACAATCGGACTGGCACCAAGAGTAAGCACCATGGACAAGGCTCCTTGAGATGACTCAACCCATGCGGAGAACCGCACTTTGCCTGCAAACAGACTACGCCGGGTGACGCGCTCCGGCGGGTGCCGCAGCCCGAACGATTTTCAAAAACTCCACGGCATCGAGCGAGGCGCCTCCGATCAGCCCGCCGTCAATATCCGGCTGTGCAAAAAGTTCGGCAGCATTGGCGCTCTTGACCGAACCGCCATAGATGATCCGTGTCGATGCTGCGACCTCACCGTCGTACAGGTCCGCCAGCACAGCGCGGATCTTCTGATGCGCGTCCTGTGCATCGGCCGGGCTTGCGGTGTGACCGGTTCCGATCGCCCAGACCGGCTCATAGGCAATGATGACGCGCGTCATCTCGGCTGCGGACACATCGGCAAGCCCCAGGCGAACCTGTCGCTCGTTGACCGCATCGGTCTGCCCGGTCTGTCGCTGATCAAGCGTCTCCCCGACGCACAAGACGACACCGAGACCGTCCTCGAGGCTCCGTGCGAGTTTGCGATTGACGATGTCATCGGACTCGCCGATCAGGTGTCTGCGCTCCGAGTGTCCGACGAGCACGCACTTAACGCCACAGTCCTTGAGCATCTCAGTTGAGACTTCGCCCGTAAAGGCTCCGTTTGGCTTTTGATAGACATCCTGAGCACCAAGCATGATTCCAGCGCCGCGTTCACGCAAGATGGAGTTGACGCTGAGAAGATAGGGAAATGGGGGAAAAACGGCCACATCGACCGCGGGTCGGTCGACAAGCTCGGCTGCGATCCCGCGTGCCAGCGCTCCGGCCGACAGCAGGTCCGTATTCATCTTCCAGTTTCCACCAACAAACGGCTTTCGGTTGAGCATGCACTGCCCTTGTCAACAGATTTGAGCGGCTGATACCGTCGGGGAGCATGCCCGCCCGCCGGCCCCCCGGGTGAGCACCCGAGCAATTCCCGACGATCGCCGCAAAGTTCTCTTTCTTCGCAAACCGGAGCTTGGTAGTGTAGGAGCGGGCGTCGAACACGTCGATGGGGTGGGTGATCCCCGAACGAACCGTGAGGAGAGGAGCCGAGTATGTCGCGTTTTCTTGCTGTGGGCGTGGCGTGGAGCATCGTTGCCCTCACGCCGCTCTGCCATGCTGAGCAGCCGTTTACCAACGAGGCGCTGGCGCGAGGGGTGAACTACTCGGTCGGGGGCAACTTTATTCAGTTCGGTTCCGGGCTCGCGTTTGTCGACCTCGACAACGACGGTGACGCCGACCTCGTGCTTGTCGGCGCTTCCACCGGGAAAATCGGAATCTACGAAAATGACGGCACCGGGCATTTCACCGATCGCACCGCCAGCTCGGGCATTCCGTTCTCATCCGGGCTCGTCGGCGTCAGTGCGGCCGACTACGACGGTGACGGCTTTGAAGATCTGCACTTCACCCGGTGGGTCGGAGATACGGACCTGCTCTTTCGCAACAACGGAGACATGACCTTCACTGATGTCTCCGTCGCGGCCGGGGTGGCTGTCGATGGCGCGGGCATGGCCTCGTGCTGGGGTGATTACAACGCCGACGGGTATCTCGACCTCTATGTCTGCTACCGCACCAACACGCTTTCGAATACCACGCAGAACAAGTTGTTTCGAAACAACGGTGATGGCACGTTCACCGACGTGGCTGCAGCACTCGGCGTGCAGGCTCTCGATGAACCCACACTGCTGGCGACGTTTTTCGACTACGACAACGACGGCGACGCCGATCTCTACCTCGGCACCGACAAGGGCAGTGGTTTCACCTGGCACAACAGGCTGTTCAGAAACGATGGAGGCACGTTCACCGACGTCACCTTTGCCGCGGGGGCCGAGGCCTACATCGACTGCATGGGCATCGCCGTCACCGATCTCGATCGAAACGGATTCCTTGATCTCTACATGACCAATGTCCCGCAGTTCGGGCATTTGCTCCTGACGGCCAACGGCGACGGGACTTTTACCGACCAAACCGCAGCCGCCGGCGTTGAGCTGTTCCACCTGGGATGGTCCACCTTCTTCTTCGATTACAACAACGACCGCTGGCAGGACATATTTGTCACGCACTCCGACTCGGCCGACGCACTGCTCAAGAACACGGGCGTGTGGCCGTTGACCGACGTGGCACCCGCCCTGGGCATCGTCGACCCCGGGCTCTCACACTGCTCGGCGTATGCCGACATCGACCTCGACGGCGATCTGGACGTTGCCGTCTCGTCACTGCTCAATCCCATCCGACTCTATATCAACCACGAAGGCGAAAACCGGCACTGGGTCAGACTGAAGATTCATGGCGTGGGCGCGAACAAGCACGCCATCGGTGCGCAGGCGCGTGTCACCCACCTTGGCGACACCCAACTCGCCGAAGTCCGTGCGGGTTGCAATTACAAGGCGGACAACGAGCGTCTGCTCCACTTCGGGCTCGGCGAGAATCCCGTTGTCACGGATTCCATCGAAGTCCGCTGGCCCAACGAGTCCACACGCCGTGTGCTGACCAACTACCTGCCTGACCGAACCTGGGCCGTGTGGCATCCTTCACGCCTCGGCGACGCCGACGGGAACGGATCGATTGACCCCGATGAGATCGCCGAGGCCATCCAGGTCATGCTCGACACAGCCGGTTCGCCCATCGAACCCGGGCAGGAAATCTACGATCTTGACGGCGACTGCGACGTCGATCGCACCGACATCATCGCGATGATCGCCACATATTCGACGGTTGGAGGCATCGCCGGCTCAAGCCCGGGACGGGTTCCACGCTGAGCGATTCGTCCCCGCGTCAGCACAATACAGGCCCGGCTCTTTACGCGGCAACGGGGTTGTCCGGAGCCTTGACCGCGTGAGGACGGTCCGCGCTCAGCTTCTTGGGCCGGCCGACCGAACCTCGTCGCTCATTTCAAACTTCTCTGCGTTCTTCCGGAACAGCTCGGCCAGCTTCTTTGCCTGCTCTGCGTATGCCTGCTTGTCGGCCCAGGTGTTCTGCGGCGAAAGCACCTCGCAAGGCACCCCCTCAACTGCGCGCGGGATGGACAGGCCGAAAAACGCATCCGTCTCATACTCAGCGTTGACGAGATCCCCGGAAAGAATCTCGGACACCATGCGCCTGGTGTATTTGAGTTCGAAACGGTGCCCGACGCCGTACGGTCCGCCCGTCCAGCCGGTGTTCAACAGCCACACGTTGGCGCCATGCTCCCGGATGCGCTCTGCGAGCATCTGGGCGTACTCACCTGGAGGCCGCGGCAAGAACGGGCCTCCGAAACACGGACTGAAGTTGGGCACGGGCTCCGTGACACCCGCCTCGGTCCCCGCGAGCTTTGATGTGTATCCGTTGATGAAGTAGTACATCGCCTGCTCGGGTGAGAGGCGGCTGACCGGGGGCAATACGCCAAAGGCATCGGCGGTCAGAAAAATCACGTTCTTTGCATGCCCACACACGCTGGGAATCCTGGCGCCCGGGATGAACGTCACCGGATACGTCACACGGGTGTTTTCAGTCAGCGATCCGTCGTCGTAATCAGGCTCGCGCGTGACCTCGTCGATCACCACGTTTTCCAGCACGCTGCCAAAGCGGATGGCATCCCAGATCTGAGGCTCGCCCTCTCGGCTCAACTTGATGCACTTGGCATAACACCCGCCCTCAAAGTTGAAGATTCCGCCGGGCCCCCAGCCGTGCTCATCGTCGCCCACGAGCGCACGATCCGGATCTGCCGACAACGTGGTCTTGCCCGTGCCCGAAAGCCCGAAGAATAACGCCACGTTCGACGGATCGTTCCGATCGACGTTGCATGAGCAGTGCATGGGAAAGACGCCCTGCTCGGGCATGTCGTAGTTCATCGCATAAAAAATGCTCTTTTTGATCTCTCCGGCGTACTGCGTCCCAAGAATCACCACGATGCGACGATCCAGCGATTGGGCGATCAACACCGGCGAGTTGTGCCCGAGCGCAGCCTGTTCTTCAAGTGTCAGCTCACGTCTGCCTGCCGCCAGAATCGTCCAATCGTGCTTCCACGATCCATCCCCGGCATCACACGACGAGCCGGGACGAATGAACAGAGTCTGCGCAAACAGCGCATGCCACGCCATGCCCGAAACGACCCGCACGCCCAGCCGGTGCTTGACTTCCGCACCTGCAAAACCCTCGAACACATGCACTTCGTCGAGCGCGTTGAGATAATCCGTGGCGATTTCCACCGCACGATCAAACGCCGCCGGATCCATGGGCTTGTTGACCGGACCCCACCAGATCTTGTCGTGAATCTGCGGCGTGTCGGCAAGGAACTTGTCCGCCGGGCTTCGGCCTGTGCGTGAGCCTGTCTCGCACACCAGCGCCCCGTTGGCTGCCAACCGGCCTTCGCCTGCCTTGATCGCCCGCTCAACGAGCGCTGCCCGGGAGAGGTTGACGAGTGCGCGGCCTTTGGACAAATCGAGCGACGCGTCGAGCTGTGCGGTCATGGGGATACTCCAACTGGCGTGGTATCACGATTCTAGCCAGCAAATCGGGCATAGGGGCTTTTCAATTGACCCAGAGTGCCATGCTTCCGTACCCTTGTCGCGCGATCTTCTGATCCGCGAAAATGGTGATCGTAGCTCAGTTGGTTAGAGCACCTGGTTGTGGTCCAGGAGGCCGCGGGTTCGAGTCCCGTCGATCACCCTTCCCCTTCTCTTCCATCTCCACAGCATCCAGCTCCGCTTGAAGCGAATTGACGTAGCCTCTGCCAAAAAGACGCACGTGCACCAGCAGCGGGTACAGCTTGTACACATGGCGGCGTCGATCCCAGAAGCCCTCGCGTATCGGACGCAGCTGGTCGTATGCCTCCCAGAAGCGACGTCCGAAGGAGCCGAACAGGTCCATGAAGGCAAGCTCGACCTCCCGATCGGCGTAGTAGACGGCCGGATCGATCACCCCCGCCAGGCGTCCATCGCGCCAGAGCACATTGCCCGACCACAAGTCACCGTGGATGAGGGTCGGTTCTTCGCAGTCATCAAGCAGGGTTGCCATTCGCTCGGCAACGCGTTCACACCGGCGAAGGAGCGGAGTCGGTAAAGCTCCTTGCGCGTGTGCATCGCGCGCAAAGTGCAAGATTCGACGCTCCGCAAAAAATGAAGCCCAGTCGGCCGCTGGCGTGTTCGGCTGCTCCAGCGGACCAATCAGCGTGTCCTGCTCGAGACCGTAGCGTTCCCCCTTGACCCCGTGCAGCTCGGCAACGGCACGGGCCAGATCCTCACGCCCGGTGTCGCTGGGCCCCCCACTGTTCTCGATCATCTCCAGTACGAGCACGCGCTCGTCACACGCGATCACTCGTGGCACCGGCAAGCTCGACCGCTCCGCCAGGAGCCTGAGCATATATCCCTCACGCTCGAGCAATGGTCGCTGCGATCGATCAATCTTGACGACGACTGAACCGCCCGAGGCAAGGTCGGCCCGAAAAACCTCGCCGACGCACCCCCCCGACATCGCCGAGACGCGCACGGGCATTTCTCCGAGCACGCCTTCAATCATCTGCAAGGTCGTCTGTTCACTCACGCTCCACTTTACCGGCCTCGGCGGCTTCGATCACGCCGCATGTCGCGATTGCCGACACACGGTGATCAGTTTGCGGATGCTGCGCCCCAATGAGTCGAGTGATGCACCCTGTGCGAGCGCATCAGCAACTTCTGTCGCCGCCTTGCCGACCTTGGGAAACCCGAGCGTAAGTGCCGTTCCCCGGAGCTCCGTCGCCAGCCGGAGAGCATCCTCTGCCTCATGCTGCTTGAGCGCCTCGTCGAGCTTCTCGGCATACTCAGGCAGGCTCTTGGCAAATGCCGAGGCAAGCTCTTTCATGTCCTCGCTTGTCTCGACTTGCTCGGTTTGTTCCTGCCGCGTGCTTTCGGGCGCGAGAAACTCCGCAATGGCGCTGAACAGGCGCTGGGGATCTACCGGCTTGCTCAAAAACACGTCGATCGGGCTGCGCCGAACCATGCTTGCAGTTTCCGAAGTCCGATCGGCACTGAGCACAATGATCGGCTGGGTCTGCCCCTCGGCCTGCATGGACACCGCAAACGTTGCCGCGTCCGACGAGTTCAGATTGTACTCGCAGATGATCAGGTCACACCCTCGCTCGATGTGAGGGATGGCCTCTTCCACAGATTCGCAACCTCGAATGGACAGCGACGAATCACGCAGCATATGCCGGAGAATCTGGCGATCGATCTGGGACGGGTCTATGTGCACGATTGTTCCAGTCAGATCGCGTGGATCGACGTTCTCGAACGCCAGCGCCGCGTCAAATGGGTCCGACTTCTTGAACTCACGCAGGTTGATCAGTTGATCAAACTTGACGCCGATTTCGTGAATCGTTCCGCGGACATGACTGCATCGCACGATCCTGCCGCTGATTCGCTTGCTACCTTCGGTTGCGAGAGGCAGCACCACCGTGATTCGCGTACCCGGGTGCAGATACGCACTGTGCAGCACGCTCATCCCCCCGACTGAGAGATTCCGGCACGCCAACAGAAGCTGAACCTCGCCTCCGTCCGGCTGAATCACGCTCGCCGGGATCGACTTGTGGCGAAACGGCCATCGCACGTGGGTGCGGTTGCCGGCCACACCTTCCCCCGCTCTGTTATCCAACTCGTCCAGAAGCTGTTCGAGACTGCGACCCTGAGCTCCCAGCGTGTTCTGACGCCCCGCTGCAGCTGCATATCGAGTCGTTCTTCTGGTGCTGCTGGACATATCGAAGGCCCCTTCGTCTCAGGTTCTTTGCCCAGTGCATCGGTTGAACTGTGCGGTCGCTTTCGACCGTCGCACGGTGAGTAGACGGCGCGTGGTCAGAATCCCCCGACTCGCGCCTCAATCCGCACGAGCCGCACGAGTACGTCACAATCCGCCGAACTTATCGGGTCAACAAGGCGAACCTACACATCGAGGTTCTTCACCTCGAGCGCGTGGTCCTCGATGAACTTCCGCCGTGGCTCCACAAGCTTGCCCATCAACACACTGAACAGGGCATCCGCGTCTCCCGCCTGCTCCCATGTCACGCGCAAGAGCGTTCGCTTGGATGGGTCCATTGTGGTTTCCCACAACTGCTCGGCGTCCATCTCGCCAAGCCCCTTGAAGCGCTTGATCTCCATCCCCCGACGACCAATCTCGTGCAGCTTCTTCAATATGTCCGGCAGGTTTGCCGCCTCGACGACCCTTGTCGCAACCGGCTCTGCCGATTCCTCATCGTCGCTGCTGCCGGACTTGGCAGGCCTTTCCACGAGCCAGGCATACTTGGTCGGCAGCTTGGCGCCGGTCACCGATTCTTCCTGCACCAGACCGTAATCGTCGATATCCAGCCCGAACTGCTCCAGCTCGCAGATGATCTTCTCCAGCTCACGGTTTTCGTGCAGCTCACGCACCATGGCGACCTGCCCCATCGCGGCGTGACGTTCGGCCGCGTTTTGCGCGCGCTCCGGGTCCGTATCGGCCGACTCTTCTTCCATTGCGTCGGCAAGCGTCCATCCCTTGCCTTGAACGATCTCGTGAGCTTCGCCCTCGCTCCAGGCGAAGATGTGCTCAGCCCGGCACACAACCTTGTGCGTCGGCAAGCGTCCATCCCGGCGCGAGGCCAGCAGGTCAACAAACCGCGTTCCCCGGCGTTCGGCAATCTCAACGAGTTCTTCCAGCCGCCGCAACAGGTGCACCACACGGCGAACGTCCTGCCCCTCCACACGCTGCACTTCGCGCACTTCGGTCTCGCCGTCAACGCCGGTCAGGTCGCGGATCGACAATACCGCATCCTCCAGACCAAGCTCGGTGAGCACGTCACCCAGCACCTTGTCATTGAGCACGTACCGGCTCTTGCGCGACCGGATAATCTGATACAGTGGCGGCTGGGCAATGTACACGTGCCCACGCCGAATCAACTCGGGCATATGCCTGAACAGAAACGTCAGCAGCAGCGTGCGAATGTGACTTCCATCGACGTCGGCGTCGGTCATGATGATGACCTTGCCGTACCGAAGTCTGGAGATGTCGAAGTCCGACCCGATTCCGCACCGCAGTGCCTGGATCAGCGTGCGGATCTCCTCGTGCTGGAGCATCTTGTCGATGCGCGCCTTTTCCACATTGAGCAGCTTGCCCCGGAGCGGCAATATCGCCTGCGTGTCCGTGTCGCGCCCCTGCGTGGCCGACCCACCCGCAGAATCACCCTCCACGAGAAACAGCTCACTCCGATCGACGTCCTTGGTCTTGCAGTCGCGGAGCTTGTGCGGCATCGACCCCGATTCCAGCGCCGTCTTGCGACGCGTCAGCTCACGCGCCTTGCGCGCCGCTTCTCGTGCCTGCGCCGCGACGATGCCCTTCTGGCACAGACGCTTGGCCTCGGCCGGATGCTCTTCCAGCCACGCGTCCAGCGCCTCTGAAACCGCCTGCGAAACAAACCCCTCGATCTCGGGGTTCAGCAGCTTCTCCTTCGGCTGATTGTTGAACGTCGGATCCGGAAGCTTCACGCTTACGATCGCGACCAGCCCCTCGCGCAGGTCTTCGCCTGTCGGAACCGGGTCCTTGTCCTTGATGATCCCGGCACGCCGGGCATATCCGTTGAGCGTGCGCGTCAACGCCAGCTTGAACCCCTGGGCGTGCGTCCCCCCGTCCACATTGTTGATGTTGTTGGCAAACGTCAGCAGCACTTCGTTGTACCCGTCGTGATACTGAAGCGCGACTTCGCAGATCTGGTCGCCCTCTTCCTTGCGCAGGTACACCGGGCTTGAAACCGTGTTCTTTCCGATCATCAGGTGCTGGACATACTCCAGCAGCCCGTTTTCCGCTCGATATGTCTCCGCCCGCGGCCGGCCGTCCGCACCAACTCGCTCGTCGGTGAGCCTGATCGTCACACCCGGATTCAGATACGCCAGCTCGCGCAGACGAGCCGACAACGTCTGGAAGCTGAACTCCACGTCTGGAAAAATCGTCGGATCGGGCTTGAAGGTCACCGTAGTCCCCGTGCGACGCCATGCACCTTCGGGGATCGGTCCGACCTTGTGCAACGGCTTGCGCACACGCCCGCGCTCAAACTCGATCGCGTGCACCTCTCCGTCGCGGTATACCTCGGCCACCAGCAGCTCGGACAGCGCGTTGACACAGCTCACACCCACGCCGTGAAGCCCGCCTGAAACCTTGTACGCCGAACCTTCCTGCCCGAACTTGCCTCCGGCATGAAGCTTGGTCATCACGATCTCGACGGCTGGACGCCCATCGAGCATCGGATCGTCGTGCTTGACCGGATCGACCGGGATGCCGCGCCCGTCGTCCGAGACGCTGACCGAGCCGTCCGCCTGGATTGCCACCGTGACCATCGTGGCGTGCCCGGCCATCGCCTCGTCGATCGAGTTGTCCACGACTTCGTAGACGAGGTGATGCAGCGCATTGATGCCGGTGCCCCCGATATACATGCCGGGGCGCTTGCGCACCGCCTCGAGACCTTCGAGCACCTTGATCTGCTCGGCCCCGTACGCGCCCTCGTGCCGGTTGTCTGATGGCTCCGGAGCCTCTGGCCTTGATTCACTCATGCACGTGGGTTCCAACGGTTGCAGCTCCCCCGGTTCGGGATCTGATCAGACGACCAGAACATGGACGGGCATTGCGAAAATGCCACAGACTATTCTAGCGCGCCCCCTGGCCCAAACCTGCACCAATCGAGCTCGAAACGCAGGATTCTCAGCCCCGCGGACACAGGGCGCACTTTTCGCGCGGGAGGCATGCACACCCGGCCGTCAGAGCCATCCTCATCAAGGTCGACATGTCTGAGCCCGAGTCGCGCTGGCGCGATCAGCAACCATCGCTCATCAGGCCCAGGAACTCCAGTGCATCAAAGAAGTCAAAAGCCCCGTCGCCGGTCAGGTCGGCCGCCGGGTCTTGCTCGGAGAACAGCTGCAGGAACTCGAGCACATCGAAAAAGTCCAGCGTGCCGAACGGCATGGCCAGGTCTGCATCATTGCAGCCTCCGCCCGAGCCCTCGCAGACGTTGAGCAGCACACTGATCTGCGCGCTCACGTTCAGCGATGCGACCAGATCGGGCCGGCCGTCGCCGTTGAAATCGGCCAGCTCGACGTCGTTCGGTTCGAAACCGACCGCCGCGCTGCCGACCACCTCGAAGCCACCTGTCCCGTCATTGAGGTGAACGAAAGCGACACTGCCGTTGGTCTTGGCAGTGGTCGCATCAAGGTCTCCGTCGCCATCGAGATCTGCCAAAGCGAGGCCAAAAGGCCCGTTGCTCGGCGTGGGGTAGGTCACCATTGGCGCGTAGGTCCCATCGCCGTTGCCGAGCAACACACCCAGCCCGGTGGCGCCCACCGCGACGACCAGGTCCTGCACGGAGTCGGCGTCGACATCCGCAAAGCGCAGGTCGTACGCAAACGAGCCGGCCGCATAGTCCACGTGCGGTGCAAACGTGCCGTCCATGTTGTTGAGCAGCACGCTGACAACCCCGCTACTGGCGCTCGACGTCGCAATATCGAAATGCCCGTCCGCATTCGCCTGCCCGATGTCGACGAACTCCGGTGCGGTCGCCGTGGCGTAGCGGACCTGGGGCTGAAACGTCCCGTTCCCCACACCGATGAAAACGCTCACATCGCTCGAAAAACGATTCGCAACGACGATGTCTGCCTTGTGATCGTTGTTGACGTCGCCTACGGCGACGCTGTGAGGCCCGTTGCCCGCCGCGTAGCGCACCTGCGCCGCAAACGTCCCGTCGCCGTTACCCAGCAGCACGCTCACGTCGTCGCTGATGCTGTTGGCCGTCACGATGTCGAGCCGGTTGTCCCCGTTCAGATCCGCCAGCGCCATCCCGTAGATGGTGTCCCCGCCCGCATAGGTGACATCGTCGGCGAATGTTCCATCGCCGTTGCCCAGCAGTACGCTCACACTGTCAGCCGGCCGGTTGGAGACGACGATATCGACAAACCCGTCGCCATTGACATCCCCCACCTGAAGGCGGTGCGGAGAGGCACCCGTGCCGTAGTTCGCCACCGGGCCAAAGATCGCCGATGGCTCACACTGACCAGAGGCGCCAACGGCAATCACGTATGAGGCGCCCACCGCCGCAGCAATCTGAAATGACCTCAATCGACTCATCACAAACTCTCTGCACGCGAAGGCTGCCGCGCACCCGAATCGAACATAGAGCCTTGTCCGGCGGCATGCAATGCCTTGGTGAGGAAATCACCCGCAAGACGCCGATGATCTCCGCCAGTGGCTGGGCGCCATGGTCACGCCCCTGGTGCCATGACCCCTCCCGAATTCACGGATCCCGGAATCCTCTCGTGCGTGCGCTTGTGTGGCTGCAAGCGGAGCCGAGCCAATGGGGTGAGACGAATCACATTTCAACCCCGATCGTGCGGCAGATGCACGAGTCTCAACCGGGACCGGAATCTGCCCCGGCAAACTCTTGCTCATCAATGCCGCCCGACATTTTTCGCGCTCACGGCACGATCTTCACCACGCTGATGCCTTCTTCGAGCAACTCGTACACAAGCGCCACGTCGTCAGGCAACAGCCGCACGCATCCCAATGAGCGTTGCTCGCCGATGCTGTCCGGCTCGATGGTGCCGTGGATGCCGTAGCCCGTGTACGCCGACGCATCGCCCTTGCCTTCAAGTCCGATCCAGTATTCCCCGATCGGGTTCGCCGGATCGCTGGCTGCATACTGCTCGGCGGTGTTGTGCGGATTCACCCACGCCGGGTTTTCTACCTTCGAATCGCGCGCCACGATGAACGTGCCCATGGGCGTGCCGTCGTCCTTGCCGAGCCCCACGCTGAATGAGCGAATGTAGAGCCAACTTTCGGGCGCATTCGGCTGCCCGTGATAGATGTCCAGCCGAAATGCGCTCTTGTCCACGACGGCATGAAACGGCCCGCGCACCAGCTTGAGCTTTTGCCCGACCCTGATCTTGTTCGGATCGCTCAACTTGTTGACGCGCTGGATGAGCTTCCAGTGTGTTGCAAGCTCACGCCGCTGCGCGATCTTTGAGAGCCGATCGCCCGGCTGCACCTCGTACAACTCGCAGATCGGATCGCCCGCTGTGACGCGCGGGCTGAACACCAGGTCCTCGTTCAACGCCGCGAGGCGCACGCGCACCTCTTCGGCTTGCTCATCGCGGATGCTGGGATCGTGCAGAATCTCGTTGAGCGCAGCGCGCGCCCTGAGCGTCTGGCCCTTGGCGATCATCTGCTCGATCTCGCTCATCGGATCAATCGGCTGGGCCGGTTCCAGAGGAGCGCTCTTGTCCGCCGCAACACCGCCGCCGTCGGTCGCGAGCACTTCGCCCGCCTCGGCGCCGCCTGCGGCCCCGCCGCTTCCTGACCCGTTCAACGACTGCTCCAGCCCCTCGCGGAGCACATTGCGCCGAGCGCGCATCTCCGGCTCCCGGGAAAGCTGAGTATCCTCGCCTGACCCGGCGGGCTCATCCGCGGTGCGCACGGTGGGTTTGGTTGCTGCTGGCCTGCTCGGGCGCGTCAAGCCGATCGGATCACCGATTGGGCGCAACTCGTCCTGCTCCCGATCTGTCAGCGCCACTTCCGGTCCGCTCGCCGGCGACTCATCCGACTTGCCCACGACGCCGAACACCCACAACAGCCCGTAGACGACAACCGCAAGCGCTGCCAGCCCGCCGACGATCACGCCGATGCCGCCCGGCCGGCGACGGCGTCGGCGCGAGGAAAAACTCCTGCCTGTCCTTGTCATCGATCGTCCTGATTGCGATGGCAGAGCCATGGTTCTCCTTCCCGCTATCCCTCATCCCGCTCAAACCGGCGCACGGCGCTTTCCGTCACAAGCACGTCGAGACGCTGATCCCACGGATCTGTCGGCACATGCTCGACCACCTGCCGCTCAAACGCCGCCCCGACCCGCATCGTTGCTCGATCCAGCCTGGCCAGGAACCGATCATAGAAACCCCCGCCGCGCCCGAGCCGCGAACCACGTTCATCAAAAACCACGCCCGGCACCACGACCACGCGTAGATCTTCGATCGGCACGACTGGCGATTCGGCTGCAGGCTCGCGCACCCCGTGTTGCCGACAGACCAGCTCATCGAGCCTCACGATCTCTGCCGGCTCCATCGTTCCGCGATCCCACTCCACACGAGGCCCACACACCCGCACACCCGCATCCCTCAGACGTGGGATAAGTGCGTCCAGATTCGGTTCGCCCGCCGTCGCCAGGTACAGCATGACCGCGCCCGATCCGCCGCATTCTTCCAATCGCGCCAGACGATCGACGATCGCCTCCGATGCGCGCGCGTCATCCGGGTGTGCCGCACGCCGCCGGAACCGGGCGCGAAGTTCGGCTTTGGACGCCTCCTGACTCACCGTTTGCCCTTTCGACGCTGCGTCTGCAACCTTCGAATCTGCTCGAGCCGCTCACGCAGAATGCGCTCGGCCCCCTGCTCGCCGGGCTGGTAGTACCGCTTGTCCACGCCCAGATAGTCCTGCCCGCTCACGCCCTGGTCGACGTTGTGCGAATACTCGTATTTTTCTCCCTTCCGATCGCGCAAGTGCACGCCCTTGCCGCTTGCGTCGGCGATGGGCGAGGAGTTGGGATCACGCAAATACATCGGCACCGGAAGCACCCGTCCCTCGCGCACATCTTCAATCGCCGACTCGATCGCAACGTAGGCTGCGTTGCTCTTGGGCGCACAGGCAAGGTAGGTCGCACATTGGCCCAGGGTGATCCGCGCCTCGGGCATGCCGATGCGTTCGACCAGGTCCCAGCACGCCTGGGCGATCACCACCGCGCGCGGGTCGGCGTTGCCCACGTCCTCGCTTGCCAGGATGGCCAGTCTTCGTGCGACAAAGCGCGGATCTTCGCCCGCTTCCAGCATTCGGGCAATCCAGTAGACCGCAGCATCGGGGTCTGAGCCCCGGATGCACTTGATCATCGCGCTCGCTGCGTCATAGTGCCCGTCGTCTCCGTAGGCTGCGATCTTCTGCTGGATCGACTCTTCGGCCAGCTGGGCATTGATTTCAATGACGCAAGGCTCAACCCCCTCGTTCCGGCGCGCCCCCTGAGCATCCGCCCGTTTCCTTGATTGTCTGCCTCTTGTCCTTCGGACCGACTCGACCGCCACTTCCAGCGCCGACAGCGCACGCCGTGCGTCCCCCTCGCTCTTGATCGCCCAGACGCGTAGCGCTTGCTCGTCGATGCGCACGTCGAGTCGCCCGTATCCCCGCTCGGGGTCCTGGATCGCGCGACGGAGAATCGTCACGATGTCCTTTTCGCTCAGGGGTTCGAGCCGAAAGAGCGTGCTCCGGCTGATCAACGCGCTGTTCACCGAAAACAACGGGTTTTCCGTCGTCGCCCCGATGAGCGTGATGAGCCCGCGCTCGACATCGCCGAGCAGCACATCCTGCTGGCTCTTGGTAAAGCGGTGAATCTCGTCGAGGAACAGGATTGTGCGCACGCGGCTGGACTCGAGCAGGCCCGTCGCTTCGTCGATGATCTCGCGCACACGCTTGACGCCCACGGACGCAGCGTTTTCCCGCACGAATCTGCGCCGCGTGGCACCGGCAATCACCTCGGCCAGCGTCGTCTTGCCGGTTCCTGCCGGACCATGCAGGATCAGCGAGGTGATCGCATCGGCCTCGATCATCCGACGCAGGAGCTTTCCCTCCCCCACGATCTGGTCCTGCCCGACCAGCTCATCGAGCGTCCGCGGGCGCATGCGCAACGCCAGAGGCTCCACGCTCTGCCGGGCACGCTGACGCGACTGGGTCCAGAGGTCACTCACACCACACGTCTCCAAATCCCTGCAAAGAACAGACTTTGCGAATCCTCGCCCGGAGCATTTGCAGACGCTAACATGCACCCGCATTGACGCTGTGGATCCTGTCCATCCTGATCTTGGCATCCCTCGTTCTGGCGGGTTTTTTTGCGCGCTGGATTCTCGACAACCCGCTGGGCACCTTCGAGGGTGGAGTGCTCTACCGCCTGGGGCAGGCATACGTCAAGATCGTTCACAACCTTCGCGTCCACGGATCTGATCATATCCCGAACACATCGAGCCCGGGGCCTCTCATTGTTGTCGCAAACCACACCGCGGGCGTCGATCCCATCCTGATCCAGTCGGCGCTGCCCTTTCCCGTTCGGTGGGTGATGGCAGAAGACATGCGCGCCCCAGCGCTTGAGTGGTTCTGGAAATGGCAAGGCGTCATTTTCGTGGGAAAGCCCGGCAGCGAGGCCCTGGGGTTGCGCGAGGCACTCAACCACCTCAGAAACGGCGGCGTGATCGGGATCTTCCCCGAAGGGGGTATTGAACGTCCAGTGCGCCAACTTCTTCCCTTCTACGCCGGACTGGGCACCCTTGTCCGCCGCAGTTCTGCTGCGGTGCTGCCGGTGCTCGTCGAAGGCACGCCCCAAGTCGATCCGGCATGGGCAAGCCTCTGGCGGGCGAGCCACTCGATCATACGTTTCGGGCCGATCATGCGCGACCTGTCCGGCACGCCTCAGCAAATCACCGAGACTATCCGCCAGCGATTCCTCGAATGGTCCGGGTGGGAGCCCAACGACAAGCCTGCCGTCATTGAAACCGACGGGTCGAAGCCCCCTCGTTCGGCAAGGCAGCGCGATCATGCGGACAACCTCTCAGCCGCTTGACCTGCCCGCTCGCATCGCACGCACCGCCTCGAGCCGACGCATGTGCTGCTCGCGGTCAGGCTCGATGATTGTCAACGCCTCGATGTGGCGCTCCGCAGCCTGAAGGTCCTTGCGCACAAGTGCAATCCTCGCTGCATGTTCGCGCAAATTGGCATCGAAAGGGGCGACCATCGTCGCTCGCTCGGCCTTGAGCCACGCACGCTCCAGGTCTCCCGCGCGCACATACAGACGCGAAAGCTCGGCTGCAAAGGAAGCGCCCTGTGTTTGGCGCACGTCCAGATACTCGAGATGCGGGATGGCCTTGAGCTGTTCATCCGGGTCGTCGCGGGTCAGGTACCACCTTGCGAGAAGACGATGGGCAAGCTCATCCACGGGGCGCAGGCGTGCGTAGCGCTCGAGCAGCTCGAGCAGCTCGGCGGTCGGCTCGCCTCCGGTCCGGGCGGTCTCGGCGAGAATCACCGCCTCGACAACGTCAGGATGGTTCGGCACATCTGCAAGGACGGCGTGTAGCGCTTCCAGCCGACGCTCCGGGGTCGGTTCAACACCCTCTGCGACCCACTTTGCCAGCCACGGCTCCAGCAGCTCGCTGAGGGTTGGGACTTGCTCATCCAGAAGCAGCCCGGCCTGTTCGAGCTGTCCCCTCGCCCACTGCTTGAACGCGGCCAGAAAGGCCTCGTGATCAACCCCCAGCACCACCTTGAACGCTTCGTTGGGCTCCATGCCCTCCGCAGCCCGATCCATCAACTCCAGCGGCGCACCGGGTCCCCATCGCTCGATGATGAACTCGTACATCCAGTGCCCCTGCGCATACGCCTGGGCGCGATCGGTGGGCTTTTTCGGCCGGACGAACGCGAAGTTGATCTCGTCCATATCGAACAAGGCATCGTTTCTGAATGCATCGGCGAGCAACTTCCATGTTGCGGTATCACGGGGAGCATCTTCCAGATAGACCGCAGCCGCCTCGGTCATCCAGTGAGCGATGCGGTTGTGTGTGCGCGAAAGAGAGACGGTGTGCGTGTATTCGTGCTGGAGCACTCGGGCCCAGTCGTAGGGACCGATCTGTGAGCCCGGCCCCTCGCGCGGACTTTCCATGGCAATCACCGGACCGGTTGAGGCAGCCATCGTGTGAATGCTCGGCATGCCTGTGATGCGCACCGCAAACCACTCGTGATTTGGCATCAGCTCGATGACGGTCTTGCCCGGCGGCTCGTGGTCCATCCCCCCGGCCTGATTTCCGCACACGCGGGCATGGATCTGCTCAAGCACCGCGGGCATCTCGCGTGCCAAGACCTCATCAACTCCGGGTCGATAGCGCACGATGAAATGCTCGCTCTCCACGCGGGCATACCCGGCCAACTGCTCGATCAATCGCAGCGAGTTTGCCGCCCGGGCGTTGAAAGGATCGAGCTGAACAGCCCGTCGAAGCGCAGAAAGCGCTTCATCATCGCGCCCGGTCTGCATTTCCAGCAATCCACGCTCGATCAGTGGCGCGGACCAGTTCGGAAGTCGTCGGTTCGCCTCAGCGAGCGATGCCGCGGCCGCTTCGTACTGGCGTGTCTCCGCTTCCACACGCCCCACTTCATACCAGCCGAGTGGGTTGCCGGGGCTGAGTTCATCAAAGAGGGCAAGCAGTTCGGCAGCGCGATCAAACTCATACTTCCCAGCCGCCACAGCAGCACGGAGCGCCAAACCCTCCCGGTGAAGCGGATACGCTCCGAGCAAGCGCTCCACCGGCGCGTCGGCCATTTCGGCTTCTCGCTGTCGCAGAAGGCTGCGCACGCGGATCAGCTCGGCCTCCGGCGAGACCACACCCATCGGCGAGGCGATCGAATCAATCTGCCTTGCCACCTGCTCGGCCCCGTCGAAATTAAACTGATCCACCCGAATGCGCCCGAGCAACGCCCATGCCCGGACGCATCGAGGATTGAGTGACAGAGCTTCGAGTGCCGCGTCGGCCGCTTCGCCGCTGTTGTGACGCGAATACAACAACTCTGCCTCGGCCAGTCGCACCGGCCAGGCGAGTCGATCAAGTTCATCACGCGCCTTGTTGAGCAGGCTGAGCACTTGTCGGTAGTCGGTGCCGTCGCCGCGTGCCGGCCCGCGGATCTGCATCCGCAGCAACAGCCCCCGCACGCCGTCCACGATCTCCGATGCTTCGAGTGTGTCACGAAACATCTTCTCGACAAGGGGATCGAGTGCCGCATCGGCCTGTTCGTATCGACCCAGACCTGCCAATGCCTCGGCGCGCAAGCGCATCGCCCTGATCGAACCTTCCCCTGCCAGCAGGTCGAGGCATTCGACCAGCTCGCCACGTTGCAGCATTGCCTCGGCCCGATCGAGAAGGGGCGCTTGCGGATCGGAAAGCCATGCGTGCCCGATGGCGCCCACACTCAGGGCTGCCGCGGCGCGACGGGCTGGTGAATCCAGATCGTCTTGCTCCCACAGCCCGTGATAGACGCGAAGCTCGCGTCGTTCGTCGTCACTCAGATACGCCGCTGCGATGCGCTGTTCCACGGCCGGCGAAAGCGGAACTTCGATCTGCGCCAGCCCCTTCGCGCCGGCCAGACACACGCCGATGATGACCCAAAGCAGCCTCATCCCTGCGTCTCGTCGATGATTTCCACGTGATAGCCCTCGTCAGGAGCCGGCGGGGCCACACTGAACACGCCCTCAGGCAATGCACGCTTCTGTTCGTTCACATCAATCGCAAACAGCTCGAAAATATCGATGTCGCCGAGCGGGTCGATCGCCATCGACGCCCGCGGGAGGAGCGTCTGTGGGTCGTACCAGATGCGGATCAACTCAAAGTCCTCGACCTGCTCCATGTTCGGCTTTGGCACCAGCTCGAGCTGAATGCACGATTCGAGCTTTGACGCAAGCTGCCTGAGCAGTGCATCCCTCGCCGGATCGAACTCATCGCTCAAACCTTCGCTCGGCTCACGCAGCGAGGCGGTGAAGTACAGCTCCATATCTTCACGCTTCTGCCCCACGGGCACAAAGAACGGACCCTCCCCCACGCGCAGCGGGTCAAACACCTCGCCCGGGCGCGCCATGCGTCGCTTGACAAACTGCCGCTCGCCGGCGTCCTTTTCCACCAGCCACTGGCCGTCAAAGACCCACAGCCGTTCCTGCCTGTCACGCCGATTGCCGACGATGAACTCGTGAAACTCGACTGCCACCCAACGCCGACGCTGACGCGGCTGCCCTGTCCCATCGGCTGAAACGGGCGGATCCGTGCGAAAGTAAAAATCTCCCAGGCGTGTTTGCAAATCGCCCTCGATGGCAAACAGCCTGGTGTAGCGAATCTTCGAACTGAAGGTGCGGATGTTCGCATCTGCCTGCTCGAGCGCATCGAGCAGCTCAGCAGCCGATGCAAAAGTCCGCGGCTGATCTTCCGAAACTTCCACCGATTCTTCCGGCTGAACCGGGATGTGAGGCGCTGGCTGGGACAGCCATCCCCCGATCAACGCCATCAACAATGTGAGCAGGGCAATCATGCGGCTCCCTTCCAGGGTCCATCCCGAGATGAACCGTCGTCAAAACGTCATGCACTGACAGGTTATTCGTCCAAACCTGCCAGGAAACTGCGAAGGATCGCTGCTGCTGCCAGAGCATCGCGACGGCGCTTCTTCTGCCCATGCGTCAGCCCGGACCGGGCCATGCGCTGGTCGGCATCGACCGAACTGAGCCGTTCGTCGTGCAGATGGACTTTCCGCTGTGCCCGCTTCTCCAGCCGCTCGGCAAAGAGACGAACATACGCCGCCCTGGGCCCTTCCGAGCCGTCCATGTTGAGAGGTAGCCCGATGACAATCTCCCCACCAGAAGTGGGCGGCCCGAGTTGGGCGTTGATACATTGGACCAGCGCGTCGAGCAGGTCTTCGCCGCCGTTGCGATCGATCGGAATACGAATTGTCTCCACCGGCGATGCGATGCCGGTGATGGCATCACCGAGCGCAATGCCCGTTCGCATGTCTCCCAGATCGATGCCAAGATAGCGCATATGCCTGTTGGAATTGGCTACAGCAGCGAGGCTTCGGACATCTCAAGCTCCAGGTCGTCCAGCGCCTGGTCCGAATCGGCACCCACGGCATCGGCCATGCCGGAAGACGAGGTCGCCTGAGCGCGCATGGGATGGTTCCGCCAGTCAGCGGCCGGTCCACACCACACGACACGCTCATCGCGCACCACCACCACCGACGATGCGTGCACGCACCAGCTCCGCTCATCGTGGGCAAGAATGCAGACAACCCGGTCGGACAACTCGTCGAGCAGACTTGCAGCCGCCTCGTTCGCAAGCCGATTGATCACTGCGAGTTCTACAAGCAGGCTTGGAGCATGGGAAAAAAGCGCAGGGCCGATCTGCAGCAGGGTTCGCGTGGGATCATCAAGCGACTCCCACGAGCGATGATCGAGCACGACGTGATCCATCCAGTCGGTATCCTCGCTCACGCCAAGACGCCGAGCGAGATCATGCAGGCGATCGAGTTCGGCTTGCGCAGGCTCGGGCGTTCCGATGGCAAGCTGTGCGCACGTCCCGCCGGCCGGGCGATAGCGTGTGCCGACATACTCACACGCCCGCAACGCGCCCAGCCCCGAGGGCATCGCAGACCCGAGCTGATCGAGCAGGCTGGGCAGTGAGAATCGGCTGACCTGACGCCCGGTATAGACGAGTGCCGGCGCGCCCGGCGCCACTTCGACGGTTGAATCTCCGACGGCAAAGCGTACAGGCTCGCTGGCTGCAGCCTCGTCAGAGTCAGGGTGCTGAGTTTCCGCAAACTCGATCAAGCTCATGTAGGGCTGAATCTGCGTGTACTCGCGATTGAGAATCGAAAGATGGGTGATGATTCCCTCGGCGCGCCCGACCACCTGAATCAGGAGCACGATATAGGCGATGACCTCCGGCCAGCTGGCACGACCTGCCGTCACACTCATCCCAAGCAGAAGCAAAACGTACACCAAGACAAGCGGACGAAATAGAGAAGTAATCAGAATGGATCGATCGGCCGCCAGTACGACCTCGTCGTAGGAATCAAGGAACCGCACCTGCTCGGTCGAGTTCTTGAATGCTGCCTGAACTGCCTGCGTCGAGTAGCTCGTCTGGAATCGATGTGACTCGATATTCCCCAACGAGCGGGCTACGAGCATCCCATAGCTGCGCGCCGCATGGTCGTAGTACGAGCGTGCCGACTCCCGCACGGAGCGATGAAACCGCAGCAACACAACAGCCGGCACAATCAGAATCGGCACGAGCAACAGCGTGGTGTACGCGTCGATGTAAAACAGGCCTGTCCCCAGGACGACAAGCTGGAGCGAAGGGTGAACCATCTTCGCCACGTGCTCGACCGCAAGTCCCATGAGACGACAGGAACGCACAGCGATCGACTTTGGAACTGACTGGCCGAACCCGTCCGGCAATCGTGACAGGCTGCCCAGACGACCGAACAGGCGCGGCGCTGCTGCCTGCTCGCAGGCCCGCCCGATGGCCCTGGCCCGTCGCGCAGAGAGGTAACTGGCCAGGGTCGCGGCGATCATCAACAGCCCCAGCAGCAGCGAGATAATCCCAAGACTCATCAGGTTGGGTTCCAGCTCGAGCCTGTGCCACCGAACCGGCTCGGTCTGATCCGAACTGGCAAGCAGGCGAAGAAACCCCAGCAAGGCCGCGATCGCTGCCAGTTGGGCTGCCGCTCCGATGAACCCGAACACCACAACGCCGGTCAGGTCCAGCTTGCGCTGGCGAAAGGCCATGGCGAGCAGGCGGGCGAACATTCGAATCGCCCGCCACATGCGCTGGCGCGATGAAGGCTGTGAATCATCATGTGCTGATGATTCGTTCATGTCACCACCTCGCGCAGCCCGCGAGCCCGTATGCGGGGCCGGATTGACTCACGCAGCGCATCGCCCTCGCAGACATGCTGGTCGGTGTAGTGACGCTGAATCCACTCGAGACTGAGCAGCGACCAGATGAGCAGGCGGTGGTTTTTGTGTCCCTCGAAGTGCTCCTGCAGCTTGGCCTGCATGAACCGGGCGTCAAACCACGGGCGCGAGAGCGTCTGTGCATCAAGAAGAATCGACTTGATGTAGTCCATGGACGGACCGCGATACCAGTTCTCATCGGGCGGGCTGAATCCCTGCTTGCGGTTATAGACGAACTCTGCCGGCAGATAGCGTTCCATCGCGCGCCGCAGCACGAGCTTGCCGTCGGCCGAATCGATGAACGAGGAATCGACGGCCCCGCGCAAGCCGTCCATGCTCATCTTCACCCGTGGGGGGAGACGCCAGGCCAGTTCGGCAAGCGCATTATCAAGAAACGGCACGCGCGTCTCCAGACTGTGCGCCATCGAGACATGGTCATCGGTCACGAGCAATCCGTGCAAGAACGTTGCCGCCTCAAAGTAGAGCGCACGATGCACGAGGTTTTCCGAGGCGGAGGCGTCAGCGTTCCACGCAGGCGCACCGCTCATGACATCGTCAAACCGCGCTC
>RFGK01000255.1 GCA_003697045.1 Planctomycetota bacterium
CTCCGACGTCTTGCCCGGGCGATACTCCGTTGACACAAAGTTCACCGTAAACGCAGGATTCTCAGCGCTGCTCGATTCCCACGCCGCGTTCGCCTGCGCCAGCATCTCGCCAATGTCACGCACAATGTGCCCGTAGATCTCCTTGGCATCGAGCATCTCAATCATCTGCTCGGCTTCAAGCATGTCTCCGCCGTCACCCAACGCACCGATGTTCTGCGCATATCCCTTCGCCGCGTTGGCGTCATTGATCGCCGACTGAAACTGCGCCGGCGTGCCCGCCTTCGTCACCGCCGCATTCTGCAGCATCGGACGAATGAACATCGACGCGCTCGCCACCGCCGCCACCGCCGCCGCTGCACCAAACCACGCCACCTTGCGCTTCCACATCGCCTCACGCACAAGCTTCACAGGCATCAGATTCGCCTCGAGCGTCGCCATCCCCAGCCCCTGAAGCGCAAGCCCGTATGCCGTCGCAAGATTCAGCGTCGCCGCCTGAAACTCCCCGGCCCGAGGCCCCTCCAGGCTGATCTGCTTGAACTGCTCCAGCCGATACACATCCATCTGCAACTGCTGCTTGAGATACTTGCGAAGCCCCGGCAACTTGAACGTCGAACCCACCCCGATCAGACGCTTCAAGTCCGAGTTCGGATGCAGCGACTGGTAATACCCGATCGAACGCTGCACCTCCTGCACCAGATCCGTAAACACCGGACGCATCGCCTGGAATACATGGCGCGCATGCTTGCTCTGCTCCGCCTCACGCTTCAGCTTCTCCGCCTTCGAATACGGAAGCTTGAACGTCTCCACCAACGCCTCCGTGAACTGATGCCCCCCGATCGGAAACGTCCGAACCCACACACGCCCCGCGTGCGCTATCACAAGATCCGACGCCGTCGTCCCGATGTCCAGCAGAATCGTCCCGACCGTCTTCTCCGTAAACCCAAGATCGTGCGCAAAAGCGTTGTACACCGCGATCGGACTGAGCGTCGCAACATCCGGCGTAATGCCCACGTCCTCCAGCAGCGTCAACCGCTCCATGATCCGCTGACGTGTGATCGCAAATATCCCGACTTCAATCTCCGGCGAATCCGGGCTCACAAACGTCTGATAGTCCCACTCCACATCCTCCAACGGAAACGGAATCTGCTGCACCGCCTCAAACTTCACAATGTCCGGAACCTTCTTCGGCTCCACCGGCGGCAACTTCGCAAAACGCGCAAAGCTCTGATGCCCCGGCACCGAAATCGCTATCGTCGCATTCGACAAGTCAAACCGCGATGCAAGCATCCCCACCGCAACTCGCATCGCATCGTCCTGATCAAGCTCCGGCGTCGAAAGCACCTTCGGATGATCAAACGACAAAAAATCAACCACACGCGCCTGATCGCCGTCGCTCACAAGCTTGAGCCCGTGCACGCCTCCAGCACCAATCTCGATGCCCCAACTCGCGTTCGAAGATGCCATCATCTACCCCATTCAGCTCGCCGGCTCTGGCAACGCCGACCTCATTTCTTCTTCGCCCGACTCCACCCCGGGCGGGCGATCCTACCGACTCTCTTGCCCGCCGTCACGCAGCCGCACGCTTCACCGAGCAAAGCATACGAGAACGTCTTCGACCTGTTTCCTCTCCAGCTCCCCCTCGTGACACCCGCGTGACACGCCTACCCCCGCCGCTCAACACGATCGAGGACCAGCGATCCACACACCGAAACCGCCAGAACGACCCCCAGAATCCAAAGCCGATCAGACGGCACCCGAAGGTACAACCACCCCGCAGGAAGCGCATACGAAACCAGGTGATACCCCGCAACGGCCAAGCTCAACCCCGCCACCAGCCGCGTCGTGACGCTCGCCCCCCACAGCACCCCAGGCTCCTCAGCCCCACCTGCCTCACCCGCAGCACGATGATCCGCACGACCCCGCGTCCGGCCAAAACGCATCACATAAAAACCCGCGCCGACGATCAACGCCCCCGCACAAACCCCAAGCCCCTGCCAGATCCAGGACAAGTTCACTCCATCGCCAACGCCGCCTGGCTGACCATGCTCGCGCCCTGCTGGTCCATCGCCGCCGCATAGCTGAGCAGCTCCACCTTCGTCGGCTCAACAATCTGCAGCGTCGCCACCAGGCTTCCCGTCGAACACCAACGCGTCGGGTTCTGCTGCCACGCCATCGACGAGACCAGATCACCCGGGCGATTCTCCGTGACGTACTTCAACATCTCCCGATCGTGAGCTGCCACCTTGTTCCGAAACGCAACCGCCTCCTCATCATCACCCGCCAGCTTGCGCTGGTCCCCAAACGCCGGACCAACGTGACTCAAATCCGCCGAACTGACCACCAGCGTCCGCCCACCAAGCTCGGCAAGCGCCTGCTTCATCGCAGCTACAAACGGCTCCAGCCCCAAACCCCGACCGTCATACGACTCCCCGTTGTTGATCGCCGGATCGTGCACCAGCACGCCGAACACCGGGCAGTAGTTGCCCGCATCGTCCTTGCCCAGACAGTGCTGAACCCACGGAATCTGCAACTCAATCGAGTGCTCACGCTCATGGTCAAACCGATGCTCAAACAGCTTGGCGCTGTCCTCTTCGCCCAGCTTCGCGCACAGCACATCGACCAACGCGCGGTCCAGCGGACACAAACCCAACGGCGTCTCATACCCCTTGTCACACCCCGCCACGCCCGTCGCCTGACCGAAGTGATTCGTCCCCAGAATCACAACCCGGTCCGGACGGTCACACACCCGAAGCCGACCCCAGATCGCCCCGTAGTTGATCCACCCACGCGGATAGTCAATGTGAGGTGCCACAATCGCCCGCGGAAGCCGATCAAAGCTCGGGTTCTCCGCCTTGGCCAATGCCTGGTCGATCCACTGGTCCATCGCCTCACGAAGCTTGTCCGGAGCCGCTTCGAGCCGCGCCTTCTCGTCCGCATCCTGCCCCAGCGACTGCGCCGCCAATGCTTCCGCCACCTGCGCCGTCGATCCAGGCGGCAAATGGTCAAGAGAGTCAAAATCCTCCCTCATTTTGGCGAGCATGGCATCAAAGACGGGACCATGCAGCAGCCCCGCATGATCAAGCTGCGCAATCAGGTTCTCCACAAACTCACTGCTCAGCCCCTTGCCAATCTTCGCGGCAATCTCCTCGGGTGTGTGCTGCCCGTCCAGCAGCGGCAAAATCTGCTGCGCCGCCGGAACCGTCGCAACCATCCGCTCCGATATCTGCTGCGCATCGGCCAAACCAAGCAACATCTGCTGCTTGCCGTCCGGAGTCTGCGCAGGGATCGGAAAACCCCGCACTCGCCGTAACTTGGCGTGAAGATGATGAGGAAGCGACGCATCGTAAGGCGGCGCCTGCTCCCCCGGATTCCCGCTCGTCTGTCCTTGTTCACTCATGCGGGCAGTCTAGCGCTCCCCCAGCCCGACCGCACTGGACCCCACAGTCCCCGTGGCTACACTTTCGGCTCGGAACCGGTCCGCCAACTGGGAGGCGCCGCCCGCTCCGAAACCAACACACTCAAGAGGATCGACCCAATGTCTTTCAAGCCCGGACAGACCCTCAAGTGCACCATCAGCCAGACGCCACGCGCCAAAGGCCCCCGCTCCACCATCGCACGCCTCATGCGACGCGACCCCGATATCAACCGAAGCCTCAAACGCGCCCAACGCATGCGCCGTCAACGCATGCACGCCTACATCCGCGGCGGACGCATGTGGTACAACCGCGAAAAACGAGCCAAAATCGCACGCGTCGAAGTCGGCAACTCCTGGACCATGCCCTACACCCCCGACCTCGAAGCCGACCTCGCATCCGTCTCCCCCTACCTCA
>RFGK01000256.1 GCA_003697045.1 Planctomycetota bacterium
CTGGGCACGCTGCGTGGTGATCCTTACGGAGAGTGATGTTGCGCGACGGTCGATGTTGCTCGCGCGCGGCGCCGAACTTGTGCTGATGAGCCCGGTCGGCCCGGAGCGACGATCAGAGACTTTTGAAGCCATTGATGCGGTCATCGCAGCCATGCCGTGGCGCCAATCACTTGAAATAAGAGAGTGGTTCGTGCGCCAGTTTGACAATCGGGATGTCAGCACGCCTGCACTCAGCGCTGCGACCCGTGCCCTGGTTGCCCACGCCGACGCAGACCATGTCGATCCCACGATGGTTCTCGCCGCCACTGCCAACGATCTTGACCGACGAGAAATCCGTGATCGATACATCACCGCCTGGAACCTCGACGAACCCGGCTCCGACCTTGAAGTGCTTGACAAGCTCGACCGGGTCAGCACCGAGTTGGCCGATGGGCTGCGTGCCGATGCCGACGCCGAACAGTGGCTGCGCACCGCGATCGGGTATGCACGGCTCAATGCCGCAGCCGCCGCCCGATGGCAAGGCGACAGCGCCTCGGCAACGCGCTTGCTCGATCATGCCGTCCTCTCAGATTCCCTCGCCGCCCGATCGACGCCCGACGCGGATCTTCATGCCCCGTCCGACGGGAACTGGGCCGAGCGATACCTGCTGCAAAACGCAAACATTGCACAACGCCTCGAACTGCTCGATGAACTATGGTCCGGGTCCAGGAGAAGACTGGGGCCCATCGATGCCGAGGTTCTGGTCAGCGAAGCCATCCGGGGGAGCGGCCGAGGCGTGCGAAAACGCGCCCGCGAAACCGTCGAAGCCTTCGGTTCATCCCCGGCCGTCGTCAATGCACTGCTCGAAGAGGCCCATCGCATTCCCCCTGTTCCAGACCTGGCCGACCTGATTGTCAGTGTCACCATGACCCCTCTTCCTGATCGAAACAGCCCACGCTGGCGCATTGCCGTTCGTCGGGCCCTGGTCGACCGCCTGCTCGAACTTCTCGCTGCCGAGAGCACGGCTGCCGACATCGACCTGCTCGCTTCACTGTTCGACGATGCGTACTACGAGCGGGCGATCACCAATCGCGTCATCCCGACCTCGCCAGACGCCGCGACGCCCCCGGCCGCCCGATCGGCCGGTCTGCTGCGCACACGCTGGGATCGTATCGGAGAACGCTCCGTGCCAACTCCCGCCTTTGACTTGAACCCTGCTGAAATCCAGCGCCATTACACGGCCCGCAAGGCGCTTGCACGAGGGCTTGTGCAACACTTCGTTGTTGAACAGCGTGCCCTGGCCGAAACGATGGCCTATGTCATCGCCGCAGAACGCCCGGACGCGGTCGCATCCATCCATGATGTGCTCGACCGGCTCGAACGCGACCTCCAGGCAGCCGTTCACGTCTTCCAACAGGTCGCCCTGGGCGAGCGGGCCATGCTCGAGTTGTGGCAAATCCGGCTCGGTAGCGAGCTGCTGCGGGAGGAGGGCTGATGACCATCCACCTTTGCACGATCGTGGTGTGCCTGCTGCTGAGCCACGGCCCGACGCTCGGGCAGGACCAGCCGCTCCCGCGCGAGCCCGACTGGTCGGCCGCACTTGACGATCGACTTGAATCACTCCACCCGAGCGATCCCGAACGTTATTACCTGCTCGGCGAAGAGGTTGCCGCCGAAGCACGCACCGAAGAGCAAGTCGGCCTCGCCCAACATCTCTATGTCCTTGCAGTTGTGCTTGGCGCCGAGGACCCGGCCTTGCGATCCATGGCCGCCAGCGCCTGCATCGCGTTGAGCGACATCACAAGAGCAGAGGCTGATCGACGTGCTCTCCGAGCCATCGCCGGCTCGCTCGATGCCCGCTATGGATCGCGCGACTGGAGCCGATCAACTGAGATCGTTCTGACCGACGAGCTCGCTTACGAGGCCGCAACGACCCTCGGGATGATCCGCGCCGGCTGGGGCACCCTCGTCCGAGACAACCTCAAACGGCAGGACATTCGGACAATCATCGACACCTACTCAAGCCTCATCACCGGCACGGCAAACCAGAACATCCTTCCAGAACTTGAACGCATGGCCGAGCAGTGGCCGTGCCCCGAATGCCACAACGAACGCATCGTCACCAAGCGACACACCGGGCGGATCGAACGCAGACTCTGCTACACCTGCAACGGCAACCCCGGCCCCTCCCTCTCACGCGAGCAACTCATCGGCCATCTCCGCTTTGAGGCGCACGTGCTCCAGAGCTCGCCTCGATCGTGGGGCGCCCAGATCGCCGCGGATCTCGGAGCACCGCTGCGCGATGCCGACATCAACGACCTGCCCGTGCGCTTCGGAGTCGACCCACAGCGCCCGATCTACCGCAGCGGCCAGTGGGTCGCGATCCCCGATGAACCAGCGTCTCCCGATCAAGACGCGCAATCCCGCCCCGACGATTCCTGAGCCGCACGAAATACCGCCCGGACCGAATCATCCACTTCGGCCCGGCCCGGCAGCGACACCTACAATCTCGGCCCATCACCACAGGAGTTGACATGAGCGAAGCCGAGAACGCCACGCAGCCATCAAACGCCGACACGCCCGAGAGCATCTTCAAGCCCGAGATCACATACGACGACTTCGTCAAGATCGACCTGCGTGTGGCCAAAGTCCTGGCTTGCGAGCCGCACCCCAACGCCGACCGTCTGCTCAAACTCCAGCTCGACGACGGCTCGGGCACACCCAGGCAGATCTGTGCGGGCATCAAGGGCCATTACGAGCCTGAACAACTCGTCGGCCGCCTCATCATCATCGTCGCCAATCTTGCCCCGCGCAAAATTCGAGGCGAAGAGTCGCGCGGAATGCTCCTGGCTGCCAGCGACGCCGTCAAGGGCGACGCCGAACGCCGTGTCATCCTCCTCACCCCCATGAGCGAAATCGAACCCGGTTCAGTCGTCTCCTGACCGCTCCGGGCGATCACGCTCCGGCCGTCGGTCCGACCCGGGGCCCCCCTCGCCCCTGCCTCGCCAGCTCGAGAGTCGCCGCACCATATTCTCAGCCATGTTCCGGATCACCTCGTCGCGGCGTGCATCATCGCGATCAAGCTCGGCCTCCTTCTCCGCCAACGTCGCACGCAGCCGCTCAATCTCGTGACGTGTGATCTGCTCACGCAGCTCATACTGTCGCTCGGCCAACTCCACGAAGTGTGAAACGGCTTGCTCGCGCGTCATCTTCCCCTCGTGCATGGCAACACGAATCCGCCGCGATGCATCCACCCAGTCGGCCCCGAGTTTGAACTGAGCAAGCAGCAGCCTCGCCATTTCCGGATCATCCTGACGCGCCGCCATGATCTCGTGAATGCGAGGCGCAACCCGTGCAATCATCTCGTCACGCAGCCCCGGCCTCTCACGCTCCGCACGATCAAGCCGCTCCTTCAGCCAGGGCAGGTCGCTTTCGATAAACCGCCTGACCTGCTCGGGTTCAATCACCGGCGCCGGTTCCGGACGCCCGATTCGTCCTCGACCCCTCGGCTCTTCGCCGCCTCCTTCACGCCAACCAGGCCGCTCAGCCACACGCTCGGGCCCGGCACGCTCAAATCCGCCGAAATCCACCGCCAGATCCGACAGATCCACTCGCTCGCCCGCATCGATTCGGCGAAGCGCCTCTTCCAGCTGGGCCACAACCTCCCGCGCACGCTCCAGCCGGCGCTCCACACGCGCACGCACCTCGACCGGCTGATCCACCGCATCGCTCGCCCCGTGTTCAGGCTGCCACGCGCCGACAAGCCCCCACGCCCCCAGGGCAAACACCGGCACGAGCACCGTTTGCACAACTCTTTGCCGACGCATCAGATCGACTCCTCGCCTTCCAGCAAGACCTGCGCTGCCTCATCCAGAAGCGTCTCGGTCGCCTCGCCGATCGCCTCGGCCTGCTCCTCGAGCGGCGCAAAGTCCGGCAGCCCTTCCTCAAGCCACGCCACCGTCTCCACGAATGCTTCCACTTCCTCCGCAGCCGTGATGACCACATCCCCATGCACACTCGGCCCGGCCGAAAGACCAGACAACCACAGCATGCCCACGACCCCGATCACGATGGCAATCGACGCCGCGGCTCCGACCAGCATTGGGTCACGCCACCACGCTCCACCACCACGCTCAAACCGAATCGGTGCCGGTGCCAAAACCTGTTCGCAAACCGCGTCCATCACACGCTGCTCAAACCCGGCATCGGGCAGACCTCGCTCGGCATTGCCCAACGCATCGAGCATCCGCTCAGTCTCACCTGCGCCAATCTCCCGGCCGTCCTCTTCTCTGCTCATCGCAAAGGCTCCATCTCATTCTCGCTCGCGTCCGACTCAAGCACCGCCCGGAGTTTCCGAAGCGCTCTGTGATGTCGAGCAAGCAGTGTTCCCATCGGCTCTCCCGTCAGATCGGCAATCTCCCGAAAGCTCAGTTGCCCGTGGTGCCGCAACTCGATGATCTCCCGATCCCGTTCCGACAGCTCCTCCAGAGCCGCCCGCAACACCCCGAACCGCTCGTCCACACGCTCGACCGGATCCTGCGCGATCAAATCGCCGATGTGCCCGTTCGATTCGACGGTGGAGCGACGCTGCCGGCGGATCTCGTCGCGAATGCGGTTCATCGCCACCCGGAACAGCCACGCCTCGAAACGCCCAGATTCCTCGTACTCCCCGCCGGTGACCTTTCTCGCGACTGTCACAAACACCGACTGCGTAATCTCTTCTGCCAGATCGGTAGACCCCAGCCGCGATCGCGCCATCGCGAACACGCGCCGGCTGTACATGTTGATCAGCTCCGACCATGCGTCATCCTCGCCCGCAGCCGCCCGCTCCAGAAGGGCGGCCAACCCAGGCGGCGGGGTTGTGTACTGACCCTGATCCTGGCCCAAATCGGCCCCCTTGCTCTATCCCTTCAACGACGCACTCCCCACCAGATTGCCGATTCTTCGCTATCCTCACGTGTATGTCCGCTGCAACCTACACCATCTGGGCCGATTTTGACGATCCGCTCACGTGCCACCGCTTCGCAGAATGGCTCAACTCTGAGCATATCGGACGCGTCCTCGATGCAGGGGCCGATCAGGCAGACCTCATCCAGCACCCACCCTCTGACGCCGCACCCGGTGGCACCCTTGAAGTACGATATCTGTTTGGTTCACATGCAACGCTCGACACCTACCTCGAAAAGCACAGCCCCGCCTTGCGTGCCGAGACGATCGAACGATTCGGCTCAACCCCTTCCATCCGCTATCGTCGCGTCGTCGCCACGCTGATCGGTCGCCACAGTCGTCAGGCCCGATAGACCTCCGCCTGTTTCGATAGCATGCAGGGGGTGGGCGATCCAGCCGCCCCTGTGCAACGTACCGCTCAAAACCACCCAATGAGAGGAGCAAGGTCTGCCCGGGTTTGAAAACGTCAGCGACGAAAAGCTCTTTGAACGGTACCGACGCGGCGAGCCCGAAGCCCTCCGTGCGCTCATCGAGCGCCACCACGACGATCTGCTCCGGTTCCTCACCCGCCTGGTCGGTGACCGCTCGGCCGCGGAAGATGTCTTTCAGGAGGCCTTTCTCCAGATTCACATCTCCGCCGACACTTTCGACAGTTCTCGGAAGTTTCGACCCTGGTTGTTCACCATCGCAGCGAACAAAGGTCGTGACTACCTGCGTAAGAGAGGCAGACAACAGTCGATGGAAGTGTCCGCCCCCGTCGGAGGCGACGGCGACAAGCCCTCGATCGTTGATCTCATGGAACTTGACTTTCCGCCGCCTGATGCGGCTTTGGACGACGAAGAGAGAGACCGAAAAGTTCAACAGGCGCTCGAAGGGCTTTCCCCCACCATGCGGGAGATTCTCCTTCTGGCATACTTTCAGAGACTCACCTATGCCCAAATGGCAGAAGACCTCCAAGTCCCCCTCGGCACCGTCAAATCAAGGCTCCATGCCGCCGTGGCTGCGTTCGCAAAGCGATGGCAGGCCCTCGACCGTTCGTAGTCTTTACTGATCCGGAGGCGACTTCGTGTCTGTCAA
>RFGK01000039.1 GCA_003697045.1 Planctomycetota bacterium
CTCGGGGAGTTCATGAAGTTCATCATGGGCGAGTCCGTCAAGGAAGCCATCAATGCACTCGATGGCATGCTGATGGAATCAACCTGGCGCATGGAGGAAGTGCTCAACCATGCCGGGCTGTCGAGCGTTGCCGGCGCAGCGGACTTGCTCGCAATCAAGGGCTCTGCTGAGGATGACGAAGCGACGCGTGAGGCCCGCATCGCCCAAATCAAACAGATCTGGAAGCCCTGGACGCTCGAACAGAAGCAGTCGTTCCTGCGGGCTGTCGAGGAGACGCGCGAAGACCCATACAACCCGCCGATCCCCGCCATGGACATCACGCCCTACGGGATGGAAGACGCAACTGAAAAGAGCAAGCTCAAGCTGCGCTTGAGAACCGGCGACGGCTGATTCGCATATCTTTCAGCAACCTCGACCGCCCGGCTCGAACACCGGGCGGTTTTTCATTTTTCCGGCCCTGAGGACTCGCTTGCAGCGCGCCAAGGTCGCATGAGTGGAAAGAGTATCACATCACGAATCGTGGGCTGATCGGCAAGCAACATCATGAGACGATCGATGCCAAGGCCCATGCCCCCGGCCGGAGGCATGCCGACCTTCAGCGCGTGGATGAAATCCTCATCAAAGGAGCGGAAGGTCGATTCTTCATCATCGATTCCGGAAAGCTGCTCGCGGAACTTGGCTGCCTGCACATCCGGATCATTCAGCTCCGTGTAGTGTGGGCCGATCTCCATGCCCGCGATGAACAAGTCCGCTCTCTCGGCGACCGTCGGATCGGACCTGCTCGGCCGCGTCAACGGGCTCAGACTTGCCGGATAGTCCATGATCCATGTCGGCCGTGCCAGATCGAGCATTGGCTCGGCGACCTCCTCGAACAACTCGTTGGCCACAAATACCGCTTCGATTTGAACACCCTTGTCGTCGTGGGTTGCAATCCCGCGCTTCTCGGCCTCAGCGCGCACGCGCGCCTCGTCGGTCAATGCAAAGCCCAGCGCCCGCTCAAACAACTCGGCGTAGCGGATGCGATCGAACGGCCGACCGTAGTCGATCTGCAGGGACCCAAACGGCAGCGTCGGCCCGGAAGGATCGACGCCCTTCTCACCGGAGCGCGCCTTGGCCGCAACGCACGCCGCGTGGCGCACGATCTGCTCGGTCAGCTCCATGACGGTGTGATAGTCGCCATACGCCTGGTAGAGCTCAAGCATCGTGAACTCTGGGTTGTGCTGCTTGTCCAGCCCTTCGTTGCGAAAGTTGCGATTGATCTCAAAGACCCGCGGCAGCCCGCCAACCAGCAGCCGCTTGAGATACAACTCCGGCGCAATGCGCATGTACAGGTCAATCCCCAGCGCATTCATATGTGTTACGAACGGCCTGGCAGCAGCCCCGCCGGCCTGCGTTTGCAGCATCGGCGTCTCCACCTCCAGAAAACCACGTTCCACCAGATATTGGCGAATCTGCCCGACGACCAAGCTGCGCAACTGAAACACCCGCGTCGTCTCCGGATTCGACCACATGTCCACATAGCGCTGGCGGTACCGAAGCTCAATGTCCTGCAAGCCCGCACGCTTCTCCGGCGGCGGCGCCAGACACTTGGCGGCCGGCTCGATCGTCTCGGCCCAAACCGTGATCTCCCCCGCCCTGGTCTTCATCAGTGGACCAGAGACAACCAGCAGGTCGCCGAGATCTGTTGCCTTGGCGACGGCAAAGCCGGATTGTGAACAGTCCCGCTTGCTCACAGCAACCTGAAACGACTCGTCCGTGTGGTCACGCAGGTTCATCCACACCAGCTTGCCGTTGTCACGATGAAGCATCACCCGCCCGCAGACCGATACGCGCGGACGCCGATCCAGACGCTCAGGGAGCTGCGTGTCAGGAGCATCCGGGTGTTCCTTGCGAAACGCCTTGCGTTCCGCTTCACGCTGCTGATATGCCAGGTCGGCATCCGCGTCGTAGCGCGCCCGCGCCGAGGCCAGATCGATCAACCCATCAACGCGCCCGCCATATGGATTCAGCCCGAGCGCGGCGATCTGGTCGCGGTTGGCGCGACGTTGAGCCTCAAGTCGGTGGATCGGCTCGTGTCCTTGTTCGTGTGCATCACTCACGCGGGCATCGTACGCAATCGTCGCGCTTCGATCAGTTGCCTCACTTCGGCTTGATCGATCGCCCCTCGAACTTCAGGCCGAGCTCCCGGAGCATCTCCGTGTCGCAGAGCGGGCGGGATCGTTCACGGTCATCCAGCAGATCGGCAAGAGTGACACCTTGAAACGTATCGATCAGTGCCTTGGCCGCCTGGTCCAACTGGCGGTGCAGCATGCACAGGTTCGGGCCGTGGCTTGGGAGCCCGAGCGGGCACGATGTGATCCGCTCCACCGGGTTGATGGCGTTGATCACGTCGAGCATGGTGATCTCCTCTGCCGGCCGAGCAAGCCGGTATCCACCACCCACGCCCCGACGCCCCACGATCAGGTCGGCCTGAGCCAGCGACTGCAACACCTTGGCCAGATAGTTGAACGGCACGCCGGTCCGCTCGGCCAGAGATGAAGTCGGCATCAGGCCATCTTCGGTATAGGCAAGCCACACCATCGCACGAAGCGCATATTCACATGTTTGAGAAAGCATGAAGACCTCACCAATCACCACGTCGCCACGAACGCTGCCCCCGGAAAGTGGGGCTCAGTTTCGCATCACCTCATCCATCTGGGCTGATTCCCGAGCGCTTGCACCTTCCACCGGAATGGCTTCGAGCAGCCCTTCGACAATCTGGTCGGGCCGAACCTGGTCGGCCTCGGCATTGAAGTTTGTCAGAATGCGATGTCTCAACACCGGAAGCGCCACCTCTCTGACGTGTTCCACGCTCACGTGCGTCGCACCCGAAAGAAGTGCACGTCCGCGTGCTGCCAGAATCAGGTATTCACTCGCCCGCGGGCCCGCACCCCACGCCACGTAGTCCCGCACGATCGGGGGAGACAGCTCCCGTCCCTCCGGCTCGGTCACTCGCGTCGCACGCACGAGCCGCAAGGCGTACTTCATCACGTGATCGGGCACCGGCACATGCCGAATCGTCTTCTGGATCTGCTCGATCCCCGTCGCATCCAGCACCGGCTCGATGCGTTCTTCGCCCTTGTTGGCGCTGCGACGCATCACCTCCAGCTCTTCCTCAGCCGTCGGATACTTGATCATCACCTGGTACATGAACCGATCGAGCTGTGCCTCGGGAAGAGGATACGTGCCCTCCTGTTCCAGTGGATTCTGAGTTGCCAGCACAAAGAACGGGCTCGGCAGCTCGTGCCGAACACCTCCCACCGTGACCTGACGCTCCTGCATCGAC
>RFGK01000257.1 GCA_003697045.1 Planctomycetota bacterium
AAACAGCAGGGCGACAACCGAACCATGGGCCGCAAGTTCACCATCCCCTACGGCCTCTACCGCGCCCACATCTACGTCAGCCCCCACCTGGCCGACCCGGCCCGCAACGGCACCGGGTTCTCCGAGGAAGACCTCGCGATCATCCGCGAGGCGCTCAACAACATGTTTGACCATGATCGCTCTGCAGCCCGGGGTCAGATGTCGCCCGTCAAGTGCTGGGCATTCAAGCACGATAACGCGTTGGGCAATGCACGGGCCGACCAACTCTTCAAACGAATCTCGGTCCAGCCGGTCGACGATGTCGCCGCTGGCAACCGCCCGGCACGTTCGGCCAAGGATTTTGTATTCCATGTGGATAATTCGGATCTTCCCAAGGGCGTGACCATCGAAGAGTGGATCTGATCAGCACGTGCCGTGTCAGGTGAGGATCTCATCACGATCTCTGCGCTTCAGCACTACCTGTTTTGCCCCAGGCAGTGCGCGTTGATCCATGTCGACGGTCTCTGGGCAGAGAATCGATTGACGGCTGAGGGGTCGCTGTTGCATCAGCGCGTCGATCAGTTTGGGCGAAGATCGGCGCGCCCATTTCCCGACATGGTGCGAGGATCGCCCGGATGCGAAAGCGGTTCAGTGCGTGTCGTGTGGTCGCTTCCCCTACTGAGCCGGCGCCTTGGTTTGGTTGGCAAGGCTGATTGTGTTGAAATCCCGGTTGATCCGGACGGGCATCCGGCAGGACCACCCAAACCCGTCGAGCATAAGCGAGGGCGCCCGAAGCGCATCAATGCTGATCGTGTTCAGCTTTGCGCACAGGCATTGTGTTTGGAGGAGATGTTCGCAGCCGATCTTTCCGAAGGGGCGTTGTACTACAACGCGACTCGTCGGCGGGAGATTGTTACATTTGATCAATCATTGCGAAGCCAGACCATGGACGCAATCGAGGCCGTGCGCGAGTTGATCCGCGCAAATAGCACGCCACCGGCCGAGTATGCCGCCAAGTGCCGTAACTGTTCACTTGTGAACCTCTGCTTACCCAAGGGAACAGGGCGATCACGCCGCCCGAGTGTGTATCTTCGCCGTGCACTCGATGCAGCATTGGGTGAGTCACTGGATCAGCCGCCATGAAGCAGCACCTCAATACACTGTTCGTGCAATCCGATGGAGCGTTTATTTCGTGCCGTGGGCAAACTCTGGTCGTACGAACTGATGGCGAAGTCCGACTTCGTGTCCCGATTCACACCATCGGCAGTGTAGTATGCATGGGAAGGGTAAACTGTTCGACGCCAGCTCTGGCATTGTGTGCTGAAAACGGCGTAGCCGTGTCTCTGTGCAATGCATCGGGCCGATTGCTGGCACGGGTGACAGGATTTACGCCTGGAAATGTCTTGCTTCGCCGCGATCAGTATCGCGCGGCAGACGATGAGGCGCGGTGTCTCGCGATTGCCGTACCCATCGTGGCAACGAAGATCTCCAACGCACGCACCGCTTTGCTTCGCGCAGCTCGAGACCACGGAAACGTATCCGATTTGCTCAGGGCGGCGATTGTACGTATGGCCGAATCGGCCCGGGCAGCACTGCATGCAACATCACTCGACGAGCTTCGAGGCATCGAGGGTGAGGCAGCCTCTGACTACTTCAGCGTCTTCAATCATCTTATTACCTTGCCGAAGCCTGAAGGCGCAGACTTTTGTATCACGTCCCGTTCGCGCAGGCCACCCCTCGATCGCATGAACGCGCTCCTCAGTTTTCTCTACGCCATGCTTGCCGCCGACGCTCGCTCGGCATGTGAAGCCGTAGGACTCGACGCCGCCGTTGGGTTTCTCCATCGAGATCGACCAGGCAGGCCTTCGTTGGCGCTGGACCTGATGGAAGAGATCAGAGCATTCCTGTGTGATCGTCTTGCCCTGTCACTGATCAATCGGCGGCAGATCCGGGCCAACGGCTTTGAGCTGCTCGAAGGGGGGCCCGTGCGAATGACCGACCAGACCCGTCGTACCGTAGTAGTGGCATACCAAAAACGCAAGCAGGAAGAAATCCTTCACCCGTACCTTCAGGAACGGATCACGATCGGATTGCTTGTTCACATTCAGGCCAGATTGCTCAGCCGTGTTATCCGTGGCGAGCTCGAGACATATCCCGCGTTTGTCTGGAAGTAAGATTCATGCACGTGTTGATCACATACGACGTAAATACGACCGACAAGGCTGGCAAGCGGCGTCTCCGACAAGTCGCCAAGGCGTGTGAGGACTGGGGGCAGCGCGTGCAGAACTCCGTTTTTGAGTGCAAACTGGACCTGGCCGAGTACGCAAAGCTCAAGGCCCGACTCACCGGCTTGATTGATCCCGAGACCGATAGCCTCCGATTCTATATGCTGGGAAAGGAGTGGCACCGACGAGTCGAGCACATTGGGGTGGATCGATCGCATGATCCCGATGGACCTCTGATTGTGTGAAAGTACGAGGGACGCATCGTTCGCTGGAGCGTGAGGCATCGCGAACCTGAAGCGTGTCGATCTGAACGAAGAGGTTCGCGGAAACAGATACTTCCTTGAAAACCATAGACTTACGGCCATTGGGGCCAGTGGAGGAGTCGGACTTCTGCTCTCAAACTGGCCGGTTCGCGGGAACGTGTCGCTATCCTTTGGCGGCAGGCCGGCTTACAATGCCGGCGTCGCCCCTCGCGCAGGGGCGCGGATTGAAAC
>RFGK01000040.1 GCA_003697045.1 Planctomycetota bacterium
CCTGGCCGACCTCGAACGGCCTCGGCATCGTAACTCATCTATTCTTGTTCCTGCACTGTGTAGATCGAACCGGACATGCCCAAACGTCCGACATTGAACCCAGGCCGTCGGGTTGAACCCCGAAGAAAGACCAAATATGTGCGGTATCGTCGCCTATCTCGGATCGCGCCAGGCCACGCCCATACTCATCGAAGGGCTGAAGCGGCTTGAGTATCGCGGGTATGACTCGGCCGGGATCGCCGTTTTGAACGACAAAAAGCTCTCGGTCGAGCGAGCCGTGGGACGGGTTGCCAACCTCGAGAATCGACTCGAGCAAACCGGAGGCATGCCCGGCACGGTCGGCCTTGCTCATACGCGCTGGGCAACCCACGGCGGCGTGAGCGAGCTCAACGCCCACCCGCATCGTGACGACCGCCACGGCATCGCCATCGTCCATAACGGGACGATTGAGAACTACGCCGTTCTGCGACGGTATCTCGAGGAAAAGGGCCACACCTTTACCAGCGAAACCGATACCGAAGTGCTCGCCATGCTTATCAGCGAGATTTACTCCCCCGGTGAGGGGATTGACCTTGAGAAGGCCGTGCAGGCCGCCCTGCGCGAGGTCAGCGGCGCCTACGCCATCGCCGTCGTTTGCGAACGCGAGCCCGATGTGATCGTGTGCGCCCGCAAGGGTTCTCCCCTGCTCGTGGGGGTTGGAAATGGGGAGTACGTGGTTGCGTCGGATCCGTCGGCCATTGTCGCGCACACGACCCGCGCCTTCGCACTGGACGACTACAACGTTGTGCGCGTCTCGCGCGACGGTTTCCGCACCTCAACGCTTGATGACGTGGCGGTAACTCCCAAGCTCATGCAGCTCGAACTTGAACTCGACCAGATCGAGCTCGGCTCGTTCGAGCACTACATGAAGAAGGAGATTTGTGAACAGCCTCGCTGTCTGCGCACCACCATGCGCGGCCGCATCGACCAGAAGGAAGGCAAAATCGTCCTCGGAGGGCTCGCCGCATTGAGCAAGGAGCTCGTCCGCGCACGCCGATTCATCATGACCGCGCAGGGCACCGCACTGCACGCGGCAATGATCGGGGAGTATCTCTTCGAAGATCTCGCACGCGTGCCGACCGAATGTGAGTACGCCAGCGAGTTTCGCTACCGCAACCCCATCATCGAAGAAGGCACTGTCATCATCGCGGTCAGCCAGTCCGGTGAAACGGCCGACACGCTGGCTGCGCTGACCGAAGCCCGCGAGCGCGGGGCGCTTTCCCTGGGTGTGATCAACGTCGTCGGTTCAACGATTGCGCGCGAAACCGATGCGGGCGTGTATCTTCGTGTGGGCCCTGAGATCGGCGTCGCATCGACCAAGGCATTCACCGGGCAGGTTGCCGTGCTCACCATGATGGCAATCTACCTTGCACGCCGGCGTCACATGTCAGAGGAGCAGTGTCGCGCGCTGCTTGCCGAGCTTGAGCGCATTCCTGATCGCATGGAACGTGTGCTCGAACAGGACCAGCACATACGTTCGGTGGTCGAAAAGCACATTGACCGCGACAACTGGCTGTTTCTCGGACGCGGTTTCAACTACCCCACCGCGCTTGAAGGCGCCCTCAAGCTCAAGGAGATCAGCTACATCCACGCCGAGGGCATGCCGGCTGCTGAGATGAAGCACGGACCGATCGCGCTGATCGACCAGGGCATGCCGGTGGTCTTCATCGCCACGCGCGGCAGTCAGTATGAAAAGGTGATGATCAACATCGAAGAAGTGCGATCGCGCGGGGGACACGTCATTGCCGTAGCCACCGAAGGCGACCAGCAGATTCGATCGCTCGCGGACGATGTCATAGAGGTGCCCGATTGTCCAGAGCCGCTCAGTCCGCTCCTGACGGTCGTGCCTCTGCAGATGATGGCGTACTGGGCCGCCGTGCTGCGAGGGCACGACGTTGACAAGCCCCGAAACCTCGCCAAGAGCGTGACGGTGGAGTAACGCAAGCAAAGGACCTGACCATGCACGAGCGCAGGACGCGCGCCCAATCGACGGCTCATCCCCTCAAGCAGGCTCTCGCTTCGGTCGCTGCCAATCTCCCCACGGAGGTCCTGCCCCGTGAGCAAAGTGAGCAGCGGTTCGGTCTCCGCCCGCTCACCGAGCATGATCGAGATGAGTTCATCAATCTGGTCACCGGGAGCCTGGATCATCTTGCTCCGTGGCTCCCGATCTTCGCCCGCGGAATCACGCCACGCGAGTTCTTTGAGCTTGAACTTGAACGCACGCAGTCAGAAGAACCCGCCCGGAAATCAGTGCGCCGAGTGGGCACGTGCGACGGCCGCATCGTCGGGATGTTCAATCTGTTCAATATCACGCTCGGGCTGATGCTGCAGGCCGACATCAGCTGGTGGGTCGCAGCGCCGTACTGCCGACGGGGGTTTGCCACAGCAGGCGTGCGTGAGCTGGTGCGTTACGCCTTTGCCGACATCCCTGAGGGGCTTGGGCTTCACCGCATCAACGCCACGATCGCTCCAGACAACGTGGCCAGTCTCAAACTGGCAAAGGCGCTCGGATTTTCCCGACGGCCGCAGGAAGACCAGTCCATACGGATCGGTGAAACCTGGAAAATGCACGAATGCTGGGTCAGGGATGTGTGCAACCAGTCTCTGACCGAAATCAAACCCGAGCGCGCCTCACGAGAATCTTCGCTACGCTCCGAGCGTGACCAGACGATCGCGGACGTTCAAGATTCAGAGCCGTGCTGATCTGGAGTCGATTCCCGGCGGGTATGGTGCCGTCGGGGTCTTCGACGCAGCCGAACGGTGCGTGCTGCTCGCTTCGACAAGCGACATCCGTGGGTTCTGCGCGAAACGCTTTGAACACATCACCCACGCGGGCGAGTCGACGACGATCCTTTGCCAGCCGTGCGCTTCGATGTTTGAAGCCGACTTGTGTTATTTGCACGCGGCGCGAGAGCTTCTGCCCCAGGCCCGGCCCTCGATCCTGGACCAGTGGCGCTGCTGGTTTCTCGCTTTCGATCTGCATCAGGGGCGATGGTCTGCGTGTTCGCCGGATGATCCTTCCCCGGCGGCGAAAGATCGCACCGTCATCGGCCCCATGCGCGACAGGCACGCAGCGTCG
>RFGK01000041.1 GCA_003697045.1 Planctomycetota bacterium
ATCCGTGTTCACCCCCTGACTCACCTGGAGCGTTCCGACAGCGGCGAGGTCTACCTGCTCGTCCATGTGCAGATGCGTGACCGCTGGGCGGACATCTGCAAGGGCACGGGCATGATGAAGATTTATCTGTACCGACCCACAGGGCCCGGAGGCTCGGGACAGGAAGAACAGGTGCTCCGGTGGGAGATAGACTTGTCTGATCTCAACGCCAATGCCGTGTTTTTCGACCCGGCCACGCAGACCTACCGCTTCCGATTGTGGGATTTGCCCACGTGGGTGCAGCAGATGGCACCGGGGGGCGATCGCAAAGCCGCGGGACCGGGGCAGTTTCGGATCATCGCCCGACTGACGACCCCTACTCCCGAAGGCGGCGAAGTTGTGCTTGCTGACGAGATGCTCATCAGTCGATGAGACTGGACGCTGCAGACCCCTATCATCCGGCCGAGACGAACCAGGACAGGAGCCGCCATGGCGGATTTGTTGCCGGGAAATGCTGTCATCGGTCAGTCGGGAGGTCCGACCGCGGTGATCAATCAATCGCTGGTCGGCGTCATCCTTGGGCTGCGCGCCGGGGGCGTGGGCACGCCCGGAAATCCGATCCGCAAGATCCTCGGGATGCGCCACGGGGTGAACGGACTGACCAAGGGACTGTTCCACGACCTGACCAACTTGCACCGCGACCGGCTTGAGGTTCTGGCCCGAACACCCTCGGCCGGTCTGGGCTCGACCCGTGACAAGCCCGACCAGGAATACTGCGAGCGGATCTTCAAGTCGTGCGAAGAGAACAGCATCCGCTACTTCTTCTACATCGGGGGCAATGACAGCGCGGACACGTGCCGGATCGTCAACGAGCTTGCCAACGATCGCGGGTACGCCCTGCGGTGCTTCCACATTCCCAAGACGGTCGACAACGATCTGGTGGAGAACGATCACACGCCGGGGTTTCCCTCAGCAGCGAGGTTCGTCGCCAAGGCGTGCATGGCCGACTTTCTCGACAACATCTCCCTGCCCGGGATCAAGATCAATGTTGTGATGGGTCGTCACGCCGGGTTTCTCACCGCGGCGACGGCCCTTGCGCGGCGAGAAGAAGGCTGGGACCGGTTCAACGACGGCCCCCAGTATGTCTACTTGCCCGAAGTGCCGTTCTGCACCGATTCGTTCCTGCAGGACATCGCGACGGCCTATGAAGCCACCGGACGCTGTCACGTCGCCGTCTCCGAAGGCATTCGCGACACCTCCGGCGTGTCGATCGGCGCCAAGCTGATCGACCAGGCCCAGATCGATCCTCACGGCAATGTCCAACTCTCCGGCTCCGGCGCTCTGGGCGATCTGCTGGCAGGGCTGATCAAAAAACACCTGGCCCCGCTGGGCGGAAAGCCCCCGCGCGTGCGTGCCGACACGTTCGGGTATGTTCAGCGGTGCTTCCCCGATCAGGCGCGGGTCGACTCCTACGAAGCACGAGGAGTCGGTCGATATGCCGCCCGGCTTGCACTCTCAGGAGAACTCGACGGCTCCGTCACGATCAAACGCATCAGCGACCCGAGCACAGGTCAACCCTATGCGGTGCGGTTCGAGCGCGTTGATCTTTCGACCGTCGCAGCCAAGACCAGGCAGATGCCCGAAGAGTTCATCAAGGGCACCAATGACGTCACGCAGGCGTTCATGGACTATGCGATGCCGCTGGTGGGTGAGTTGCCGTTGTATGAGCGGCTTTGACCACACCGAAATGTTCTGACCAATCGAGCGGGCGCGACCCGCGCACGGCCTGGCCGGGCGGAACGATCTGCGCACAGGAGCGTCGGGCTGTTGCTGCGTGCGAGGGCTGAAAAAAAGGGAGGCCGCGGCAAGCCGCGACCTCCCGGTCGAGTCAGATCAGACGTGCCCGATCAGCACCCCGCGTCGAATGCGCTGAGGTATGAAAGCACATCGAAGAAGTCCCAGTTTCCATCGTTGTTGATATCCGCAAGGGGATCCTGGCTGGTGAAGTAGTTGAGGAACTGGAGCATGTCGAAGAAGTCGAGCACGCCGTAGGGCGCCACCAGATCCGCCGGGCAGATACGCACCGTGATCTGGTCGATATCGGCGATGATGTTGTTGCCGGTATCGTTATCGCCTGTCGTAACGATGCGCTGCCCAACGTAGTAGTCACCCGCGGGAAGATCCAGCGGAATCTGAACAGCGGCGTTGGTGACCGTCCGCGTCTGCCCGGGGCTCAGCGGGCCGTAGCTGAAGGTGGCCATCAGCGGATCGGCCGTTGAGATGAACGTATTGAGCGAGGCACGAATCTCGACATCGTAGTTCCCGCTGTCCAAAGTGCCGATGTTGGTCACCTGGAAGTCGACGGGGATGGTCTCGCCACGGAAGTAGGTTCCTGCGTCGGCGTTGCAGTAGTTTGCACGCAGATCAACGTATAGCGCAGGCTCGGTACGGAAGCTCCAGACCGGACCCGCGGTTGAGCCGGCGCTGTTGCGGGCGACGATCTGCCAGTAGTAGATCGTGTCGTAGTTCAGGGTCGGAAGCGACCAGAAGGTCGAGGACGTGGTGCCCTGATATTCGGTCGCGTCGGGCGTGGAGTCGGTGCCGAAGTAGACGTCATAGGTGGTGGCGCGAGCAGCCGCGTTCCAGTCGAGGTCGGAGTTGATGCTGTTGTTGATCGAGCCGTTGGCGGGGCTGACGTAGGACGGTGCATCGGGCACGCCGAGGGTGATCGTCACCGGCTGGGCGTCCCAGGTGTCCGTGTCGTTGTTGGACGAGAAGGCATCGGTAGCATCGTCCAGAACCACCCCGATCCAGTAATCGCCCGGAGGCGTATCGACCGGGATGAAGGGCGCCGGAATGATAAAGTTCACGCCACTCATCGCACCAAAGTCCCAGTTGTAGTTCCAGGTGGCCAGCAGCGTATCCGACGTTGAAATGTTGTTGTTGGTCGACAAGTAAACGCGTGCCGTGTACGTGCCGGACGCCGGATTGGCGTTGGTCGCATTGGCCACGTACACGCGGAACTGATCAGCCGCGCTTGTACCCGCCTGAATCGTTGTCGCACCATCTGATCGGCACCCGAGGGCTTCCAGGTCGAACGTCGTGCCACGCGTGTCGCTCTTGAACGTCTCCATGTCGAGGACGAACTGTTCCCAAAGCTTGCAGTATCGTCCGGTCGTCGTTCGGTTGGAGTTGGAGCAGACCGCGTGCATGTAGCGGGTGCCGTTTTCGATGTAATAAGCACCGGAGCCGGACATGCCGCCCCAGACGGTATCGAGGCAGTTGCCGCCGGTGTTCAGCTCGAGCTGGTTGCCCGGGCAGCTATCCCACGTGCCGGACCAGTAGTACATGGTGCGGCCGGTATGCAGGCCCGGGGTCGGGCAGTTCTCGGCAGGATAAGAAAAGTTGTGGTAGGTCCGCGACTGAATGGTCGAGCAGCTGCCGCCCCAGGCCCAGCCGAACCAGCCGGTGAGCATGCCGACCATGCGGCTCGAGCCACGATTGATGCGGACGAGCCCGCAGTCACGGTCGAAGTTGCCGTTGTTGATGTAGTCGGAACCGGCGAGGAAGAAATCGCCGCGGCAGTAACCGAAGTTCTGCACCACGTCATCGGTGGCCGGTGCACCAAACTGCGGAATGCTGGCATCACCATCCCATGCCGGGTAGATGTAGACGCGCTCCGCCCAGTCAAAAATGTTGATGCCGTTGGGGTTGCGTGCGTAGACGCAGTGAGCAGCCGTCAGCACCACGCCCGCGTCCTGCATCGAGCCTGAGCAGACGAACCAGCGCGAAATGTTGGACTGGTCGATGAACTCCATGACCAGCTTGACATTGCCGGAGCGGGGCCACGAGTCGAGCGAGCCGGCAGGAATCATGGTTCCAAACCCGCGGGTGTACGGCTCGTCGACCACCAGATTGTCGGCGCCCGGATAGTCACCCTCAGGCGACACCCCGCCGACCGCACCGGTACGGAACATGCTCTCTGGAAGCTCCCACGTCTGATCAGTGGTGGCATCGTGCACCATCACGTTCCGCGGCGCATTGGGGTCGCTTTCGAAAATGCCGGGCTCAGGCATCGGCATCTCCGGAATCAGGTGCAGCGGCGGATGGTCCGGGCGCTCGATCTTGCGATCAAGCCCGGGCGCAAACCGCGACACCACGTGATCACCCCCGCTCGGAAGAATCGAGCGCGTGGGCTCCGGCATCGGTTGGGTTATTGTCTGTGCCTGCGCGAGCGTGGCAATACAGCCCACAGCCGTCGCAAGGCATGCTCGCGTGCGCAATCCAATCGCTAACATTCTGCTACTCCCTCGTTTGTGTGAAAAACAAGACCAAAATGGCCTCAACATGGACGCTCTACCGTGAGAGATACTCTCCCCCGCCAACTCAAGGTCTCTCCCAGTTTACAGCGACAATCCCCGGCCCGACTCACGCGGATATGGCTATTCCCGAGCGATTTTTCATCAATGCACGCATAAAGATACCGGCCAAGCCCTCACGGAGCGTTATCGGCCATGAATAAGACCAACACGCGCACAGTTGAACGCCGACCGCTGCGGCTTGACTCGTTTGACGCACTGCGACTCGAAATCGATCGAATCGAACGTGCGGTCGGCTCGGGATCCGTTCGCACGCGCGGCAACTGGAGCGTCGGACAGATCTGTCAGCATATCGGCAAGTTCCTCAAGTGCACGATGGACGGATTCGAAACCAAAGCGCCGTGGCCTGTGCGCGCGCTCTGCACCCTGTTTATCAAGAAAAAAGCTCTCGGCCCGGACCCCATGCCACCGGGGTTCAAGCTGCCGAAGAAGGCCGCATTTCTCCTTCCAGATCCGGATATCTCGGACATGCAAGGAATCACGTATTTGCGCGCTCAGGTCGAGCGCGTCCTGGCCGGCGAGCAGATGACGCACCCAAGCCCCATCTTCGGCCCATTGACCCACGACCAGTGGACCACAATCCAGCTCAAGCACGCAGCGATGCACTTGAGTTTCATCGAATACGAGGCCCACGATCACGCCTGAGTGTGCGCATCGGCGTATCGACTCCGGGTCGGGGCAGCAGAGCGGGTCTCGCTGGTGCTTGTCACGACCGGCGGACCGATCGTACACGCTGTGACCCAAACGTGGCGCGTACAGTCTGATCATGTTCAGCCCGATCGATGAGATTCTCGACGAGCTTCGCGCCGGGCGCATGATCGTTCTCACCGACGACGAGGACCGCGAGAACGAAGGCGATCTGGTCCTTCCCGCACAGTTCGTCACGCCGGAGGCTGTCACGTTCATGCTCACGCACGCGCGGGGGTACTTGTGCGTGAGTCTGCGCGAAGATGACTGCGATCGGCTGGATCTGACACCCCAGTCGGCGATCAACACTTCCGTCCGCGCGACGCCGTTTACCGTGTCGGTCGACGGGCATCCGCGGCACGGATTCACGACCGGTGTTTCAGCAAAGGAACGGGCCAGGACGATCAAGATGATGATCGACCCGAACACCGGCCCGGACGACTTCGTGCGTCCGGGACACATCAACCCGTTGCGCAGCCGCGACGGTGGCGTGCTCGTGCGCATCGGACAGACCGAAGGCTCTGTCGACCTGTGCCGGCTCGCGGGGCTCTACCCGGCAGCATGCATCATCGAGATCATGGGAGACGACGGGGAGATGGCGCGAGGCCCCGAGCTCGAGGCCTTCTGCCGGAAGCACGGGCTCAAGATGTGCTCGATCCGCCAGATCATCGAATATCGGCTCAGCCAGTCGCACATCGTCGAGCGCATTGAGCCGAAGCGCGGCAGCGAGATCCTCACGCCGGAAGGCCCGTTTCGATTGTTTGCCTTCCGCGCGGTCGTCGACCCACTGCCTCACCTCGCTCTGACGGTGGGCAATGTGGGCATGCTCGATGACGATGGCTGCGTGATCGGCACGCCCGAGCCGACATTGGTGCGTGTGCATCGGCGCGACCTGCTCGGCGACATCTTCGACGATCTGGAATCCGGGCATGGCGGGTCGACCGGGCAGGTGTTGCGTGCGTCGATGCGGATGATCCAGGCCGAGGGCCGGGGAGCGCTGGTGTATCTGCGCCCAAGCAGTGCGGGAAACGGGCTTTCAGACAAGCTGACGCACCTGCTCGACCGCACCGACCAGGACCGCCCGTATCAGTCGGTCTCGCCGGCCGTGCTCGAGTACGGCGTGGGCAGCCAGATCCTGCGGGCGCTGGGGCTGACCAAACTGCGGCTGTTGACCAACAGCGACGTGGACTATCCGCAACTGCGCGCGTTCGGGCTCGAGTTGACCGAGCGCGTGCCGATCCCGCTGAGCGTGATTCAGTCGACGCGGTAGAGCCGGTTTTCAACCAGCTTGAGCGGCGACCATCCCGCTCGCGCCTAGTTCCCCGCGTACGAATCGAGAAAGATGGCCATGTCGTCGGTGGTCTGGGCGGTGTCGAGGTTGAGGTCGGTCATCGGGTCGGCGGCCGCGTAGTCGGCGTTGTAGAGCACCGCGTCGATCGGGGCGACCTCGCCGTCGCCGTTCCAGTCGGCCGGGAGTTGCTGCTTGATGACATACTCGACCGCCGCCCGCGCGTTGACCAAGCCGTGCCCTGTGTAGCGGTCATAGCCGACATGTGCGGGTGGGCAGGTGATGTCCGTGGCCGTCGACTCGAGGATGTACTTGACCTCCTCGAAGGTCAGATCGGGATCGACCTTGAGCATGAGCGCGACGATGCCGGCGACTTGCGGCGGGACGATCGACGTGCCGTGGGGATAGCCGCCCTGGAAGTCGTTGTTGCTTGTGCCAGGCACGGCATCGGCCCACGTACTAAACGTGTGTTCCATCGGGGCCACAACGGAGAGCACAGGCAGGCGGTCCGATTCTGCGTTCGGCGGCCAGGGCTGCGGATAGTAATCGTCGCACCAGTCGTTGTTCGGGTCGGAGCAACAGTCCTCGAACATCTGGTGGGTGGTGAGCGGGTTGACTTTGGACCAGCAGTGCCAGACGTCGCCGGACATGAACGTCCCGCCCACGGTGATCGTGTTGGGCATGATGGCGATGCCATCGGTGATGTCAACTCCCCCGATGTCACCAACTGTGTAGCAATTCCCGTTCTCGTCGACCTCCCGAGAACAAGAACTGCTCGCGGAGGCGTTGCCCGCGGCAATGATGATGATGCAACCGTTCGCATGGGCTTCAGTCACGGCGTCGCGCAGGTCGTGCTCGCCGCACTCAATGCCGGTGAATCCCGGTCCATTCAGAGAGAGCGAGATGACGCGAGCCAACGGCGGGTCATAGCTCTGCCCGTTCCAGCCTGCAGCGTATCGGATCGAGGCGGCAACGCTGTGCGGCGTGGGTTCGCACAGTGTGCCTGGGAATCCACATGACTGCTGCGTGGTCACAGCACGCACACGAAGGACCAAGATGCTGCAATCCCAGCAGACCCCGGCCATGCCAAACCCGTTCACATAGGCTCCCGCGACCCCCGCAATGATTGTGCCGTGAGGGAGCAGGTCCCAGTCCGGATTAACAACCATGGTGTCCTCAGGCGGTTCAGGAAACAACGACGGGTCGCAGTCACAAAGCGGCCCGCCTTCACAGAATGGTTCCTCTTCCGGGTCCTGGCAGTCTCCAAAGAACGACCTACTTGCCGGGTGGTGGATCTTGCTTCCACTCGGCCCCTCGTTGAACTCGCGATGGTCGAGGTCGAGCCCGGAATCAATGAAGGCGATCGTGCCATCGGGACCAAAGTCAACGGGGGGCGGGTACCTCGGGTCGTAGCCCACGAGCCTCCACGCGAAATCGACCTTGGTGGTGGGAATCCAGTGCTGGCCGAGTGGAAACAGTGGATCCGACTCGTAATACGGCTCATTCGGCAGCGTCACCGGATCGATCCCGCCGAATCCACCCGTTTGAGCCGGAGCGGAATTGCAGACAACTACCGACCCCCCCCCGAACAGAACGTACGCGAGGTGGCGCATCATCGAATTCCGAGCGTGGTTGTGACTCATGTGCTTGCCTCCTGTCGGTTCTTGTGGCAGAAGTGTTTTGAAGTAATATACCGGACAGAACTGTGCGGAGGTGCACAAATCATGACGCTTTGCGAGAATTGGACCGCAGCCGCTCTTTTTGCCGGGGCTGCGTCCGCTGCGCCGGCCGACGCCGTTTTCAACATCTGGTTTGATGCACCCGAGGAAGTCCAGGCGGGTGAGATGTTTACCATGACGGTTTGGGGCGAGGTCTCGGGTTCCGTCTTGGACGAAGGCGAAGGAGCGTTTCGCGGAATCGCGGCGGATCTACTTGCCTCGGGTGTGAACGTGGAGTTTTCCGCCGCTCGATTCCTGCTGGAGGGAGAAGGGACTGGTGGAACTCCGGAACCCAATGCCCTTCGAATGATCATTGGGTTCAACCACCCAGAGATGAGCTTTCATTTTACAGACGGCAATCCTCTCCGCCTCTTTGTGGTTGACGTCTTTACGAATGCAGACGACCGGGGAACGCTGGAACTGGTCGTGGCCCCGCCGGAAGGCGTGCCTTCTTCAGATGCCATGCTCTGGTGGTGGGTCGACTATCCCTCTCGACTTTCCATTGCGGACGACGACCCCGGCTCGACGCGGATCGTCACGCCGGCCATCGTGAACGTCATCCCCGTGCCGGCGTCGGTCGCTTTGCTCGCGCTGGCGGGCGTTGGCGCGGCCAGGCGCCGGCGCTGACACCCCGTGCCAGCGACCTCGGCTTTGCGAGGTCGCTTTTTTGGACGCGTGGGAGGAGAAGCAACCTCTGAAGACAGAGGTTGCTGGCACGGGCATGTTGCACCGAGGGCTTGCGCCCTCGGCTCATCGTCGTGATGCATCACATGAGACCGGCGACTTGCGCATCGACCTCTCCGAAGACGGAGAGGTCAATGGCACGACGAATCCCGTGCCAGTGACCTCGGCTCTGCGAGGTCGCTTGGTTGGACGCGTGGGAGGAGGAGCAACCTCTGAAGACAGAGGTTGCTGGCACGGGCATGTTGCACCAAGGGCTTGCGCCCTCGGCTCGTTGGTGCAGGTCTGGTTTCAGTCGATCCGGTAGTACTCGTCGATGGTCTGCGAGTGGTAGGTGTACGGCCGCATGCGGATGTTGGAGAACGTCTCCATGTGTTCGGTCGGCCAGGTGGGGTTGGCGTCGCTGCCCGGGCCTTCGAGGGCGCCGATGTAGGTTTCGACGAGGTCGGTGCCGGTCTTGACGAAGCGGGCCGAGCCGTCGGCGAATCCGGCGTGAAGTCCTTCATCGCCGTGGTTGTTCCAGGGGTCGGGCCAGTTGTTTTGTCCGCCTTCGGGGCGGACGACGCCGAGCGCGACGCCGAAGGGGTTGGAGTTGTCGTCGTTGTCGTTGTCGAGGATGAGGATGGTGCGTGAGGCAAAGCGCACCGAGTTCTGCGTCTTGACCGGCGAGGGTGCCGGTTCGTCGAGGACGCTCACGCCTCCCGTTCCCGCAGGCCGGCGCCAGCCGAGCTGGCTTGCGATGGTGCCATTGAAAGGAGGGGGAGGGACGATTTGTCCATCGGGATACTTTCCGGGCTGAAACCACATCCAGGTCTCGTAGCTGTGCCCGCCCTGGTCGTCGGCAGCATCGTTGGCAGGAAAGAACAGGTCGAAGGGGAAGTCACGCCCATAGAGCAGGTCGATGTCGGCAAGCACCGGCTCGTCGGTGAGCATGCGATTGGGATCGACGCGGTTGATCGTGCTTGGACAGATGGCAACGTCGTACGTCGAGATGTAGTCGGGAAACAGCCATCCGATGTTGTCTTCCCACGAGAAGAAGGTGGGCATGAAAAGCTGGCGGGCGTTGTCGCCCGAGTAGGAGTTGCACGCGGCAGCCATCTGGCGAACGTTGGACAGACAGACCGACCGTCGCGCAGCGTCGCGCGCCCGGGCCAGAGACGGCAGCAGGATGCCAATCAGCAGCGCGATGATCGCAATGACCACGAGCAACTCGATGAGTGTAAAGGCTGGACGAAGGCGCGCAGTCATGGTGAGCATGTCCTCGGCAACTCGGGATTGGCGATAGTGTACACAATCCGGCTTGGGATTCCGGCCCTTTCGGGTACACTGCCCGGCCCCGGGAGTCCGGAGTGGAAGGAGATCACGCGATGAAATCACTGCTGTGCGTCGGCCTGAGTTGCTTGTGTACGGGTTTGGTCCGGGCCCAGGCGGACCAGGACGTAGTGGTTGATGCAACGGGTGTGGAGCTGCGGTGTGAGTTATTCGGGCCTTGCTTTCCCGATCAGTATCGTGACAGCTTTGCCAATCCGCTTCCGCCGGGGGTGCCCCAGTTCATCCTGCCGGCCGACGGATACCACTACACCCTCGAAGGCATCGTCGCAACCGAGGGGCTGATTTCGCTTGCGATTCCGTCCGGCTCGACGCTTGCCGAAGCGATGGAGGCGATCGTCCCGGGGGGCTCGCGCGTGCTCGAAGGCTACAGCCGAAACTTTTCAGGAGCATTGCCCGATCCCGTCAATCAGGTGTTTCTGCAGCAGTACGCCGGCTCGTTCGGCGGCATCGAAATGGCGCTGACGCTCGCAGTGACAATCAGTGATACGGGTGTCGGGCAGTTTCGCGTCTATGACATCGACATCCCACTGGGTCTGCTCGCTGGTTCGATGGAGTTGACCTCGGGCTCGGCGACGATTGAAACGTGGGTCCCATCGACGCCTCAGGGAACGGAGTGGCACTTCAACGGCTCATTCGAACCGGCGCCCGGAAGTGCCGGCGCCATGATCCGTTACCTCGACGACCCGGCCTTTGCGCCCATCCTCGGCGGAATCGACAATCCGGACTCTCCAGACCCCACCACCCCGACGGGCGTGACTGAAGCTCAATCAAGCTTTACCACGACCGATGCGCTGGGCATCGTCGGCCCCGGGGGCGAGAACGCCACCGTGTACGTGACAAGCCCGGCGCGTAACCTGACGACGGGGCTTGCCAAGGATCGCCGCGGCATCGGCCTGAGCGTGGCGCCCATGCTTCGGCCTTCCTATCCGGGGGAGTTCTTCGGGCAATGGACCATCATCTGGGACATGTACATCCCGGCGTCGAGCTGGTATGCCGACTATCCGAACAACACGGTCCCCCGTGAGTTCCCCGTCGCGCTCATCGAAGACAGCTCGAACAACAACAGCACGGCCGACATGTTCATCCGCGTCACCGGCGCAGGCGCCACGATCGGATACAACGGCGAAGACTTTTCGCAGTACATTCCCATCGCAATCGGACCGGACCAGTGGTTCCGCCTGGCCGTCGCGTGTGACTTCTTCGGGTCGAGCGCGAGCGATGTGTATCTCAACGGCGTGCATGTCGGCCAGATGGAAGCCGACTGGTTGTATTGTGCCGTCGATCCGACGGCACCCGCCTACGGCGACGGTGAACCGGTCGACCCGAACGACTGGGCAAGCTGGGGGGCGTTTCCCAATCCGTGGGCGTTGTCCAGTGGAACGGCACCCGGGTCGGTCGGGCCGACAAGCCTCGCCTCGACCTTCTCCCTGTTTGCCGATCTGGCCGGCGGACGCTCCGAGCCGGTCTACCTTGCAAACCTGTATCTGGTGGACACAGTGCTGAGCGGCGACGAGATTGCTTCGCTGGGCGGTCCCGCAGCCGACGGCATCGTGCTGACTGATCCGGGCTGCCCACCCGACATGAACGGCGACGGCATGCTCGACTTCTTCGACGTGCTCACATTTCTCAATGCGTTTTCAGCGCAGGAGGCTGCTGCCGACTTCAACAACGACGGCCTGATCGACTTCTTCGATGTGCTTGCCTATCTCGGTGCATTCAGCGCAGGGTGCTGATCGTCTAGCCGGGCATGGTGGACAAAATGGCTCTGTCGGGCGCCGGGGTTCGTCCGCCTGCCGTGGGTTCTTCCCGGGTCATTGCCTGTCTGGCAGGCTTGAAAACGCTCTGCCGGGTCTTTGCAAGGCGGATAATCAGCCGGAACGCCAAGCCCCGAGTTTCACCGGTCACGTTCCGACATAGCGAGCATAGATCGCGCGGGCTCGGCTTGCCGACCGGACCCCGCGCACCACGGCCCGCCCGTCGGCAAAGACGGTCAG
>RFGK01000258.1 GCA_003697045.1 Planctomycetota bacterium
GGGCAAGGAGAGGTTTCCGGGTGCCGAGCCTTGTTCGCAGGAGCGAGCGTACGCCGCTCGGGGCAAGCCCAGCCAGCGCCTGGGCAACCTGGGTGACAAGACCCACGCCGTGCAGTTTCCTGACGGCATGCGCGTGCACGTGCGCTCGGAGGAAGTGCAAGCTGGCAAAGTGCTCGGCAAGAGCTGCCTTGAAGAACGCGTGATAGCCGCACAACTGCTCATCGGCCCCCTGTCCGTCGAGCATCACCTTGAGCCCGAGTTCCCGGGCGCATTGAATCAGCTTGAACTGGGCAAAGATGGACGGCGAGCCGAATGGCTCGTCCTGCGCCCAGACGAGCTGATCGAGACGATCAAACAGCTCGGCGCCTGTGGGTGTGACCTCGTGCAGTTGCACATGCGCGTGCTGTGCGAGTTGCCTGGCCGAGGCGCTTTCGTCGATATGCGGATCGTCGGCGCGGGCGTGAATGGCGTGGAAGTTCGCGTCAAGTGATTTTTCATGGAGCGCCCGCGCAGCCAGCGCGACGATCGCGGATGAATCGATCCCGCCGGAGAGGCAGGAGCCGACGGGAACGTCGGAGATCAGATGCTGACGGACCGAGCGGTCGAGCAGGTCTGCGAGAGATCGACCCTGCGGGGGAGAAGCGTGTTCAAGGTCAAACCATCGGCCCGCATCGACCTGGCGAGCGTCATCCAGCGAAAAGGCGGCCCAGGTGCCGGGGCAAAGCGAGCAAACGTCCGCAAACAGGGTCTCGCCGGGCACATGGTCGATCACGCCCCGGTTGAGATAGTCGAGCACGCGGGGCGTGTTGGCGCGTGCGCGCCAGTCGGGATGCGCCGTCAGGGCCTTGATCTCCGAAGCAATGCACAGCTCACCTTGCGGTGCTCGCCAGAGATACAGCGGCTTGATGCCGAAGCGATCACGGGCAACAAACAACCGGCCCGAGCGCGTGTCGACAAGGCTGAACGCAAACATGCCTTCGAGTCGCGGCAGGCATTCGATTCCTTCCCGTGCGAGCAGTTCGACGAGGAGTTCGGTATCGCACCCGGTGCGGAAGTGGACACCCTCGCAGGTGAGCTCATGGGCGAGTTGGCGAAAGTTGTAGATTTCGCCGTTGAAGCTCAGGATCGCCGAGCCGTCGGCCGAGGCCATGGGCTGAAGCCCGGCCTCGGAGGTGTCCTGGACGGCGAGGCGACGGTGGGCAAGGGCAATCCGAACCGGTGCAGCCGGGTTTAGGGCTGGCTGAACGATCTGCTCTGCCCGGGCGTCAGGAGGGCAGGTGGATTCCAGGGCAAGCAGCCCACGCCCGTCGGGTCCGCGATGAGCGATAGTCTCGGCCATGCGATCCGCCGTTCGCGCAAGATCGCGGCGAGGCTCGGGCGCAAGAATGGTGACAAGCCCACACATTGGGGATGACTCTACCCCCGGGCCCAACATCATGGGAGGAATCCGATTTGGATTGACAAGCCGGGGCTGTGGATCTAGTCTCGATCTTCGATTTGCCAATACTACTGTCGTACGGAGGAAATCCGATGGAGCTTGCCGGCAAGAAGGTGATGGTCATCGGGGGAGCGGGTCTGATCGGTTCGCACGTGGTCGACGAACTGCTGAAAACCGATGTCCGTGAGATCGTCGTGTACGACAACTTTTTCCGGGGGTCATACGACAATCTGGCCGAGGCGCTGACCGATCCGCGGGTGAGCATCTTTCCACACGGAGGCGACATCCTGCAAACGGACATCCTGAACAAGGCGATGGAGGGTGTCGATGGGGTGTTTCATCTCGCAGCGTTGTGGATTCTCCAGTGCCACGAGTATCCGGAGACCGCCTTTGAGGTGAACGTGCGCGGGACGTTCAACGTGGCCATGGCGGCGATCCGCAACAAGGTCGAGCGCGTTGTGTATTCGTCGTCGGCGTCGGTCTACGGCGATGCGGTCGAGCTGCCGATGACGGAGGACCACCCGTATAACAACGACACGTTCTACGGAGCGACCAAGATTGCCGGCGAGCACTTCTTCAAGAGCCTGGGCAAGCGCTATGGGCTCGACTGGGTGGGGCTTCGATACATGAACGTGTACGGGCCGCGACAGGATTACAAGGGCGCATACATCGCGGTGATGCACAAGATTCTCGATCGCATCGAGCGCGGGGAACGCCCGATCGTGTACGGCGACGGGAGCCAGCAGTACGATTTCATCCATGTGACGGATGTGGCAAGGGCCAATGTGCTGGCGATGCAGTCGACCGCGTCGGGGCGAAACTACAACGTGGGGCGCGGGATTGGTACGTCAATCAAGGAACTCACCGAGCTCTTGCTCGATCTGACGGGCAGCTCGCTCGACATTGCCTATGAGCCGGCCGGGCTGACCTTTGTGACCAACCGGATCGGCTGTCCCGTGGCTGCTGAGCGCGACCTCGGCTTCCGGTGGACGATTGATCTGCGGGAGGGAATGCGGAGCCTGATCGAATGGCGTCGCAGCCACGAAGAGGCGCTGGCAGCCAAGAAGCGTGCGACAGGAGGCGTGCTGGCGTCGTGATGCGCAATCCGCCCGGGCGGATGGGGGCAAGATGTGCGGGATCGCAGGCATCGTGAGCCTTGATGGGCGTGCGGTTGATCCAAACGCTCCGAAGCGCATGTGCGACTACTTGGCGCACCGCGGCCCGGATGATGCGGGGTACGTCTTTTTCCATCATGGAAGGGGGCCCGGCGGTCAGGGGGCACACTGGCTTCGCTTCTGTGATGCCGAGTTTCGCCACATCAATGAGCATCTGCCTGTCTTCGGAGGCGAATACGCGCAAACGGAGCTTGCCGAGCGTCCGTTCACGCTGGCGCTCGGGCATCGGCGCCTGTCGATCCTTGACCTGACGCCGGCGGGGCACCAGCCGATGTGTTCGCCCGATCGGCTCCTGTGGATCGTTCACAACGGCGAGATCTACAACTTCCCTGAACTGCGGGAACAGCTTCAGTCTCGCGGGTATCAGTTTCGCACCAGGACGGATACCGAAGTTATCCTTGCCCTGTGGGAGGAGTATGGTTCGGATTGTCTCGAGATGCTTGATGGCATGTTCGCCTTTGGCATCTACGACCGCCGTGACAATACGCTGACGCTCGCACGCGACCGTTTCGGCGTCAAGCCGGTCTACTACGCGGTCGTCGACGGAAAGCTGGTTTTCGCAAGTGAAGCCAAAGCCTTGTTCGCCAGCCGTCTGGTCAAGGCGGAAATCGACCCAGCCACGCTGGTCGAGTACATGACCTTTCAGAACACGCTGACCCGTCAGACGATCTGGCGTGGGGTATCGATCCTGCAGCCCGGGGAAATGCTCCAGGTGCGCCCCGGGTCGGGCACGGCTGTGCGTACCAGGCGTTACCATGCATCGGCGGTCGAGCTGGCTGGCGAGTCGGTGGAGGAAGACCAGGCAGCACGGCTCGTGGCTGACTGTTTCGGCCGAGCGGTTCGACGCCAACTGATCAGCGATGTCACAGTGGGCAGTTACCTCTCGGGCGGCATGGACTCAGGCTCGATTGTGGCCGTTGCGGGCACAGTCATCGATCGCCTGCACACGTTTACAGGTGGATTCGACCTGACCAATGTCAACGGCATCGAGCAGGGCTTCGACGAGCGTCGCATGGCCGAACAGCTCAGCCACCTGCTCCAGACCGAGCATTACGACGTGGTTTTGCACGCGGGCGACATGCCGGCAGCGATGGAACGATTGACGTGGCACATGGATGACCCTCGCGTGGGCATGTGTCACCAGAACTGGTATGTTGCGAAGCTGGCGAGCCGATTCGTCAAGGTATGCCTGGCGGGGACCGGAGGGGA
>RFGK01000259.1 GCA_003697045.1 Planctomycetota bacterium
CGGATCACGCTGCAACCCGGCCCGAATGCCACTCCGGCCAGAACCAGGACACCGAGCATGCAAAGGCGAACAGTTGAATCAACCAATGGCTTCCCCCTCCCCATCTCGCCCAGGGCTCTGCAAACGCGGCCGGAAACACCTGAACCCGGGGTTTCCGCCCTGCCCATCGCTCGGGGTGGTTCACTTGTGCCGCGAGAGGATTGAATGAGTCTAAGTCTCTCCCCATACGTGTGTTACCTCAAGCCGTTTTCCACAAGTCCAGGATTGGATCTTGCATGAGCCCGACGCGTGTGATAAAGTGGTCGCAGTTGGGAGACGCGAGTTCCTTGCGAATCCAGAGTAGTTGGTATGTTGGATGAAGCTTTGAGCGGCTTGTGCTGGAGCGCAATGGAGCTGAGACCGACTGAAATTACGCAAGAGCCATCAAGAATGTCTGGTTTTTTGGGGCGGGTAGGTTCGTCTCGATTCCGCCCGCAGCGGGATGCTCCCTGAGCATCTCTCGCTGAGTCAGTCGCCGCCGGTCGGCCGATGTTTGAGAGCGTTCGGAGGAAGCGCTCTTGATCGCGGAGGACCGGCGGCGATGTTTTTTGAAGGTGAAAGGCTCGGGGTATCCGGCCGTGCCCGACAACGACCGCCGGGAGGCTGCATATGTCGCCCGCATCGAAACCCGGGGAATGCTGCGCTCGTAACAGCTCATGCAGACCGACGCTCGAGTGCGTGTTCGTTCGTCCCGCCGAGGGTCCTTTCTCCTCTGACTGAGGGCGGACGGGGCGGTATACTGTTCGGCTCGCAGCCCCACGGACCCGCGGGGCACTGCTCGGTCGCGGTGGGATCGGGTCGACCAAGACGCATCGGAGACAGTCATGGCGAAGATGTTCTATACGCTGGAAGAGACGGCCTCGAAGCTGGGCATGTCCGTCGAAGAGGTCCAACAACTCGCCTCCAGCGGGCAGCTTCAGGAGTTTCGGGACCGCGACAAGCTCATGTTCAAAGTTGATCAGGTCGATCTGCTCGCCGGCGGGGGCGATGACGCTGAAGAAATCCCCCTTGCAGACAGCGGAGACCTCGAGCCCATCGGGCTTTCCAGCTCCGGCACCGGCTCAGTCTTTGCGATTGAAGACCCGAAGGACCAGACGGGCGTGAGCATCTTCGAGCCCGATTCTGAGGATGACGCCGACCCGTCGGCCCAAACCCAGGTCAGCCCGGGAATGGGAGCGCCCAGTTATGTCTCCGATTCTGGTTCATCCGGCTCGGGGCTCATGGATTTTACACGCGAGCCCGATGACACAAGCCTCGGGGCCGACCTGCTCGAAGACGTGTATTCATCTTCCGGTTCGGGAGGGAGCGCCGCTGCGGAAAGCGCCATCGGCGGCTCGGCGATCGGTCAGGCCGCTTCGGGCGAGCTGTTCGAACCGGCCGGGGGCCAGGCCGAGATGAAAGCCACCAGCGTGGCACCCATGGGCATGCTCGCCGGTGCCGAGGCATACGACGGCCCATGGTCAGGCATCGTCGGCGGCCTCGCGCTGGGTATGGTCGTGCTGTTGGCGCTGGCCCTGGCGGTGGCCATCTTCGGCATGACCGGAGCAGCAGGGGCCGTCCTCAGCGAGGTGACCTCCACCGTGCGCTGGGGCATTGTCGGTGGCGGCGCCGGGCTCATGATCATCGCTGCCATCATCGGTTGGGTGGCACTTCGGCGTTCCTGATCACCCGCCCGCAGCCCACTCGATCTCGGCATCGATCAGCTGACACTGTCCGCCGAGCGGCGCAAGATCCGCGATCCATCGCGAGCGCGCATACGCACATCTTCCATCCGAGGCGAAAACTGCGTCGATCACGCCCGGAAGGCTGATACCTGTAAAACGCCCGCACGCTGATGACGCCCTTTCAATGGGAAGATCGATCGTCTGTTCCCGCAGCGTCCGCTGCCCTGTCCTTTGCGATTGACGCATCAGCACCGCCCGGCCGGCGCGCACTTCGAGCACGAGCAAGTCCGGCTCAGGACCCTCTCCGGCTGCAAGAGACCACCGCACGACCAGCGAGGCGAGCTGATCGCCTGCATGCGGTGCCCGGGCGGGCGGTGTGGTTGGCTGAGCAATGGGGTTCATCGTCAATCGGTGCGTTTGACACGGTGGTTTCTGGCAAGCAGCGAGGCGGCAAGTTGGAGCCCTGGTCCCGTCGGACCGGCAAACCGGTCGCCGAGCGCCGCGCACAACTCAAGGAAGTCGATCATGGCTTCGACACGCGCTTTGACATCAGGATCGGTGCGTGTGGCACTGGCCGGTGCGAGATCGTCGCGAACTTCGTAGAGCGACGCCAGCAGCGGATCGACCTCACGCTTGATGCGCTGGCGGACAATCGACCGAAAGATGGTCCACACATCCTGCTCGGCGACGAAATACTCCTTGCGATCGCCACGCTTGTGCACACGGCTGACAATGCCCCAATCCACCAGCGCACGAAGCGACATCGACGCGTTGCCCCGCGAAATCTCGAGCAACTCCATCACGTCATCCGTACACAAGGCCCGCCCGGTGATGTAGAGCAGCGCGTGCACCTCGGCCATGGTGCGCGAAATGCCCCAGACGCTTCCCATGCGCCCCCAGGCTTCCACGAAACGCATGTGCGCTTCTGCAATCCGGACCGACTCGCTCGCAGCCATCACGTGAGTATCTGCCGGGGAACGCCATCAATCTACATCAGTTTCAGAATGTTTTGAAATCTGCTCCATCAAACACTGCCTGAAAAACAAGAGACGGCGGCTCGCTGAAGCGATACCGCCGCCTTTCCGGGGGCATCAG
>RFGK01000260.1 GCA_003697045.1 Planctomycetota bacterium
CGGTCGATCCAGTCGGGCGTTGGCAGGAAGGTGAACTCGTCGGTCTCGTACACCGGCACGCCGTCGGGTGAGCGAGGGATGTTGACCGAGATCTCGACGTGGTGATCGAGAAAGAGCATGTTGGCGATCACGTCGCCCCCGGTTGTGCGCCCGTACCAGTTCATTTCGTGGTCGTAGCCGTCGTCGAGGTTGTACATGGAGTGGGAGCCGATGGCCACGGTGTGTGACGGCTGAGCGACCGGCGGCATGCGTCCACCGCCGGGGGGGATCAAGGTTCGGATCTCCTCAGCCATGGGATTGGCATCGGGCGCATGATCGTTCATGGTGTATGAGCACCCGACCAGATCGTACATGGAATCGACGACATCGAATCCTGCGATGGGCACGCCGGTGTTTCCTGCGCCGCGATCAGCAGGCGATTCGAAGGCTTCGAGCTCAACGACTGCGTCGACTTCATCATCGGGGACTTCGAAATCGATCACGTAGGAGTTGAGTGGACGTCCTGCCGGGCCGATCTCGTTGATTCCGTAAAAGGGGAGCGTGCCTTTTTTTCCGGCGAAGAGCGCGCCGATGACCGTTTCTCCGCCGCCGGGCAGAGGGCCGAGCGCCTGGGGCAGCGTGTTGTTGTAGTCGTTGAGATACATTCCAAGCCCGATTCCGATCTGGCTGAGCCGAGAACCACAGACGACTGTTTGCGAGGCAAGCCTGGCCTTTCCGAGCGCGGGCAGCAGGATCGCGATCAGCAGGGCGATGATCGCGATGACGACGAGAAGCTCGATCAGAGTGAACGCACGACGCATGGACAGAGGGTACTCCATTGATCACCCGGCTTCGAGCGTGACGATCTGAAACGGACGGATCTCAAACACTGTGCGCGCGCCGGTGTGTTCAAAGCCGGGCAGGGGGATATCCCGGGACTCGAGCAGATCGACGCTTCGGACATGCTTGACCGGCGTGTCCCATTCGATTTGGCAGAAGCCGCGGGCACCGTGCCGTTCCACGAGGCGGAGCACGGCGCCAGAGCCGTGCTCGGCGGGCTTGAGTGCTGCCACCTGGGCGCAGGCCGAGCCTGTGCAGTGAACCCGAATCGGCGCCCACGCCCGGCGCTGTCCGCGTGCTGCGTCAATGGCAACTGCAAAGGGACGATTGAGCATCGACTCGGCCTGTGTGAGCAGATCGCTTGTGCGCCAGTCGCCGTTGTGCAGCAAGAGGCTGCAGGTAAACTCGTGCGTGCCCATATCCACCTGTGGGTCCGGGAATTTTGGCGATCGCAGCAGCGTGAGCCCCATGCGGGCCCCAAGGCAGGAATGCCCATATTTGCAGTCATTGAGCAGCGCCACGCCGAAACCCGGCTCGCCGATGCTCATCCACCGGTGTGCCGGCACCTCGAACGCGGACGCCTCGGCCGGGGTCGAACGCGTCGTTGGACGGTCGATGTGCCCGAATGACAGGTCGTAGCTTGCACTCCGGGTGCGCAGATCAACGGGAAAGAGTGCACGCAGCAGCGTGTGCTCCTCGTGCCAGTCGATCCAGGTCTCGATATCGAGCTTCGGCGAATCCGCGGCGAGCACGTAGCGCTGGCGGATGTGACTTTGGCGCCCAAGCGCGCGTTCAACGACGATCGCAGCCCAGCCGGGGCCGCGCTGCGATTCGAGACGAATCGGCCTCGAGTCGACGGGCCTGGCGGTCAGCTCATGTTCCGGGTCGATGTCCCACGCGTCCCAGACCCGGGGGCGATCGTCGTAGAGCACGAGCTGGTTGAGCGGAATCGGTCGGCCGTCGCGGTCGCGCCCCACTGCGTCTCGACGCGAGCCTCGGTGGCACAGCCGCTCGATGCGCCCAAGTTCGTCGATCACAGCTTCGAGATGATCATTGCACAGCGTGCGTTCATCACCCGAAACCTCTGGAGCGGGTGCAACTGCATCGGCATCAACGACACTCACGCTCAGCGCAGGCAACCCGCTGCAGAACAGCTCGGCATCGCCTCTGGTCAGGCCCGACCAGGTGCCGGAGAGCGGATTGACCACCAGCATCGGCCGGGACATGTTCTGTGTGTCCGCCTGCGTCGCCAGCGTATTGAGCGAGGCGCGGATGTCGTCATCGACGATCTGAGTCAGGCGTGCATGGTCTGCGAGCGCGTCTTCATACACCTGCCCGATCGACGAACCCGGCAGGATGTCGTGAAACTGGTTGACCAGCAGCAGTTTCCAGGCTTCGGCGAGTGTAGTGCGCGATTGGGTCCGGCGATCGGCCATGACGGCAAGGGCCTCTGCGAGGCGCAGGCGGGCTTCACCCACGGCGTTTGCCTTTTTGACTCGGGCCTGCGTGGTGAGCGTGCCGCGGTGGTAGTGGAGGTACAGTTCACCATCGCAGGTGGGCAGCTGTCTGGACGTGTCGGCTTCAAATGCGTGCGCGCGCTCGTGCAGCGCCTTGCAGAACGCGCGGGCGCCGTGCAGATTGGTGCGCGCCAGTCCTTCGGTGTTATGCGCCAGTCTGGCATTGAGTATGGTCCAGTCGGTCGGGCCTCCCCCACCATCTCCAAAGCCGAAGGGCTGCAACCACACGCCGAGCACATCCTTCGACTCGGCCCGCATTTGTCCGCGGCGCAACTCCGCAGGGGTGTTGGTTGCGTTGTAGTCCTGCCCGGGCGTGAGGTGGCCGAGCACGCGCGTGCCGTCGATGCCCTGCCACCAGAACGTCACATGAGCGAACTCGTCCCGGTCGGACCACCACAGCTTGTTTGTGACGAATGTGTCAAGTCCGGACAGGGCCATGATTTGTGGAATGATTGCGGAGAATCCGAAGGTATCGGGGAGGAACAGCATGCGCTGGCGGGCGTGCTCTCCGAATTGTTCAGTCCAGAAGCCGATGCCATGGATGATCTGGCGGATCAACGATTCACCGCTCGGAATATTGGCATCAGGCTCGACCCACATGGCGCCGATCGGCTGCCATCGACCCTCCTGCACGCGACGGCGGATTTGCTCGAACAGGGCCGGGTGCATCTGGCGGATCCACGCATAGTGCTGCGCCTGGCTGCACATGAAGTGAAACTCATCGAAGCGATCCATGAGGCGCAGGACGTTTGCAAATGTGCGCACGGTCTTGCGCTTTGTCTCGGCGATCGGCCATAGCCAGGCCGTATCGAGATGCGCGTGACCGACGGCAAAGCAGGTCGTTGCGGACGGCGCAGCCCCGTTGAGAATCGCCCGCTCGAGCGCTTCGAGTGCCTTTTCGATGGTGGGTATGGGATCGGCGGCATCGATCAGGCTGCGCACCTGTTCGAGCTGTCTGGCCAGCGTGCGAGCGCGGGCGGAACCGTCCGGCAGCGCTTCGATCAACTCTGCTGCGAAGACGAGCGTGCGATACAGCGTCCACGCGCGCCGGTCAAAGCCTGCCAGTTCACAGCGTGAGAGCAAGCCGGGATCTTTGCTTTCCCATCGCTGCGTGGTTTCGTCGCTCTCCCACTCGAAGGTCTGCACCCCGAAGGGGTGGTTGCACGCTGCCTCGACGTGCAGGTCGATCGGCTCTCCACCATGCGCGGATTCGAAGAGCACCGCTGCATCGCGGTTGGTGTCAAAGCCCTGCACGGGCTGCCCGTCGCGATAGAGCAGTGCCTCCGTGCCCGAAGCGAACCTCAGGACGACGCATCGGTCGGCCAGGTTGTCAGGAACTTTGCCCTGGATGTGAAACCATGCGGTGGACCACTTGGGCCCAAACCGGAAGCCCCTTGCCACCGGGCGATAGGAGGCCTGCGCAGCCTGTGCGTACGGGATGCGATCGGCACACTGATAGACCGAAACATCCAGGGGGCAAGCCCTTGTATAAACCATTGGGCCGACGACCTGATCGGCAAAGACGCGTGTCCGTTTGCCGGCGAAGCGGTTTTCCTCGAACATGTCCGGGAAGTGTACAAACCGGGCCTCGCGAGTGTGGTAGGCTTGCAGCATGACCCCGTGTGCGGTGATGTTCGCGCTGATGGCTCTGCTCATGTTCACCGTCTCGATTGGCAGTCTGCAGCGGCAGATGCCTGCGACCGGGCTTTGCCGGCGTGAACTGGTTGGACAAGATCGGAGGCGTCACGCTTGAGCGGACAATCGCTGCCGTCGACGACCCGTCTGGGCCGATATCGCCGGCCGCCTCACCCACGACCAGGAGGCTGAGATGCACAGACCAAATCGACGTGGATTCCTCGCTGCGATGAGCGGCGCTGTCATTGGCCCGGGCGCCCTGGCATCGACCAGCCCGGCACGCAGCGTCCGATACCCTGGAGACGAGCATCGGGGCAAGTGTGTGATCGCCTCGGCGAACGGTCTGTGGAAGGACGGCACCGGGTGTATCGTCCAGGCCATGCAACTCATCGACGAAGGCGCCGACCCTGCCGATGCCGTGGTTGCGGGCGTCACGCTCGTCGAGAACAACCCGGACGATCATTCGGTCGGATATGGAGGGCTTCCGAATGAGGACGGCGTCGTCCAGCTCGATGCGTCGGTCATGCACGGTCCAACGCACAAGGCAGGCTCGGTCGCGGCGCTTGAAAATATCCGCTCCGCGGCTGCGGTGGCGCTGAAGGTTCTCAAACACACCGACCACGTCATGCTTGTCGGAGACGGCGCACGCCGGTTTGCGCTGCGCATGGGCTTCAAGGAAGAAGACATGCTCACCGAGGAAGCTCGCCAGGCGTGGCTCAAGTGGAAACGAAACCTCAACCCGAAAGATGACTGGCTCGACGATGACCAGAGCGATTTTCCGCCGCCGGCCCACTCTCGCATCGATCCGGACATTCCCTTCACCTATGGCACCATCAACTGCTCGGCGGTCACCGACGACGGAACGCTTGCCAGTTGCACGACGACGAGCGGCTTGAGCTACAAGATTCCGGGGCGTGTGGGAGATTCACCAATCGTCGGGGCCGGAATGTATGTCGATAATGAGATCGGGGCTGCGGGCGCGACCGGACGCGGCGAAGCAGCCATTCAGAGTTGCTGCGCCTACGAAATCGTCCGCGCCATGGGCGAAGGCAAGTCGCCCACTGAAGCCTGTCTTCACGCCCTTGAGCGCGTCGCGGATCACACCCGGCAAAAGCGGCTGCTCAATGACAAGGGGCAGCCCAACTTCGGTCTCGTGCTCTACGCGCTGCGGAAGGATGGCGCCTACGGCTGCGCCTCGATGCACCCCGGTTATCGCTATGCTGTCCACGACGGCGTCACAGCACGGCACCTCAACGCGCCGGCGCTTTTTGAATAGCCACGATCTTGCTGCTCCGGTGCCGCGTGCGTTCTGAGGCGACTACCGTTGTTCATGCCATTCACACTTGAGATCGGACAATCGGCCCCTGATTTTGACCTGCCCGCAACAGACGGGAAGCGTTATGCACTTTCCGACTTTGACGAACCCGTGCTTGTCGTGTTTTTCACCTGCAATCACTGCCCGTACGTTGTCAACTCGGATGAAGTGACTCGCCAGATCGCCGAGAGGTACGCCCCGCAAGGGGTGCGCTTTGTCGCGATCAACTCCAACAGCCCCAACACCTACCGGGAGGACGACTTCGAGCACATGGTGGCGCGCATGCAGGCGCACGGGTTTCCATGGCTCTATCTGCACGACGCGACTCAGGACGTGGCCCGGGCCTACGGTGCGCTGCGCACGCCTCACTTTTTTGTCTTTGATCGTGATCGCAAGCTTGTCTATACCGGGCGCGCCATTGACAACCCGCGTGATCCATCCAAATCCACGACGCATGAGCTGGAGGACGCACTGGACGACGTACTCGCCGGTCGTCCTGTGCGCACGCCAAAGACCAACCCCATCGGCTGCAACGTCAAGTGGGATGGCAAGGACGCTCACTGGATGCCCCCGGAAGCGTGCGATCTTGTCTGACCGTCCGGTTCGTGCGATCAGTCAAAGCGTCATCGCGGGACCGACCCATCGTCGGATTGGTGCGCGCGCAGCGTGCGAAAGTGTGAGCAGCCGAGCCGGTTCTGATGGGAAGCCGGAGCGATACTCGCAAGGGGTGCTGTGGGGTGTTGCGTTGCTTGACCCGCGGGGTTTTGTGAGTTCACGCGGCGTAGGCTTGTGTGGGAGGCATCGCCATGGATTTTGATCAGCTGGTAGCCGAGGCTCAGTTTGGACAGTCCAAGACAGGCGAGCATGCGCTCTGGAAAGCTGCGCTCACGCTGGACCGGTGGTACTTCCTCGGTGCCGGGCAGGACGATGATGTTGAGCCGATGTTCGCCCAGCACGACGGGAAGACGCACCTGCTCGCATTCACCGACGAAGATCGGGCCCAGGCGATGGCAGAGCAGCTCGAGCAGCGCTCCGGCTCGCGCCCTGCGATATTGCACATGGATGTGCCCGATGCGATTGACTACCTGCGCGTGCTCGATGAAGACGGGCAAGTCGCCGGCGTGCACTTCAACAATGGAGCACACGCCTTTGGCGAATCGCTTGTCAACATCATCGAAATGTCAAAGCGTTACCGGGGCTGACCCGGCGTGACACGATGATTCAGAAGGGGATGTCATCATCCCCGCCGGGCTCATACTGGCCGGACGCGCTGCCCGAGTTTGCGTTGCTTGTGCCTCCATCGCGTGAGTCGATGAACTGGAAGTTTTCGACGACGACGCGGAGCTTGGAGCGGTTTGAGCCGTCGTTCTTGTCCTGCCAGGTATCGAGCTTGAGCCGACCCTCGATGAAGACGGGACGCCCCTTGTGCAGGTACCTGCTCATGGTCTCAGCCGTCTTTCCCCAGGCTTCGCAGTCGACGAAGGTCGTCTCCTCGCGCATATCGCCGTCACCGGAGCGAAAGCGACGATTGACCGCGAGCCCGAAGTTTGCGACGGCCTGATTGCCCGACGTATGACGCAGCTCGATGTCGCGGGTCAGGTTGCCCATGAGCAAGACTTTGTTGAAACTGCCCGCCATGTTGACCTCCCTTGTGTTCGTGTCTTGTTTGAATCAGTGTCACGGGTTGGATTATTCTTCGTCCAGGTCTTCGTCATCGCCGGTGGAATCGAGATCCTCGGTGGCGTCCTCTTCCTGAGGGGGAGCGCCCAGCGTGGCCATGGCGCGGGCCTGTTCGGACTCGGCTTCGCCGGCTTCGGCGCGCATTTTGGCTTCGGCCACCAAGTCGTCGCGTCGATCGAATGCGGCGGCTTCTTCCTCGGTCAGGTGATCGGCGCGGAGAATGAGGACGCGCATGATCTGCTCGGAGAGGTTGCAGTCGCGTTCGAGTCCTGCGACTGCTTCGGGCGCGAGCTTGGCATATGTGAGGATGAACATGCCGCGCTTCTGCTTTTCGATCTCGTAGGCGAGGCGGCGTTCGTCCCACTTCTGCATTGCGATCGTCTCGGCACCAGCGCGTTCGAGCAGGGTATTGATATGCTCGAGCACGCCGGTGAGGTTTGCAGCGGTTGCCTGTCCGACGAGGAACATGATTTCGTACAGATTTGCGGTTGTCGTTGCCATGACTGATGGACTCCGTTTTTGGCGCGATGGATGTGCGCCGGTTGTGTGATGTGTTATTCGTCCTGTGGGGGGCTGACTTTGCGGTTGAAGCGGTTCATGGCCGCGTCGAGCCCCTGAGTGACGACCATTTCGACGGCATCTGCAGCCGAATCGACTGCCTGCTGGACTGATTCCAACTCTTCCTTCATGAACCGACTGAGCACCCAGTCGGCACGAACCATGAACTGTGGCACGGCGCCGATGCCGACGCGGACTCGGGGGTAAGGTGCGCCGGCGAGGGCGCGGTCGATGTCGGCAAGCCCGTTGTGTCCACCGTCCGAGCCGCCGGGGCGCAGGCGGATGGTGCCGACAGGCAGAGCGACATCGTCAACGATGACGATCAGGTCGTGCTCGGGGGCGAGCTTGAAGAAGTGGACCGCCTGTGCGACACTCTGCCCGGAGCGATTCATGTAGGTCATCGGCTTGAGCAAGACGCACGGCTCAGAGCCGATGCGTACATCGAGCGTGAGCGCGTGAAAGCGTGATTTGGCCACCTGCGAGGGCGCATGACGCTGGGCGAGTCGATCCAGCACCATGAAACCCGCATTGTGCCTGGTTCGCTCGTACTTCATGCCCGGGTTGCCCAGTCCAACGATGAGCTTCACGCCAAGTCGGGGCTCAGTCCCCGTCCTCCTCTTCTTCCTTGGGCTTGCGCCCGACGACCTCGGGTTCAGCTGCCTGTTCGGCGGAGACTTCGGTCTCCTCGGCGTCGGCCACCGCGGCCGATTGCACGACAATCTGGGCCACGATGACATCGGGATCGGTCAGGAGCTTCATGGTCGGCAATGGAAGCTTGACGTCGCCGGCGTGGACAGCTTGGCCGACATCGAGATCGGAGACGTCGACCTCGATGACATCCGGCAGATTGGTCAGGAGACACTCGATCTCGAGGGACTCCAGCGGATGCATGAGAATGGCGCCTGCGGACTTGAGTCCCCTGGCTTCGCCGATGAGGTCGATGGGGACGTGCGTGACGACGCGCTCGTTCAGGTCGACGCGTGAGAAGTCGCAGTGGACAACATTGGTCCCGAGGTGATCGAACTGCAAGTCGCGGAGGAGGACATATTGCGGCTGATCGTCCTGCGCTCCTTCCAGCTCGAGTTTGAAGACTTTTTCGCCGTGGTGGAAGTGACGCAGGGCGTCGTGTGCATTGATGGTGATGGGAACGGGTTGTTCGCCGTGTCCGTAGACGATTGCGGGCAGCCCGCCGTTTTCACGGACGCGGCGTGCGAATCGTGAGCCGACTTTTTCGCGCCTTGAGGCCTGCAAGGTTGGAGTTTGACCCTTCATGTTGAAAATCCTCGTCTGAAAGTTGCCGGGGTTCTGGTCCGGCCTGGTTTCATCGTTTCAGCCCGGCGGTTTTTTTGAACAAGGCCGAGACTGACCGGTTCTGGTGAATCCTCCGAATTGCTTCGCCCAGCAACGGTCCGACGCTGAGCTGCACGATCTTGTTCTGTATGGGCTCGCATCTGGGGCCGGCGGGAATGGTGTCAGTGACGACCAGTCTGGAGATGGGCGCTTCTGCGAGTCTCTGCATGGCCATACCCACGAGGACGGGGTGGGTACAGGCAGCGATGACCTCACGGGCGCCGTGCTCCGTGACAAGGCGTGCGGCCTCGCAAACCGTGCCGGCGGTGGAGATCATGTCGTCAAACATGAGAACGGTCTTGCCTTGGACCGAGCCGATGAGGTTGCCGACGGCCACTTCGCTTCCGCTGAGGCGTCGTTTGTTGATGATCGCCAGGTCGCCGCCGAGCAGGTTGGCCAGTCCTTCGGCGACCTTGACATTGCCCACGTCAGGGCTGACCAGGCACAAGTCGCCGAGCTCGGGGCGGATCTGCTCGAAGTACTTGAGAAAGACGGGCGTGGCCGAGAGGTGATCGACGGGGAGATCGAAGAAGCCCTGAATCTGGGCGGCGTGAAGATCGATGGTGAGCACGCGATCGGCACGGGCTGCGGTGATGAGATTGGCGACAAGCTTGGCCGTGATGGGCACACGGCCTTCGTCCTTGCGATCCTGGCGTCCGTAGCCAAAGTACGGGATGACCAGCGTGACGCGCCTGGCCGAAGCGCGTTTGAGACAGTCCGTAAAGATCAGGAGCTCGACGAGGTTTTCGTTGACAGGCTCACAGGTGGAGACGATGACAAAGCAATCACGCCCGCGGACGTCCTCTTCGAGCTTGACGAGCATTTCGCCATCGGGAAAGACGATGGTCTTGGCATCGCCGAGAGGCTGACCGAGGTGTTTGCACACGCGCGAGGCGAGCTCCTTGGTGTGACGCCCCGAGAAGATTTTGAGTCCGTTGGAATCGTTCTGGCTCATCGCAACTCCCCAATGCGCGCGCGGTAGATGGCATCGACCCGCGCAAGCTCCCCGGGTGTGTTGATGCTCAGGACATCTTCAGGAGGCACGGCGTCGATGACCTCCACCCGTTTGCCCTCGGCAAGCAGAATGGCGGGCACGTCGGTGATGTAATATTCACGGGTCGTCGGATTCAACTCGAGCCGGCGCAGGGCGTGCCACAGGTCCTTGCTGCGGAAGCAGTAGTAGCTGGGATTGACTTCACGGATTTCCAACTCGGCCGGCGTGGCGTTTTTCTGCTCGACGATGCGGAGGAAGCGTCCATCGGCATCGCGGACGATACGCCCGTACCCGGTGGGGTCTTCCAGAACACTCGTGGCAAGAGTGGCAGCCGCCTCGTGTGCGCGGTGTTGCTGGAGCACCGTGGTGAGCGTCTCCGAGTGAATGAGAGGCCCGTCGCCACAGAGCACGAACAGGTCGCGGTCATCGTCGTCTGCAAAGGCGGGGTGGGCAGCGCGAACGGCATCGCCGGTGCCCAGCTGCTCGCGCTGGACTGCAAACTCGATGCGGTCGGCATACTCAGCCAGAGCTTGGCGCACCAACTCCTGGCGATAGCCGACGACGACGACGATGCGATCGCATCCAGCGTGAAGACAGGCATCAACGACGGCGCAGACCATGGCCCGGCCGCCGACATGGTGACAGACCTTCGGCAGATCCGAGTTCATGCGTGTGCCTTTGCCGGCGGCGAGGATGATTGCTGCGGGAGGAGACACGAGTTTGATACCGAAGGGCATGCAGCGAAGGAGCAACCGGGGAAACTACCCCGCCTGGATTCGAACCAGGACTAGATGAACCAAAATCACCTGTGCTGCCATTACACCACGGGGTAGACGGGGTGTGCTTGACCTTGACCTCGTCGTTTGTGCGCTGCCTGCCTTGCGACCTTTCGCTTCTGCGCTTCTCCGAAGAGGAGCTGGTTTTTCGAACCGCCCTGTCGCGGTCCGAGCAGAAGCCGGGCCGCGGCACCGATCGCCCGGGACTGGCCGGGCTTGGAGCTGGGACCTCTCGTTGCCGCACGGTCGATGGACCGCATGGAAAGACCCCTGGTCGCGCCTCAGTGGCTATCCACGTCCGTCACGACCGGCTCCGC
>RFGK01000002.1 GCA_003697045.1 Planctomycetota bacterium
CACGGGCTGAGCGCTTCCGACGCTGAAGCGCTCGATGCCCTCCTCGATGCTGATTACGACCTTGCTCGCGTGCCTGAGGCTCTTCGCGATCGTGCCGAAAGAGTCGCTCGCCTGCTCGGGCTTCTGGATACGCCCATCACCGGCGCGGACGAGACGCTCGTCCGGCGAACCTTTGAGCTGCTTTGCATGCGGCACACGCGCAGCTCGAACACGCCCGTGCTGTGCAATGCCGATGAAGATGCGCTCGAAGCATGGATGATGTCGCGCGGAGACTTGAGCCGCGTGCCCGCCGCCGTGCGCGAGCGCGCTGGCGTGCATGAGTCCATCCGCCATCTGCTCACCCACACTCAACCCGCCTCGACCGGCGTCGACCTGGTTGAAGCCACGCTCGCACGCGTGCAACAGGCCGTCGATGCCCAGGACGACCGGCTGCGCATTTCGTCCCATCGCTCGCTGCGGCTGTCCGACATCATCTCGGTCGCCGCGGTGATGCTCCTGGCTGCATCCATCCTGCTCCCGGTGCTCAGCTCGGTCAGAAGCGAGGCCCGCAAGGCGCTGTGTCAATCCAACCTGACCCGAGTGGCCGAGGCACTCGGCATCTATGCCGGCGCCAATGACTCATCCCTGCCGATGGCGACGGCCGGCTTCGGAGGGCGACCCTGGATCGACGTCGGATCATCGCCCGAACGCTCCAACTCGGCCAATCTCTACGTGCTCGTGCGCAACCACTTCAGCCCCCTCTCTGACCTGGCATGCCCGGGCAACCCCTCCGCACCCACCAGTGCCCTTCCCCCGGATGCCATGGACTGGCGTCACCTCCGCGAGGTTTCGTACAGCTATCAGGTCCAGGACGGCCGGGCCCGTCGCATGTGGCACCTTGACCCATCCCTCCCCATCATCGCCGACCGCTCTCCCGTCATCCTCCAGATTGTCCTGCGCGACCCGATTGTCCCCGAAGCTCGCAGCCCCAACCACTCCAGCAGAGGACAGCACATCATCCGCGCCGATGCCAGCGTCGACTGGATTCAATCTCCTGTCACCCAATCGGGTGACAACATCTGGCTGCCAAGGCCAATCGAACAGGCCGTCGCGAAGATCCGCCGCTTTCACGGAATGAACGGCAACGAAGTCCCCGCGGGTGTCGATGACGTGCTCCTCGGCCCGTAAGGCAGCGCCGCGAGAGCCACGCTCGACCCACTCCCCCAGCCGCACCTTCGGACGCCCCTTTCGGCGTACCCTCTTTCGTGCCTCTGAACTACGACATCCTCGCCGTCGATCTCGACGGCACCTTGCTCGACCCGAACGGCCACGTCACCCCGCCCACGCTCGACGCGATCAACCGCGCTCGCCGCGCCGGGCTGACCATCATCCCCTGCACCGGGCGAGGTCTGGCCGAGTGTCGCCACGTGCTCGAAGCGATCGACCACGACGGCCCGGCCGTCGTGGCCGGGGGCGCCATCATCGCCGACGCACGCACCGGCAAAACCCTCCATCGCTTCGCTGTCTCAGAGTCCATCGTCGCCGGCGCCACCGACGCGATCCACTCGGCCGACAACGCAGCCCTTCTGCTCAAGGACCGAAGCGCTGCCGGGTTTGACTACCTCGTCGTCACCGGTCCCGGCGATCACCCCATCGACCCCGTCTCCGTCTGGTGGTTCGAGTCGCTCAACGTCACCACTCGCTTTGTGCGCACACTCGAGGAAGACGAACACCCCGAGCACACCGTGCGCGTGGGCATGGTTGCAGATGCGCACCGCTCCGTGCCTCTGATGCAGACGCTTGCCCGACGCTTTGGAGATGATGCGATCCTCCACTCCTTTCCCGCCGTGGTCAACGCCGAACTCAACGCCGGCAAGGCGCGCGAGGTCCATGTGCTCGAAGTGTTCGATGCGCGCGCACACAAGTGGTCGGCCGTCCAGTGGTGCGCTGCACAACAAGCGCTGTTCAATCCGCGTGTGTGCGCCGTCGGAGATCACGTCAACGACGTCACGATGCTCCGCTCGGCGCAGCTGGGTATCGCCATGGGGAACGCCGACGCTTCGGCCCGCGATGCGGCCGATGTTGTCACACGCTCAAACGCAGAAGACGGCCTCGCCCATGCCATTGACATGATTCTCACCGGAGCATGGTGAATCGTGCAGACGCTCGCACAAATCCGCGCCCTGCTCAATGAGTACGGCCTTGCGCCGAAAAAATCCCTCGGGCAGAACTTCCTGATCGACCACAATCTCCTCCGAAAGCTCGTCGACGCGGCCGAAGTCGGCAAGGGCGATCTTGTCCTGGAAATCGGCCCCGGCACAGGCACCTTGACCGAGGAGCTGCTCGATCGCGGCTGCCAGGTCATCGCAAGCGAACTCGATGCCGGGCTTTGTGCGCTCTTGCGAAACCGCTTCGGGCAGTTCACCAACTTTGCGCTCATCGAAGGCGACTGTCTTGCGTCCAAGCGTGCCCTCGCGCCCGCGCTTTGCGAGAGGCTCGCCGGCCGCCGGTTTTCCCTTGTGGCAAACCTCCCCTATGGCGCGGGCACGCCTTTGATTCTTGTTCTGCTCACGCGCCATCCTGAATGCCGCGGGCTTTTTGTCACGCTTCAGAGCGAGGTTGCCCAGCGCATCATGGCAGCGCCGGGCTCCGAGGCCTACGGCGCGATCAGCGTTGTCTCCGCGGCGTGCGCACAAGTCACGAAGATCGCCACCCTCGCACCCACGTGCTTTTGGCCCCGTCCCGGTGTCGAGAGCACCATGCTCGCGATGGTCAGACGCCCAAACCCGCTTGCGTCTGATCTGATCTCGCTTGCGGAAACAACGCAGCGGGTCTTCACTCAGCGCCGCAAGCAGCTGGCCGCCGCCTGCCGTAATCTCGGGTGGACTCCTCCTCCAGACATTCCCCCCACTCGTCGCGTCTACGAACTGACCTGCGAGGACCTCGTGAAACTTGCTGCGTGGGTCGATAAGGTGTAGTGAGGAAAGGACCACGATTCGTTGCGACACCCACGGGCGCAAGACAGCGAAGGATTGAGCAGCGACCCCCAGGCGCTCGCGTCCGAGCTGACCCCTGCACTTTACGATGCGTGCGAGGGTCGGCTCGGACCGATCCAGTGGTTCCGGTCGACCTGGCAAATGGGTGGGGCTGCCACCGGCTTGAGCACATGGCATCTGGATGACGGCCGCACGATCGACGTGCTCGTCAAACTGCCGGTCGGACACACCGAGTTTTACTGGACGTCCAATCTGGGCCGATGGAATCCCAGCAATGGGTCCAAACCTGCCGGATCAACCCCACGCGTGATTGCGGGGGCCGACACGCTGGCCAACTACGATCTGGCATGGCTTGTGGAGGAGAGGCTCAAGGGTGGAACGCTCGGAAGCGACCTGGCAAAGGAGCAGGTTGTCGGCCTGCTTGAAGCTGCGGTCGACTTCCATGTGCGCGCATCGCAGGTTCGACCCGTCCGTGAAGACGATCGCTCACCCCCCCCGGACTGGGCTCATCTTATCGAGCGGGCACGCGCAAGCGTCCACGACAATCACATCGAACACGAGCAGCGTTGGCGCGATGGTTTGAAGAAGGTCAAGCGCGGGCTGGACAGCCTGGTCGCGCACTGGCGACGCCGGGCGATCTGCACATGGTGCCACGGAGACCTCCACCCGGGCAACGCCATGCATCGCGGGCCGGAATCGGGTGACGGACAAATCGTGCTGATTGATTTGGCCCTCGTGCACGCGGGTCACTGGGTTGAGGACGCGGTCTATCTGGAACGCCTGTACTGGGGACATGAGCACTTGCTGCACGGGGTCAAACCGGTTTCGGCGATGGCGAAACTGAGGCGGGCTCGTGGCCTCAAAACAGGGGATGACTATGCCCACCTTGCCAATATTCGGCGATTGTTGATGGCTTCGTGTGCCCCGGCGTTCCTGGCGAGGGAGGGGAATCCCGCGTATCTAGAGACGGCGTTGCGGCTCGTTGAGACGCTGGGACATGATTTGCTGCGATAGCTCGCACAAATGGCTATGCTGTTGGCAAGCCGGGGACCCGGCATGGACACTGCTTCAGGTTTACGCACGCTCGCACGCCGAGCACAACAGAAGGAAGGAAACGACGTGGACCGACTCGATCAGCTCCAACAGGCCGTCGAAGCCATCCGCGAGGACTACAACAAGGCCAAGGGCGGCAACAAGGCTGCCGGAACCCGTGTTCGAAAGGCCATGCAGGAGATCAAGAACATCGCGCAACAGGTTCGCCAGGAAATGTTGGAGGTCCGTCAGGAGGCCTGAGCATCGAATGTCAACGATTTCGGATCAGCCCAGCCACGCCGGTCCTGCGCCCCCCCCAAAAGCGGTCCGGTCGAAGTTGCTCTTTCCTCTCGACGGGATCGACCTGACCGCGTGCGCTGCCGATGAGCGCAAGATCGCGAAGATCAACCCGCACCGCCATGAAATGGCTCTGCTCGACCGGGTGGTCTGGCACAATGACCAGTTCACGCGCGGGGTTGGGCTCAAACGGCTGCGCGAAGACGAGTTCTGGGTCAAGGGACACTTTCCCGGCAAACCCATGTACCCCGGCGTACTGATGATCGAAAGCGCCGCGCAGCTCGCATGCTACCTTTACAACTCGAGACAACCTTGTCCGCAGATCGCTGCATTCACGCGGCTAGATGAGACCGTCTTCCGTCGCTCTGCCGCGCCTGGACAGGAGTTGTTCATCCTCTGCAAGGAAATCAAGTATTCTCCGCGTCGGTTCATCTCCGCAGCCCAGGGGCTCGTGGACGGCCAGATCGCATTCGAGGCCAAGATCACCGGCATGTCGCTCGGCGACGTGGAAATCGACGGCGACTGATCACCCGCATCCGCTGTCGAACAGACCCAGGTACGTAGCCACGTCAAAGAAGTCGAGCACACCGTCGCCGGTCAGATCGGCTGCCGGATCACCCGACGCAAACGCGCTGAGGAACGCGACTACGTCGAAGAAGTCGAGCACGCCATCGCCGGTCAGATCGGGCGGACAGTCGGGCACATATGCCTGCGGCCCCACATAGACGTCATCGACAAACCACACACCCGAGCCGTTGACCCACGAGAGCAGGATCACCAGATCGTCGTGCAGTGCGTCGGCCGGCAGTTCGACCTGTACGGGTAAAAAGAGGTCGGCGCCGGCGTCAGTGACATCAATCAGACGCAGAACCTGTTGCGCACCAGCGTCATTGATGTAAAAGACGATCAGGCGGTCGCCCGCATCACCTCCGACGTGCTGGAACCACGCGCGGAAATACTGAGGGCTTGCAGCGCCGGAAAGACGAATCGGCAGCGTGCCTGCCGCCTGCGACACGCCAATCTGAAGCGAGGCTGCCCCGCTCGGCTCATTTTGACCAAGCGTCGAAGCCGTGGCTGTCGTCGTCGATGTCCAGTTGCGAAGTCCGTAGGTCAATGCGTTCTCGAACGTCTCCACCCACGGCGTGCGCAACTCTGTCTTTTCTCCCACGTACACATCATCCAGGAACCAGTCGTCATTTGGCTCAGGGCTGTCCACAGTCAATCGAATCTTCACGTCAGCGTTGGTTCCGAGTGGAAGATCAAGGGTGTACCAGTTGAACGGCGTGCGATCAGTTGAATCCGAGACGAACGTTCCGAGCCTTTGTGTGGACTCGTTCGGGTACACGAGATCGACCGCGAGAGACTTGCCGGCCTCCACGCCGTTGTGTTGCAGGTAGAACGCCACGCTCGGTCGCTGCCCGGAAAGAACGCCCGCCTCAAATGGCGCCGTCTCGAGCGATTCGTCAACGTCCAGGTTGAGCACATACGGAGGCGTTGGCGGATTGAGCCCACCCTGATTGATCACGGGCGAACCGACGATCGCGCGCCACACCCACGGATCAAGATGTGTCGAGGGAAACGAATCCATGAGTGGTTCGTCGAGTCCGGTTGCCGATTCGATGTGCAGATCGTCGATGAACCAGTCGTCGAATCCCTCGGTGCCGTCGACGCGCAGCCGGACCTGCAACTGAGCATGCGTCGCATCGGACCCCAGCGGCACATGCACCCGGCCGAGCGTCACTCGATCCGGCGACGACGATGAAAATGTGCCCGCGTTGTGCCAAAGGCCCGACGAATCCGTATAGTCGACGAACAGATGCTTGCCCGGCTCAACGCCGTTGTGCTGAAGCCAGAATGAAACCAGCACCTGTGCGTCCGCCGGTGTGCTGCTCGCATCGATCGGCTGCGTGATGGCAAACTCGTCGCGATCGAGGTTCATCACGTAGGGCGGCGAAGGCATGCCCACCGCACCCGAGTTGATCGCAACATTGTCATCGTCGGCCCAGACGAGACTGGAAAGCACCGTTGCAGGGAACGAATCTGCAACGGGAAGCGAAAGCGGCCCTTGCAGCGTCAAGGAGAAATCATCGACGAACCAGTCGTCGCTGCCGTCGGTGCCATCAGTGCGCAAGCGGATTTGCGCCGCATCGTGCACCGCATCGGGCGGCAGGGCAAGCTCAACCTGGCCGATGGTGGTGCGACTTGCAGAGCCCGACGCAATCGACCCTGCGTTGACCCAGTTGCCCGCCGAGGATCGATAGTCAAGAAAAAGGCTCTTTCCGATTTCGACGCCGTTGTGCTGCAACCACATGCGCACGACGAGGCGGTCATTCGGCCCGCCAACCGTCGCATCGCACACCCTCGAGGTGATGCGGTCGGACCAGTCAAGATTGAGCACGTTGGCGCCCGACGGATTGCCGGTGCCGCCCTGGTTGATGACGGCACCTTCGATCGGGAACCAAAGCGCCGGGTCGATCAGTTCATCGACATCATCAAACGAATCGCTCCACGGGACTGAAAACGCCGGCCCAAGCTCGATGAACAGATCGTCGAGGAACCAGTCGTCGGCCGAGTCGGTCCCGCTGGCGTAGATCCGCAACGCCACGTTGTCGTGCTCGGCCTCGTTGGGCAACGGGAAGCGAATGCGCTTGAATGTGCTGCGATCGGTCGATCGCGGGCGGTGCTCCCACACCTTGATCCACGTCCCGGAGGTCGAACGGTAACGAACGACCAGAGGCTTGCTGCTCTCGACGCCATTGGACTGGACATATCCGTCGACCCACGCGTCCTGGCCGGGCGCGACCATTGAGCCCGGGAGCGTGCGCGATTCGATCCAGTCCGAGCGATCGAGGTTGAGCACGTTGGGGGGCGAAGGTGGATCGGGTGAACCCTGGTTGATGATCGCTCCGGAGTTGGTCGGCCAGATGAGTTGGTCGATGAGCAGGCCGGGGAAGGTATCGCCTGTCGGCAGCTCGACCGGCTCGGCCTGTTCGACTGTAAACGCATCGACGTACCACTCATCTGATGTGCTGTTGCCGTTGGTCACGAGTCCGATGCTGCCGTTGCCACCGAGCGCTTCTGCGGGCAGACGGAGCCTCACAAGGCCGAATGTCGTCAGGTCCGGAGAGCTTGAGGAGATCGTCGCTATGGTCTGGGGGCTGCCGCCCTCGGGGGTATGGCGAACCGTCAGACGCTCACCTGATTCGACGCTGTTTGTCTGAAGCCAGAAGCTGACGGTCACCGGCTCATCGAATGGGCCGGACAGATTGATCAAGTCGGTCTCGAGCGCCGCGGTGCTGCGCAAAAGCGCTGCGTATGGCGGGCTGGGTTCGCCCGCGACGTTGGCGGTCACCAGGGCGTTGTCAATGATCGACCAGGTGCGTGTGTTGAAACTCGGCAAAGGGAACTGATCGACTACGGGCAACGGCAGAGGCTGACCTTCGCCGGGCTCAAGGCATGAGCCGGACGCGGCAAACCCGCCGATTTCAGATATTGCAATCGGTCCGAAGTTGGGAAGCCCGATCCCCCCGCACCCGCCGAGCGTCGGACACATGATGTGACAGTCGCTCCCGGAGCAATGGGTGCCTGAGAAGTTGTGCCCGATCTCGTGGGCTGTCAGCGCGGTGCGATTGGAAACATTCAGGGTGTAGCGGGATTCACTGAGCCCATACGACCAGTTGGGGTTGGTGCATACGACGCCGAGATAGGCAAGTCCGATGACGCTGCCGTCCAGCTGGCGCCCGGTGAACAGGTGGGCCAGATCCCGCACCTGTGCCCCCTGGTTGGCGTTCCACCACATGCGAAACTGATCGAGCAGCGTGTTGGGGTCGGTGCTCGTATAAGGATCGTCTGCCTGGCTCGTGCGCACAATCAGCCCGTCAAGAAGAAACGTCACACTCACGTCACGCTCATAGGCCAGCGAGACGTTGTTCATGATCATTTCGATGTCTGCGACGGTGTCGGCAAGATCGAGCCCGTTGCGTTCGAACATCGGGTAGTCGGCTTCGCCGCTGATCTCTGCAACCAGCACCGTTCCGCGTGCTCCTCCTCCGCCTCGGTTCATGGGGGGCAGAGCGGGTGGAGGCACGACGCCGCCGGGGCAGATACCCGGAATCGGCATCATGTCTTCTACGGGCATGACGACGTGAAGGGCGCGAGCTGCGGGGACGACATCGGAAAGAGGCTGAATTGCCCACGAGCCTTGGTTCCCCTGGATGATCACGCTCAGCCCGTTGCGCAGGAGCGAGCCGCTCACGTGAGCGCCCGTCTGAACGACCGACCCGCGGACTGTGCGCGGCGCGGGGGCCGGCACCGGCACAAGCCCACCTTTTCCGTCAGAGATGAGCAACTCGTAGTCTTCTGCTCGGACGGAGTGCGGCGAAAGCTCAAGCCAAACGGACTGGCCGTCCAGATTGACCTCCACTGCAAAGTCGCCACCTGGAAAAGGGGGGATCTCCAGTGACTGGATGGTGTACGAGCCTGCGCCCAGCTGTGCCGACACGGCTGCGTGCACTGATGGGGACGGGACGATCAGTTCGGGGGCTGTCGATGTCACAAGCCCGGCCAGCGTGATGGCGGCAAGATGCAACATGAGCGATCTCCCGTGCTTTCATCGGGCAGGTGCTGTCCGATTCTGCTGTTCCAGGCAATCTACGCGGCCAGCCTACCAGAAGCTGCCCAGATCTCCAAGCCATCCGGGCTGTAGAGCTGTGCGACCCAAGCTATGCTGTCGGCATGAGGAACTGGATCGCACGAGCGATGGCGGGGCTGGTGTGTGCGGCAGGGTCGTCCGCCGCCCTTGCACAGGTTGAGGAATACACGCTCGAAGACGAGGGCTGGGTTGAATCCGAAGGGCTGGAGGTCGATCCGGCGTTGGCCGAGGCTCGCCAGGCTTTGGCATCCGATCAGCCCGGGCGGGCGCTGTCGATCCTCAACGCGTGGATAAGAGAACACAAGTTCACCAACCATCCGTCGCTGCCGGAGGCATACCTGCTTCGCGGCGATGCCAAGCTCGCCAACAACGACGAATACGAAGCGCTGTACGATTACGAAGCGATCATCAAGCAGTTCTACGGCTCGCCGGAGTTTCCAAAGGCGGTCGAACGCGAGTACGAAATCGCCAAACGCTACGTCAACGGGCTCAAGCGCAAGTGGTTCGGGCTGTTTCGGATCGAAGGGGCAACTTCGCTCGGCGAAGAGCTGCTCATTCGTGTGCAGGAGCGCATGCCGGGAAGTCAGCTCGCAGAGATGGCAGCGCTCGAACTCGGCGATTACTACTACCGCACGCGGGACGTGCGCATGGCAGCAGACATGTACGGCATCTTCGTGGTCAACTTCCCCGAAAGTGAGCATCGAAAGTACGCTGCGCTGCGCCAGATCTTCGCGAACATTGCGTCGTACAAGGGCCCACGCTACGACCAGAGCGGGTTGACGGAGGCAAGCGTGCTGATCGAGGATTTTCAGGCCCGCTATCCCGCCGAAGCCGAGCAGGCCGGCGTCACCGTGCAGCTTGCCAACTGGGTCGACGAATCGGCAGCCGAACACCTGCTGGATACGGCCCGCTGGTATCTGCGCCGACAGGATGAAGAATCCGCGAGGTACACGCTCGTGCGACTGATTCGTGCTCACCCACACAGCGCTGCAGCGGAAGAGGCGGTATCGATCCTGCAGGCACGCGGCCTGCTCGACGAACCCACTCGTCCAATCCAGACTCAAACGGACACGAGCGATGAAGATTCGCGGTGAGCCGGCAACCTGCCTTTTGATGACCCTGCTCGCACTTGGAAGCTTCGTGCCCGGGTGTGCCTCTGATCCCACCGCCGGTTACGCGTGGACCTCGACCTACGCATCCGACATCCACAGCGTTTCGGTGCCCGTGTTTGGCAACCAGACACATGCAACGGGACTGGAAACGCAACTGACCGAAGCGGTCGTCAAGCAGATTCAGCGGACGACGCCCTGGGTTGTCACGCGGGGGCGTTCGGCCGACACGACACTCCAGGGGACGATCACCGAGGTGGAGTTCGACCGGCTGTCCACGGGTCCCGGGTCCGGGCTGGTGCAGGAACAGGCAGTGCACATCGAAATCCGATTCGACTGGGTGGACAACCGGACGGGGGAAACCCTGCTCTCACGCGAACGATTCCGGGCAGTGTCGGTCTTCGTGCCCTCGCTGCAGACCGGAGAGCGGGCCGAGATCGGACAGCGTGGCGCCATACAGGAGCTGGCAGAAGACATCGTTGCCGAACTGCGCCGCAGTTGGTGAATACCCGGAGTCGAAGTGATACGTACACGAGCCTAGCGTTGGAAGGGAGTTGTCGTGCGCGTTCCCAATCGGGCGAAATGCCGCAGCTCCATGGACCGATTGGAAGCATGGATGAAGGAACGTTTTGAAAACAGCCTGAACACGGCAAGCGACCGGAAGGCAAGCTCCGAACCCCCCACTTCCGAGGGCAAGACTGGCAGGCCGACCGAGCGCGGCCATCAGCCGGGCCAGGCAACGACCACTGGGCCCAATCGCAACGGGCTGTTCGGGTTCATCACCGCCGTCCTGCTCATTGTCATGCTGGTGATGTTTCTGAGCTACTCACAGAGTGGCAATCGCATCACCATGACCGAGCTGGAGAAGCACATCGCTGCGGGGGATCTGGTCAAGGATCGGCCTGTGATCGTCCGCGAGGACGCGATCATCGCGGAGATCATGCAGCCCGAGATGCGCTCCGGCCGTCAGACGGTGATGGTGCAGACCAACTCGGCGACCAAGGAGAAGTACGTCGAGCGGCTCATGGAGCTGGGTGTCGAGATCATCTCACCAGCGCCATCGCCCTGGTTCCAGTTGTTGCTTTTCTTCGGCCCGGTGCTGCTGATCATGCTGGTGATCTGGATGATGGTCAGTCGTGGGTTGCGCGGTGCAGCCGGCGGAGCAGGCATGCTGGGCAACTTCGGCAAGAGCCGACACCAACGCCTGACCAAGGAGATGACCGGGATCACCTTCAAGGATGTCGCAGGCATTGACGAGGCCAAGGAAGAAGTCCTGGAGATCATCGAGTTTCTGAAGAACCCGAAGAAGTTCACCAGGCTCGGTGGACGAATTCCGCGAGGCGTACTGCTGATCGGTGACCCCGGGTGTGGCAAGACGCTGCTCGCCAAGGCCATTGCCGGCGAGGCCGACGTTCCCTTCTTCTCGATTTCAGGCTCTGACTTTGTCGAGATGTTCGTCGGCGTGGGCGCCAGTCGTGTGCGTGATTTGTTCAAACAGGCCAAGGAAAGCGCCCCGTGCATCATCTTTCTCGACGAGATTGACGCAGTCGGGCGCCGCCGCGGAGGCGGGTTCAGCAGCGGCGGCAACGATGAACGCGAGCAGACGCTCAATGCCATTCTCGTGGAGATGGACGGGTTCAACTCCGGCGATGGGGTGATTGTCATCGCGGCCACCAACCGCGGGGATGTGCTCGATCCGGCATTGACCCGCCCGGGACGTTTCGACCGTCAAATCACGGTGCCCCTGCCCGATCTCCACGGTCGGCTCGAGATCCTCAAGGTGCACGCCCGCAAGGTCAAGATGGGTCCGGATGTTGATCTCGAGAAGATCGCACGCGGCACGCCGATGTTCAGCGGGGCCGACCTGGCGGCGATCATCAATGAGGCTGCCATCGCCGCGACGATGCAGAACAAGGACTTTATCGAGCACGAAGATCTCGAGGAAGCGCGCGACAAGGTCAAGTTTGGGCGTGCCCGCAAGAGCCGCGTACGCGAGAAGGAGGAGAGCAAACTCGTCGCGTACCACGAAGCGGGTCACGCCGTGCTGCAGGCAACGCTCAAGGACGCCGACCCGCTGCACAAGGTGACGATCATTCCCCGGGGGAGTGCCGGGGGGGCAACGTTCAGTCTGCCTGAAAAAGATCGCATGGGATTCAATCTCAAGTGGCTTCGCGCAACCATGCGTGTTTTGTGCGGGGGGCGCATCGCCGAAGCCCGGGCCATGAACGACACAAGCAGCGGTGCGGCCCAGGATATCTCCCAAGTCACGCATTTGGCGCGCACCATGATCACCGCGTGGGGCATGAGCGAAAAGCTCGGGTTTGTGCGCTATGCCGGTGCAGATACACGCGAGTTTTTCATGCCGGAACGGGACTATTCCGAGGAGACCGCCAGGCTGATCGACGAGGAGACACGCCGCATCGTTGACGAGGCGTACGACGATGCGGAGCGGATGATCAACGAGCACTGGGAGCAGGTCGTTGCCGTCGCGGAAGCCTTGCTCAAGTATGAAACCCTGACCGCCGACGAGGTGCACATGCTCATTCGCGGCGAGTCGCTTGGGAAACCGAGTGTTGCCGATTTGCTCCAGGCAGATCAAACAGCTGAAAAGAAACAACCCAAGACTTCATCTTCTCCCGATGAGCAAACCGGTTCATCGCCCGAGGGCGTACCGAGTCCTGCCTGAGCGGTGTTGCGACCCGCATCGGCTCATCCGATCACGCGGGGCATACCCAGCTGCCGGCGAAGGTCCGTCAGCTGGCCGGCGTGCGTTGCGTTGTGAAGCACGACGCGCACGACCAGATCGCCCACCTGCATTTGCCCGTTTCCCCACTTGGACATGCGCTCCAGTTGCCCGCGGTCCGCTGCGACGACCGCGCCGCGCAATCGCGCACATGCATTGCGAAAGATCTGACGCCCACGCTCAAGCGATGGATAACGATCGGGCTCGGCAAGGGGGGTGGAGCCGAAGCACACCGCTTCGGTGTCAAAGCGTTCCGGGTCGCCGCCCGAGCCGCCGCCGGTGTAGAAGTCCGCTTCCGGCAGTTCGCCGGGCTCGTCTCGGCCCCGCACGCGCCCTGCCATGCGATGCATCGTCAGCGAAAGGTGCCCGAGCGTCCATATGACGTGATTGGGGCACCCCGCAGCCTGGCTTGCTCGATTGGATTCGTCAAAGCCTTCGAGAAACCGCTCGAACAGCGGCATGCTCACTTCGATCATTCTCGCCAGTGTTTCAGGATCGTGCATACACCGATCGTACCACCGCCGTGCTTGTGCGCATAGTCTCACGGGAGATGAGCAGCCGCGATGGTCTTTACGCTGATCCGGTGATCTATGACATCCTCCACGCGCCCGACACCGACGAAGAAGTCGATTGGCTCATACAGGTCGAGCAGGCATGGTCGCCCGCGCAGCGTGTGCCTCGATGCTGGCTCGAACCGGCGTGCGGCTCGGGACGCTATCTCCGGGCTTTGCGGGCCCGGGGGATCGACTCGGTCGGGTTCGACTTGAGCGACGCGATGATCGCGTATGCCAGAAGACGCGCCCAACGCCTGAAGCACCGGACGAGCGAGCAGCTTTTCGTCGCCTCGATGACGGACTTTGCCGCCCGAGTTGAAAGACCCATCACCTTTGCTTTCAACCTGATCAACACGATTCGGCACCTTGAATCCGACGAGGCCGTGCTCGAACACTTCGAGCAGATCGCCTCTGTGCTGGCACCCGGCGCGCGATACTGTGTCGGGCTGTCCACGTCGCTCTATGGATTTGAACAGCCCAGCGAAGACGTGTGGAGCGGATCACGGGGCGCCTGCTCGGTGACACAGGTTGTTCAGTATGTCCCACCCGAGCGAGGCCGACGCGAGCAGGTCTACAGCCATCTGACCATCCGCCGACCGACGGGTGAGGAGCATCGCGAGAGCAGCTACACGCTCCGCACGTACAGTCGTGATGAATGGCTTGAACTCATCGAGCGATCTTGCTTGAAACTCGCAGCAACTCTGGACTTCGATGCGAAGCAGATCGATCCTCCGGTGCTGGGCTATGCCCAGTATCTGCTTGAGCCGCGCGCTACTCGATGAGCACCGAGTCGTTGAGTCTAATGTCCTGATCGGGGACGCTGAGGCTGACGAAAACGTTGAGTCCGCGTAAGGACTCGACGCCATGGCTGAAGATGAACGTTCTCCGGGCGTTGCTACCCGGCGCCAGGTCGCTGATTGATGTCGAATCGCGCGGGAACCCCGGCGCCTGTGCCATGAGGCGAAATGTCACCGCCTCGGCGCCCACGTTGAACACATCCACATCGACATACACGTTTGGTCCGCCCGGATCGGGACCAAGCCGATAGGTCACCCGCATACGCAGCCCCGGCACACCGATCTCGACGGGACGCTCAATGCGCAATGTTCCATACTCCTGCTCGGCCGTGATGTCGATATCGAACAGGAATCCACGCCGCCCGGACTCCTCGAACGGACTGAAGGCGATGAGCAGC
>RFGK01000261.1 GCA_003697045.1 Planctomycetota bacterium
CCCGCAGCCGTCACAAGCCCGATCAATCTCCGCCCCGACCGCCCGGGTTGCGCCTCGTGGGCGGTTCGCTGTTCGCATGACGTCAAGGCGTCGTGCACTGACCCAAGCATACGCGGTCAGCAGCGCCTGGATCCGGAGATTTCACGCCGAAACGCGCAATCGAGCCAACTCTCCGCATGCTTCGGTCGCGTGGAGACGAATCGACTGCGAGAGTCCGGACGCGGACGACGTGCCCCTGCCGCGATCGAGCATCAAGCGCAACTGGCTCCGCGCTCGATACAGCTCCTGCGGCTCCCGGCACGTGGGAACGGCCGCAAGCAGAATCATCACCCGAACACCCGGTTGGGTTTCCTGCGTATCCGTCGCCGGGGTATACATGGAAGCCGAACGCTCGAACTCGGTGATGAAGCTCTGAAGATTGGCCTCAAGCACACCGCCGGGTGCGGTAACGATGAACTGATCGTCTCCAAGATGGCCGATGAACGCATCATCGACATCGCAAAGCAGCGAATGGCGAATCTGGGTGACCAGCTTCTGTATGAGCTGATCGCCCCACTCGAATCCGAAGGCGTGGTTGTACGTGGCAAAGCCCCGGAGGTCGACGAACCCGACGTCGTAGCAACGGCCGGGACGCGCGTGATCGAGCATTTCGCGCAAGTGCAGATCCGTGCGGACACGCCCGGGAAGGCCCGTTAGCGACACGTTGCGGAACTGCGTTGATCGGCACGCCTCGGCTGCCGCCTGCAGAAGATCGGCCACGCTGATGACGCCCACAATGCGAGCATCGTCAAGCACCACGAGCGGTGAGCCGATCGAGTGATCGTCGCGTCCACCTGCCAACTCCAGAGCTTCAACCAGTGGCATGGACGCATCAATCGTCGTGCGTTTGGATCCAACCAGGAACGAAATCGGCAGTACCGATCGACCATCGCTGGCGGCGCGAAGGATGGCGTCGCGATCGCACCATCCGGCAAAGCGTTCTCCGTCGACGATCACCAGCCCCGGCTGACGAAGGTCGTGCAACATCGAAGTCGCCGCCTCGCCCACCGTTGTTGTTGAGTCCACGATCCGGGCCTCGCGAGCCAGAGACCGAACGCTCGTGCCCCGCAAGTCTTGGCGCACCGTGTCCTTGCTGGTCTGCGCACGCGTGCGAATGCGATGCGCAAGCTGGCGCTCGATGTTCTTGACCGGCGCCCCCGGCCGGCCGAGCAGATATCCCTGACCATACCCAACGCCGAGTTCGATCAGCATATCCAGCTCTTCGAGGCGTTCGATGCCCTCGGCGATCACATTGATCCCGCTGAGGCGGGCAAAGTGCACGAGGAATCGCACCATGTGCTGGCGGACCTTGTCGCGATCGATCTGATCGACGAGCTCGCGATCAAGTTTGAGCCAATCCGGGCGCAATGACATGATGCGGTTGAGCCCGCTTGTGCCTGCCCCGACGTCATCGATTGCGATGTGAAAGCCCGAGCGGCGCAACGCTTCAACCGAGTGCGGCAGATTGGCAAACTCTGAGTCTCGACAGCGCTCGGTGATCTCCAGCACGATGCGGCTGGGAACAACCCCTTGCGAGCCTTGCAGTTCGCGCACAATCTGCTGGACAAATCGAGGGTCCGCCAGCACACCCGGCGATGAGTTCATGAAGAGCAGTGACCCCGCCGGCCAGTCGGCTGCCGCTTCAATCGCAAGCCGGCGTGCGAGCGCCTCCAGCTCCCATTCGCTCCCGGTCGATTCGCTCGACGAAAACAGCTCCTCTGCGTTCTCCAACCCCGACTCGGTCGCTGGCCGAGTCAGCACCTCATGGCCTGCAACCTCCCCCGTGCGCATGTCCACGATGGGCTGAAAGACCGTCTGGAGCAGCTGCTCATCGAGCAGTTGGCGCATCCGTGCCTTCAGGCTGATGCTCGCATCACCTGGGTTGCTCTTCTTCCCGGATGGACAGTCCTTTTGGTGCACGCAAACTCCTGTGCTTCGAATCGGCAACGTCGACTGGTCAGCGCAGCACCGAGGCGGCACGCAAACAATCCTGCTCGCCAACGACGCGGCCGGGGGCATGTGTAGCGATTGCGACGCTTGCTTATCGGCACGGAAGCTTCAGGGCACCGCGCCGTCGCTTGCCCTCGTGAGGATCGCACCCTACATCCAGAGCAAGGCTCAGAGTCGGAGAAGGCTCACCTGTCGTCTAGTCGAAGCGGAAGACGCCCTTGCGGAATCCGTAGAGGTATGCGACGACAGTTGTGAACAGGAAGAAGAGAATGCGGGCCAGCCAGATAAACGACTGGTCGCTTCCCGGTTCGAGGTTTGCAAATGTCGAAGCCCAGGGATAGAGGAAAACCACTTCGACATCGAAGACGAGGAAGACCATCGCGATGAGATAGAAGCGCACGTTGAACCGTTTGCGGGCCGTGCTGACGGGGGTCATGCCGCTCTCGTAGGTGCTTCCCTTGATTTTTCCGTCGCGTCGGGGCCCGATGATGGTCGTTGCGATCACGGTGCCTATGGCAAAGGTCAATGCCGCCAGGAGCATGAGAAAAATGGGGAGGTAACTCGAAGGATCAGTGGCGGCAAGAGTGGACGCAGCATTGGACATGGGACCCCATGATAGCCTCTGTCGAGGGGCTTTGAGAACACGACCAGGCGTGGATTCGTCGCCCGGCAGCCCAGCATGTTGGGCTTCGGCATGGGTGTGCCCAGCCTGCCAAGCTGGCAGGGTCAGACCGCCTGCCCGCCGGCCGTGACAGGAAATCCGCAGTTGCGCATCCGCCCTGGATTGCAGCAAACCTCTGATATGTCAGTAGTTACGGGCATGGCGGACATGGCGCACGACTTGCCATTCTCTCGCGGACGTACGTCTGTCTACATCGCAAATCCGACTGCCCGGTTGTCACCGGCCGGAAGAACTGAGACACGGAGCATAATCCATGGCCACCAAGGAACTGACGTTTGACATCGAAGCACGCCAAGCACTTCTCGCCGGCGTGGAGAAGCTGGCAAAGGCCGTCAAAGCGACTCTCGGTCCGAGGGGTCGCAACGCCGTCATCGACAAATCGTGGGGGGGGCCGACGGTCACCAAGGACGGCGTGACGGTTGCCGAGGAAATCGAGCTGTCCAACAAGGCAGAGAACATGGGCGCCCTTCTCGTCAAGGAGGCGGCCAGCAAGACCTCGGACATCGCCGGCGATGGCACCACCACCGCGACCGTTCTTGCCGAAGCGTTGTTCAAGGAGGGGCTCCGCTACATCGCAGCCGGCGTCGATGCCAACGCGCTCGTCCGCGGCATGAAGAAGGCAATCGAAATCGCTTCCGAAGCGATCGATCAGACGGCCACTCCCATCAAGGGGCGCTCTGACATTCAGAACGTTGCCACGATCAGCGCCAACAACGACCCGGAGATTGGCAAGATCATGGCCGATGCGTTCGAGAAGGTCGGCAAGGACGGCGTCATTACCGTCGAAGAGGGCAAGAGCCTCGAAACCGAGGTCAACGTGGTCGAGGGCATGCAGTTCGATCGCGGGTATCTCTCGGCCAACTTCGTGACCAACGTTGACGACATGAAGGTCGAGCTCGAAAAGTGCCTTGTCCTGGTGTACGAGGACAAGATCGAGAGTGTCAACAAGTTGGTCCCGCTGCTTGAGAAGGTGATGCAGGCCAAGAAGCCGCTGCTCATCATTGCTGAGGACGTGACCGGCGAGGCGTTGTCTACCCTCGTGATCAACAAGCTTCGTGGCACTCTGCAAGTGGCAGCCGTCAAGGCGCCCGGCTACGGCGATCGCCGCAAGGCCATGCTCCAGGACATCGCCATCCTCACCGGCGGCAAGGCGTTCATGAAGGATCTCGGTGTCGAGCTTGACCAGATCGAACTGGCCGAGCTTGGTATGGCCAAGAAGATTGAGGTGGATGCCGATAACACGACCATCATCGAGGGCGCGGGCGAGACGAAGGAAATCCAGGCCCGCATCGACCAGATTCGGCGTGAGATCGAAAACGCCACGAGTGATTACGACCGTGAGAAGCTGCAGGAGCGGCTTGCCAAGCTCGCGGGAGGCGTGGCCCAGATCAACGTCGGCGCCGCATCCGAGGCCGAGCTCAAGGAGAAGAAGGCACGCGTCGAAGATGCACTCCATGCCACCCGGGCAGCGGTGGAAGAGGGCATCGTCCCCGGGGGCGGCGTGAGCTTCATCCGCGCTCGCGATGCCATCGCGAAGAACCGCGAGTGGAAGGCCGTGTTCGGCAAGACAAATGATGTCTCAGCGGAAGACATCGGCCACGTGAAGTACGACTACGCGGCCGGCATGAACGTGGTCTACCAGGCGCTGCAGGTGCCCGCGCGGACCATCGCAGACAATGCCGGCGCCAAGGGCACGGTGGTTGTTTCGAAGATCGCCCAGGCCACCGACCCCAACTTTGGGTACAACGCGCTGACAGACACATTTGAAGACCTCGTCAAGGCGGGCGTGATCACGCCGGCCAAGGTCGATCGGTCGGCGTTGCAGAACGCAGCCAGCGTGGCCACCGTTCTGCTTGCCGCGGACTGCATCGTGACCGAAAAGCCCGAACCCAAGGACGAGCACGCCGGGCACGACCACGGCGGCGGCGGCATGGGAATGGGAGGAATGGGCTTCTAACAGGGGCACCATCCAGATACGGAAACCAACGCGCGGGTTGAACTTACGACCTGCAGAACCACGGAGAGAACAATGGCAGTCAAACCACTTGAAGATCGTGTCCTGGTCAAGCCCATCGAGCCTGAGGCGAAGACCGCCAGCGGGCTCTATCTGCCCGAAGGCTCGAAGGAAAAGCCGATCCAGGGAGAAGTCGTCGCAACCGGCCCGGGCAAGCTGCTTGAAAACGGCAAGCGCGCCCAGCTGAGTGTGAAGAAGGGCGACCGGGTCGTCTACGGCAAGTACGCCGGTTCTGAAGTTGAGATCAAGGATGTCAAACACTTGATTCTCAGGGAATCTGAACTGCTCGGCGTGGTCGAAGGCTAAGGAGTAATACAAGTGTCCAACAAGCAGATCATGTTCGACGAAGCCGCTCTTCTTGAAATGAAGAAGGGCGTCGATCGCCTGGCCGACGCGGTCAAATGCACCATGGGCCCCTCCGGGCATCATGTCGTGATTGAGAAGTCGTATGGCGGGCCCAGCGTGACCAAAGACGGTGTCTCGGTCGCAAAGGAAATCACTTTGCCCGAGCCGTTCGAGTCGATGGGCGCCAAGATGGTGCATCAGGTGGCAAAGAAGACGGCAGACAAGGCCGGCGACGGAACCACCGCAGCGACCATCCTCGCGCAGGCGATCTTCACCGAAGGGCTCAAGGCCGTTGCCGCCGGCCATAACCCAATTCATCTCCAGCGCGGCATCAACAAGGCTGCCGAAGCCGCAGCCAAAGCGATCGAAGATCTGGCCGTCCCCTGCAAGGGCAAGGCCGACTACAAGAAGGTCGCCACTGTCTCATCGAATCACAACGAGCAAGTCGGCGAGCTGATCGCTGAGGCGATCGCCAAGGTCGGGCCCGATGGCGTGGTCGAGATCGAAGACGGCAAGAGCTCTGAAACGACGCTCGAATATGTCGAGGGCATGCAGTTCGACAAGGGCTACCTGTCGCCATACTTCATGACCGACCCCAAGACCGGTGAAGCCGTTCTCGAGGATGCCTACGTGCTCATCCACGAGAAGAAGATCGGCAACCTTCCCGACCTGCTGCCGCTCTTGAACAAGATCGCCGGCACGGGCAAGCCGTTGCTCATCATCGCCGAGGATGTTGAAAACGAGGCATTGGCGGCTCTTGTCGTCAACCGTCTCCGCGGCGTGCTCAAGGTCTGTGCTGTCAAGGCGCCGGGCTTCGGGGATCGTCGCAAGGCCATGCTCGGGGATATTGCCGTGCTGACCGGTGGGACGTTCTTTTCCGAAGATCTCGGACGCACACTCGAGTCGGTCGAGATTTCCGAACTGGGGCGTGCCAAGAAGATTGTCGTGACCAAGGACGACACGACCATCATCGAGGGCGCAGGCAAGAAGAAGGACATCGAGCAGCGGGCCGCTCAGATCATGGCCCAGTATGAGAAGTCCACCAGCGACTACGACAAGGAGAAGCTGATGGAGCGTCACGCCAAGCTCACGGGCGGCGTGGCCATCATCAACGTCGGTGGCTCAACCGAGCAGGCACAGAAGGCCCTCAAGGATCTCGTCGAGGATGCTCTGCACGCGACGCGCGCCGCAGCCAAGGAGGGGTACGTCCCCGGCGGAGGCGTGGCCCTGCTCCGCACGCTCGATGCGATCGAGAATGCCAAGAAGAAGGCAAGGGGCGATGAGAAGCTCGGCTTCGATATTGTCTCCCGCGCCGTTGAGTGGCCGGCCAGGCAGATCGCGCTCAACGCCGGATACGACGGCGATATCGCGGTCGAGGAGATCAAGAACGGAAAGGGTGGCTTCGGGCTCGATGCCTCCACCGGCCAATACACCGACCTCGTCAAGGCCGGCATCATCGACCCGGCACTGGTCGCCAAGAGCGCGCTGGTCAATGCGGCCAGCGTGGCCGGGCTGATGCTCACCACCGATGTCATGGTGACCGATCTCAAGGAAGAGGCAGAGCCAGTCGTCGGCGCGGTCAGCTGAGCGTGTGGAAGGAGAGAGGGAGCGGGCGGCGCCCAGCGCGCCCTTCCCGAGAAAAGCACATCCCGCGGTTGGAAACGATCGCGGGATGATTCCAAAGAGCCGGCGTGAGGCAACGGGCATTTGGCTCTGGTGCTTTGGTGAGTCGCTGGAGCAGCAACCATTGCCTGATGCCGTCTGGTGCCTGGTATGCCGACCACACGTGACTATTACGAGATCCTTGGTGTTGCCCGCACGGCCGACGGGGATGAGATCAAACGCGCCTATCGCCGGCTCGCGATGAAGTATCACCCGGATCGCAATCCGGATGATGCCGAGGCCGAAGCAAAGTTCAAGGAGGCGGCCGAAGCCTACGAAGTGCTGTCGGACGTCGAGAAACGCCGTCGCTATGACCAGTTCGGGCACGAGGGACTGCGCGGGGCTGGAGCCGCTCACCATGACTTCAGTCGCATGAACGTCGAGGACATCTTCTCGATGTTCAACGACATCTTCGGGGGATTCGGAGGCAGTGCCCGCGGCGGACGGCGCGTCGCGCGAGGTTACGATCTCGAAACGGAGGTCTCCATCACGCTCGACGAAGTGCTCACCGGCTGTGAACGCGACGTCGAGTTCACGCGCATGGACATCTGCCAGACGTGCGGAGGGGACGGCGCCAAGCCGGGCACCAAGCCGAAAACGTGTGAAACGTGCGGCGGGCACGGCAAGGTGCAGCAGGCAGGGCTCGGGGGCATGTTCCGCATGGTGACCACCTGTCCGCACTGCCGCGGCCGAGGGACCGTGATCTCGGAAAAGTGCAGCACATGCCGCGGGAAAGGGCGTGTGCCCAAGAAGCGCACCCTGAGCGTCAAGATTCCTCGAGGGATTCACGACGGCCAGGCCGTGCGCGTCCAGGGCGAAGGTGAGCCCCCGGCACCCGAACATGCCCCCCGGGGCGAAGGTCTGCGAGGCGACCTGCATGTGGTCGTGCGCGTCAAGCCCCATGATCTTTTCGTGCGAGAAGAAGATCATCTCATGCTCGAGATGCCGATCAGTTTCACGCAAGCGGCGCTCGGTGCCGAAGTTGATGTCCCGACGCTCGAGGGCTCGCACAAGCTGGTCATCCCCAGGGGCACGCAGTTCGGACGAATGTTCAGGATCGAAGGTCAGGGCCTGCCCAATCTGCGCACCGGGCGGCGCGGCGACCTCGTGGTCGTCGCACGGATCGAAATTCCGAAAAAGTTGACCAGTCGACAGGAAAAACTGCTCCGCGAGTTTGCTGAAACTGAAGACCATAACGTGCTGCCCGAAAGCCACGGATTCTGGTCGAAGATCAAAGACGTACTCGCGGGCTGATCCATGACACAGGCAAGCGAGGTGAATCCCGTGAGCAACGAGACGAAACGCAAGAAAACTGTTCAGCAGACCGAGGGGCCGAAGAACGAATCCACCGGCCGACTCGATCTTGAGACGCTGGAACAGATTCGAAATGCTGCCCGCTCCGGTGAGATTGAAGCTCCCGCCGGGGCCGAGGACATCATCGAAACTCTGCGTGCAACGCTCGCCGAACACGACGAGCTGTTCAACCGGTTTCAGCGTCTCGCAGCCGATTATCAGAACTTTCAGCGTCGGGCTGCAGCCAATGAGCGCGAGGCTCGCACCAGCGCCACAATCGGCGTCGTCCAGAGCGTGCTGCCCGTGATGGATCACTTCGACCTTGCGCTCAGCCAGGACACATCGACCGCTACGGCCGAGCAGATCGCCGGCGGCGTGCGCATGATCCGCGACGAACTCATGCGCGTCCTGCAAGGCTTCGGCGTGACGATGATCAACCCTTCACCCGGCGAGAGCTTTGATCCGTCTGAACACGAGGCGATGCTTCAGCAGCCGTCCGATGACGTTGAGCCCGGGCACGTGCTGCAGGTGCTCGGCGTGGGATACCGACTGGGGGATCGCGTGATTCGCCCGGCCAAGGTTATTGTCGCAGCTGCTCCGGGGGAGTGAACCATGCCAACCTACGAATATCGCTGCACCAACTGCCAGCACAGGTTTGAGCTGTTCCAGAGCATGAGCGAGCCGGTGAAGCGCAAGTGCCCGGAGTGTGGCAAAAACGCCCTCGAACGGCTCATCGGAACAGGTGCAGCCGTTCTGTTCAAGGGTTCCGGTTTCTTCCAGACCGACTATCGCTCCGAGTCTTACAAGAAGGCTGCCAAGTCCGAGGCTGCGGATTCAACCGGCCAGAGCAAGCAGGATTCATCGAAGAAGAAGCCCGAATCAAAGCAGACTGAGTCAAAGCCGGACTGATCACTCATGCACGCAATCGCTCATGGCGTAGATCTGGTTGAAGTCTCGAGAATTGTCGAGCTTCGAGCCGATCATCCCGAGCGATTCCTCACCCGGTGCTTTACACCCGGCGAACGCGAATACTGTCTGAAACAGAAACGGGTGGATGAACACCTGGCCGCCCGGTTTGCCGCCAAGGAGGCCGTTCTCAAGGCCTTGGGGCTCGGTCTGCGTGGGGGGATCCTCTGGACCGATGTAGAAATCAACCGCGACCCCGAAGGCGCCCCGAAAGTTTTGCTGCACGGACGGGCCGCCGAGCTTGCATCCGAGCAGCGAATCGAGGCATGGCTCGTCTCACTCACGCACACTTCGACGCACGCTTTGGCATCAGTCATCGGGCTCGGAACGATCGGCTGACCTACGGTTGCTCCACACATCCGGATCAACGCGAAGGAGGCCGATCTTGGACCTGTACATCGACACCGCCAATCTCGATGAGATCAAGCAGGCGCACGACCTCGGCGTGCTCGACGGGGTGACGACCAACCCCTCCCTCATCGCCAAAGAGGGGGTGGACTACGCCCAACGGCTGGCCGAGATATGCGAGATAGTTTCCGGCCCCGTCTCGGCGGAAGTCTTGGCCACCGACGCCAAGGGCATGCTCACCGAAGCCCGCGAGCGTGCCGCAATCGCACCCAACATCGTCATCAAGCTTCCGAGCACCATCGAGGGTCTCAAGGCCTGCAAGGCTCTGGCCGACGAAGGCGTGCGCACAAACATGACGCTCTGCTTCCAGCCCCTTCAGGCGCTCATGGTCGCCAAGGCCGGTGCCTTTCTCGTGAGCCCCTTCATCGGACGCATCGATGATGTCGCGCAGGACGGCATGGAGCTCATCCACCAGATCCGCCAGATTTATGACAACTTCGGATACCAGACCAAGCTACTGGCTGCGTCGATTCGCCACCCCAAGCACATGCTTGACTGTGCGCTTGCCGGCGCTGATGTTGCGACTGTGCCGTTCAAGGTGATCGCTCAGTTCATGCAGCACCCGCTCACCGACGTCGGCCTCAAGCGATTCATCGAAGACTACCAAAAAGCGTTCGGCTCACAATGACGAAGCGATCCATCTACGTCTCCGGACGTTCATCAAGAGGAAACGAGACAATCGCCGTCGAGTGAAGCGGTGGATAGGTCAGCACGAACCGGTAGCACGTAAACGCGCCAAGGTCCCATCCGGTCGCTGCGGTCGTGCGCCGGATCACTTCCGGATATCGGGGGCATACGGGCGAAATGCACCGCTCAGGGCTTCCCCGCAGCCGCTCTGGCTGGATAGAGATCGGCAGGTGTTGCCGCTTGGTGCGCACCAGGTGGTCATCGAGTCCGCCGCCCGGTCGCTCAAACACCGAGAGTTCCAGCGATGAGCCGTACCCGAGATCGCGGTGTATGAACATGTCGAAAAGCAGGGTTTCAACAGGGACCTCGACAATGGAGTAAATTTCGCCCATCGGGTCTTCGGGTGAGGCGTACCGATCAAACACACCCAGAAGCGGGCTCCCGAAATAAGTGGAGAAAGTGCCGGTCTTGCCAACTCTTCCAGGGCCCAGCCGGTACGTCAAACCGTGTTCATCACGCTCGAGAAGAAGGTCGGAACAGGATTCGTCATCGAACTCGTCGAGCTGGCCGAATCGGTCGTACATGACTTGAGCGTCGAGCTGCTGCGCCGCGGCAGGCCCATCATGTCCGAGGTAATGGCGGATCCGAAAGAGCGGCCAACCTTCCGCCGGCCGAAGCCGACAGACATCTACAAACCCGCCGATGAGAAGGGAGTCGAGCTTGTCAGGGTCCTCAGCGCTGGGCGCAAGAAAACTGGCTGTGAGCTTGGCGCGCGCCTGCACCCCGACAATGCCGCTGTTGCCGCGGAAGGCCATGCGCCGACTGGCGGCCAGCGCATCACCATCCGATCGCCCGTCGAGCAGGAGCTGAAGCGTCTCCTGATCGCCGGCATGAGTTTGAACCATCTCAAGGAATGCAGCGTGCGCCGATTCAACACGCTCAATGACGTCATCACTCGAACCGGCATTCCGTGCAGCATCCAGCAGGAGCTTCAGCCCGCCCGCACCAGGCAGATGGGGAATGCCTGCTTCCGGCGTGGGTGCCTCGATGATCTTGGAAACACGCCACGCGAGATTCTTGTTGATCTTGAGGTGTCGCGCCAAGTCCTGAGGAAACGTGACTTTACCGCGGGCTGCCAGCACCATAGCCGTCAGCGACGAGCGGAGGCGCTGATAGGCCTCGCTCATGTGGTCTTCGAACGGGGGAGTCTGGGAAACAGCAGTTGGCATATGTACGGATTCCATTGACTCGGTCTATATGTAATCGTACTCGTTTGCCCGTCTGAATCGAGGGGAGAGCGGAGAAAGTTTGCAGAAACTTCCCTGGGGAAATATTGACGAGGCCTGGAAGTCCGTGTAATCTGACATGCGTTGCGAAAGGCGGGGGCTGGGTGCCTCCTGTGTTGGAGTAGACAAACGCGGGGTTCGTGACACCCCGACGCGCCACAAACGCAGAGACTGGGAGATCAAAAAATGAGTTTGCGAATCGCTTGGGCCATGGGTTGGGCGGCTGCTGCTGCACTCGCGGGGACCGCCAGTGCCCAGTTCTGGACTGCCGGCGGGATCCTGACGGAAGGGATCAGCAACAACGGCATCACTTCCGGGTCCACCAATGGCGCCGGCCACTATTTCATGTGGGCAGCCGGTGGCTCGGTCATTGATATCGGAGGCGTCAGCCCCGGCAGCGGCGTCGGCGGACAGGGAAAAATCTCGCGCGACGGACGATACATCAGCGGAACCACGTTCAACGCTGCAGCCGGCTACCACGAGATGAGCCGCTACGACACCATGACCGGCATGTGGACCGGTTTCGGGATGCTTCCGGGTATCGGCCAGCAAATCGATGCGGAAGTCAGCTCCGGCTGGGGCATCTCCGGCGACGGTCGTTCCGTCGTTGGACTCGGATGGACCAGCATCGGCACCGCCGATGCGCACGCCGCTCAGTGGATCGAAGGCACCGGCATGGTTGACCTCGGCTCCAACGCCGTAGGTCAGTCCTCGCGCGCCAATGGTGCCAACTACGACGGCAGCGTCGTCGCCGGCTGGCAGGACGGGAACGGGCGTCAGGGGGCCGTGTGGGTCAATGGCGTTCAGGAGCTGATCACTCTGCCCAACGGGACCGCTGCTCAAGAAGCGCAGGCCGTCTCGGATGATGGCGTCTACGTCACCGGAATCGGAATCGGCGGATTCACTTCGCCCGGCAAGGCGTATCGCTACAACACCGTCACAAATGTCGCCGAGGAACTGCCCAATCTGGCCGTCGGCGGCGAGCGGTTCATGGCCGGCTTTGGCATCAACGGTGATGGATCGATCATCGTTGGTGGAACATGGGGCTTCGGGCCCGCTACTTTCGGCCGCGGATTCATCTGGCAGGAAGGCGTCGGCACGATGAGAATCGCCGACTACCTCGACAGCCTCGGCATCGCCTACGACGCCGGATACGAGTTCGCCTTCGGCTCGGGCATCTCATCCGACGGGCAATGGATGACCGGCTGGGGACGCGACTCAAACGGACAGCTCGGAAGCTGGATCGTCCACATCCCCTCGCCAGCGAGCATGAGCCTGATCGGTTTGGCAGGACTGGTCGGAATCCGCCGCCGCCGCTGAGCCAGGCAGACCAGGCTTCCTCCAGCGATGAGTGCGCCCCGCCCCGTGCGGGGCGTGCTGTTTTTCTGAGGAACCCGCGCGTCTACACGCCCATGCCGCACAGGCGATACAGCACACGCGCGCCGACGTTGGCATCCCACTCCGGCTCACCAGCAGGTCCCGGCGCCACCTCGACCAGATCGAACCCCACGACCACACGACCGGACTCCCGGAGCACCGCCAACAGCAATCCTGCCTGTTCAAAGCTCAGCCCGCCGGGAACAGGCGTGCCCGTGTGCGGGCACAGCGAAGGATCCAGCCCGTCAATGTCAAAGCTGATATACACGCGCTCGGGCAACGGCTCGATCAGGTCGGCCAGCAACGTCCGCAACGAGCGGCCGTCGGCCAGTGCGTCGGCCATGTCTTCCCAGAACGCTGTCGATACGCGGTCGCCAGCTCTGTGCGCAGCTTCGAGTTCCTCCTCGCAGTAATCGCGAATACCGATCTGCACAAGCCGGACGACGCCGGGAATGCGCTCGAGCACGTTGTGCATGATCGAAGCGTGCGAATAGGTAAACCCCTCGAACGCGCAGCGCAGGTCCATGTGCGCATCGATCTGGAGCACACCGATCGGGCTGCCGTGTGTGGCGCAGGCCTCGATTGCTCCCAGCGAGACCGAGTGTTCGCCTCCAACAATGCCGGGGGTCTTGCCTTCGGCCAGAATCTCTGAGGTGCGCTGCTGAACCAGTGCGTTGACCTGTTCGCAGGCGCGGTCGATTTCCCGAACGGCCGTTGTGTCAGACTCGCCCGCGCCGCCACGAATGAGGATCGGCTCGGCCAATCGCCGTGTGCGCCTGGACAACTCGATGATCTCCAGCTCTTCCATCCAGATGCCACGCTCGTAGATTCGACCGAATCGATGGTCAAACAAGTCAACCTGCGTCGAAGCAGCCCGGATCACCTCGGGCCCGCGAGCTGTGCCCGGTCGGTACGAGGTCGTGGCGTCAAACGGAACCCCGAGCAGGATCACCCGAGCCTGATCACGCTTCCCCGGCAATCCGAAGATGCCCGCATCAGGCAAAGCCGCTGCATTTGGATCAAAGCTGGTCATGGATTCGTCCTGCTGAGCGTGTCATTCCAGCAGATTGCCCACAACGATGAGCCCGTACATCGAGCCTTCGTTTTCGAGCTGACACAGCACGAGCGCGTCGGGGTCGCGCGTGGCAAAGAATCCGCCCGCTCGGAATCGCTCGCCGAACTCGTCGTAGAACTCGCGCAGGTCGAGCGAAATCGTCTCTCCAATACCGAACCCCTCAATCGGGTGCGAATAGCGACCATTGACCCAGATCGTGGACGGACCGAACGCCCGAGCCGTCGTATTGGTCATCTCAATGTGGGTGACACGGCGAATCACCTGTATGGGAAGTGTTCCGGCGTTGGCAATTTCGCTCGGGTAAGCCCGCGATGCGTCGGATCGCAGCGCCGACCCCGGGCCGGTGCATGATGCAAGCAAGGCGGCAGCAAGAACCACGGCGGTGTTGGTGGCAGAGTGTCTCACGCGGCTAAGGTCTCCTGATGTCGTGCGACGGCAACAACGCGACGCCGCCATGCCCCGCGATCGCGCCGGGCGTGGGTAGTGTACCGCCCGCGCAGGAGATTGACCCGCAGCGTGCGGCCGAGGAGCTGAGGGCACGTTTTGAAGGGGCTGCTGTAGACCCTCGCGTCCCCGCGGTCGTTCCGGGCTTTGACGCACCGTTCTATCAAGCGGGGCTGGCGGGGTACTCTGACCCGGCCATGCGAATCATCGCGCGCCGGCATGGCTGCCCCTACTGCGTGACCGAAGCTTTGCTCGACCAGACGCTGCTCGCAGGTGGACGGGGGTTTGCCAAGGCCGATCTGGGCCAGCTCGCAGACAACATCCCGGGAGGGGCTGAGGATCGTCCGCTGGCCGGGCAGATCATGGGTTCCGACCCAGGCGAAATGGCAGCCGCTGCCATCAAGATGATCGAGCAGGGAGCCAGGCGAGCCGGCGAATACCGCGCGATGGCGTCGTGCTCCTGCGCGGGGCAGCACGGCCGCGCGGCACACGCAGCCAACGCCGGTGCACCTGCAGGCACAGTGGCACCGTCGGCCTGCTCAAGCACTTCTGAAGGCACGTTTGCTGCCATCGATGTCAATCTTGCCTGCCCGGTCAAGAAGATTGCTCGCAAGGCGCGTGGCGGACACTGGCTGGCCGAGCCGACGGGAGCGATTCGCATTCTCGAAGCAGTGCGTGAAGCCGTGCCGGAACAGATTCCCGTGACTGTGAAAATGCGGCGCAGCTTCGACGATTCCGACGAAATGCGCGACAACTTCTTTCGCATCTTTGATGCGGCCTACGACATGGGTTGTGCGTGGGTGACGGTCCACGCGCGCACCGTCCAGCAAAAATATCTCGGGCCGAGCCGATGGGATCTGCTCCGACAGATTGTCCAGCGTGCCCACCCGGGCCGGGTGCGGGAGCGGCTGATCTTCGGCTCCGGTGATGTGTGGGACGCGGGCGATGTGTTTCGCATGATTGCTTACACGGGCGTAACCGGGGTTTCCATCGCGCGTGGCTGTATCGGCAATCCATGGATTTTCCGCCAGTGCCGCGACATCCTTGCCGGCCGTACTCCCTCCAGGCCGACCATTGCCGAGCAGCGCGACGTGCTCATGCGTCACTTCGAGCTGGCCATCGACGTGAATCGGCTGTTCACACGCGGGCGGGGCGAGGCGCGCCAAGCCCGAGCCGAACGCCACACCGCGCGGACCATGCGCAAGTTCGGCATTCGCTTTGCCTCGCATCACCCGCAGGGTGAAGCGGTACGAAAGCGATTCATCGCGTGTCAGTCGCTGGATGAGTGGCAGGCGGTGCTGGACGAGTATTACCCGCTGGAGAAACAACCATGAACAGCGTCCGATTTGCCGAAGATTCGCTCCTCGATCCCATCGCTTCGGCCCGCGCGGTATTCGCCCGTCAGAGAGCTTTTGCCGAGCATGCGCTCGATCAGCTGTCCGACCAGCAGTTCTTTACCGTCCTTGCGCCCGGGCTCAACTCGGCAGCGGTTCTTGTCCGACACATGGCAGGCAACATGCTCAGCCGCTGGAGCGCGTTTCTGACAACCGACGGGGAAAAACCGACACGCGACCGCGATGCAGAGCTCGCACCGCTGTGCCCGCCCGAGCAGGAGCAAGCCCGGGTGCGTGCCCAACTGATGCAGCAGTGGCAGCAAGGCTGGGAGACGTTGTTCGACGCGATCGAAGGACTGACCGAAGCCGACCTGTTGCGCACCGTGACCATCCGCACCGTCAAACACTCGGTCGCGCTGGCCTTGGCACGCCAACTCGATCACTACGCCTTTCACATCGGCCAGCTCAACATCATCGCACGCGCCCTTGTCGGGACCGACCGGTGGGAGTGGTTCACCCTTCCGCCGGGGGGGACGAAAGCGTTCAACGCAGCGCTGCGCAATCGCTCGTAATCGTCGGCCCCGGCTGGTTGCGCTGCGGGGTCCGGAGATCGCGAAGGCGGCTTTTCGGTCGGCTCGGCCGGATTCATCTGCGCGAAAGTTGGATTGGCCGGCTTTCGGTGCGACAATTGCGCACATGCTCAGCACTTCCGAGCAACGCCTGCGGATGGTCGAGCGTCAGATCGCCGCCCGCGGCATCCGCGATGAAAGAGTGCTCAGCGCCATGCGGCGCGTGCCCCGCGAGGAGTTCGTGCCCGATGACCTGCGGGCTCGCGCCTACGACGACTCTCCGCTTCCCATCGGCCAGGGACAGACCATCTCGCAGCCGTAC
>RFGK01000262.1 GCA_003697045.1 Planctomycetota bacterium
GGCTATCGCTGCGTGTTCACCATGCCCGACAAGATGAGCAAGGAGAAGATCGACGGGCTGCGCGCCTTCGGGGCCGAAGTCGTCATCACACCCACCGACGTGCCCGGCGACTCGCCCGATCACTACGTCAACGTCGCCAAGCGCATCGCCGAGGAAACCCCGGGCGCGTTCTACATGAACCAGTACCACTCGCAGTGGAACATCCAGGCCCACGAACAACTCACCGGCCCGGAAATCTGGAAACAGACCGACGGCGGGCAGATCGACGCCATCGTCATCGGCACCGGCACCGGCGGCACGATCTCCGGCGTGGGACGCTTCTTCAAAAAGCAGGGGTCGAAGACAAAAATCATCGGCGTCGACCCGCTCGGCAGCGTCCACTACCACTACTTCAAAACCGGCACGCTCTCCACGCCCTACGTCTACAAGGTCGAAGGGCTCGGCGAAGACATCAAGTGCGAAGCCTTCGACCCTTCCGTCGTCGATGAAATGTACCAGGTCTCCGATTACGAGTGCTTCACCACCGCCCGCCGGCTCACACGCGAAGAGGGGCTTTTCTGCGGCGGCTCCTCCGGCGGCATGGTGCACGTGGCTCTGCAACTCGCCCGCCAGTGGGGCAAGGGCAAACGCATCCTCGCCATCCTCCCCGACTCCGGCACGCGCTACGTCACCAAGTATCTCAACGACGAGTGGATGCGCATGCACGGCTTTCTGGAACCCGACCGCGGGCTGGGCAGCGTGAGCGAACTGCTCAGGGGCCGCGACAACACCCTGCTCACCATCCACGAAAACGACAGCATTGCATCGGCGATCGCCGTCATGCGCGAACGCGGCGTCTCGCAGCTGCCCGTCGTCGATGACGACGGACGCCCCATCGGCATGGTCCACGAAGTGGACATCCTCCGCGGGCTCCAGTCGGGCGATGTTTCGACAGACTCGGCGATCAAGGGGATCGAAAAGCCCATCGGTGGCCTGGTCTACCCACAGGCACGCATCGAAGAACTCTTTGCCATCTTCGGACAGGATCAGGCCGCCATCGTCATCGACGAGGCCCGCGTCGTCGCCGTGCTCACCCAGATCGATCTGATCGAGTTCCTCGCCAGGAGACCATCCCGATGAAGACCACCCCCGAGCACGGCTTCGGCACCCGCGCCATCCACGCCGGTCAGCAGCCCGACCCGACCACCGGCGCCATCATCACCCCGATCTACCAGACCTCGACCTTCGTGCAGGCCTCTCCCGGCGTGATCAAGGGCGAATACGACTACACGCGCGCCGCCAACCCCACACGCGACGCACTCCAGGCCAATCTCGCCTCACTCGAGGGCGGAAAGCATGCCCTGTGCTATGCCTCGGGTGTTGCCGCTACCGGCGCCGTGCTCCACATGTGCAGCGCCGGCGACCGAGTGCTGCTCTGCGACGACGTCTACGGCGGCACCAACCGGCTCTTTCACCGCGTCTTCGCCCAGCTCGGCATCGAGACCGTGCTCGTCGACATGACCGACATCGCCAACGTGCGGGCAGCCATCAACGATCGCACCCGACTCATCTGGATCGAGACCCCCACCAATCCCACGCTCAAGATCATCGACATCGAGGCTGTGACCGCCGTCGCCCGCCAACACGGCGTCATCACCTGCGTGGACAACACCTTCGCATCGCCCTACCTCCAGAACCCGCTGCGTCTCGGCGCCGACATCGTCTGCCACTCCATGACCAAGTACATCGGCGGCCACTCCGACGCGCTGGGCGGCGCGCTCATCACCAACGACGACGAAATCCACCAGAAGCTCAAGTTCCTCCAGCTCTCCGAAGGCGCCGTCCCCGGCGTCCTCGAGTGCTTCCTCTACCTGCGCTCGACCAAGACGCTGCACGTGCGCATGGAACGACACTGTTCCAACGCAATGAAAGTGGCAGAGTATCTCGACCGCCACCCGGGCGTGGAGCGGGTCATCTACCCCGGCCTTGCCTCGCACCCCCAGCACGATGTCGCCCGCAAGCAGATGCGAGCCTTCGGCGGAATGGTGACGATCTATCTCAAGGGCGGGCTCGAAGCCTCACGCCGCATGCTCGAGCGCGTGCAGATCTTCGCTCTGGCCGAATCGCTCGGCGGCGTCGAATCGCTGATCGAACATCCCGCCATCATGACCCACGCCTCCGTCCCGCCGGAACAGCGGGCCAAGCTTGGCATCTCCGACGGGCTGGTGCGGCTCAGCGTGGGCATCGAAGATGTCGACGATCTGATCGCCGACCTGGAGCAGGCACTCACGAGTTGAACCCGCGCGCATGGAGCGCGCCGGTGGATGACCAGAACGCTCTCAGCCGAACACCTGGCCCGATTCCAGATCCTGCATCTTCCAGCAGAGCGTCTTGCACAGTCGGCTCAACACCGGCCACGCAACGTCCTGGTCGACCACCGTCAAAATCGCCTGCCGCACTTCATCCTGATTGCTGGCGTATTCAATCACAATGCCCGGACCGTGCAGCACTTCGGTTCCCGTCTGACGTGGAGGTGACCCGTCGGGTGCCGTGTTGAACGGGGCCAACTGGTCGATGAACTCACGCACCGTTCCAAGCGAAGCATACCCCGAGCCCGGATCGTCCGGGTCATTCAGGCGAAACAGCGCAAGTTGTCTCTTCTTGGCCACTCGGCGCTCCAGCTCAGTCTTCTGCACCCAACTCGAGGTCGCGCTTCTGGATCAGTGTGTCCACCGTATCGATCAGCCGCTCAAGGGGCACCGGCTTGAGCAGGTAGGCATCGACCCCCAGCGATTCAGCATATGCCTGGTGACGCTTGCCTTCGTTGGCGGTCACCATCACGACCAGCGGGCTGTCAGCGTGCCCCTTGATCTTCTCAAGCGCAAGGAAACCCGATCGTCCGGGGAGCATCATGTCGAGGATCACCACGTCAGGATCGTCTTCCTGGCACATTCTCACCGCCGTGTTCCCGTCGGATGCCATCAGCGTTTCCGCGCCCTCAGCCTGAAAAGCCGCCGTCATCGACTCAAGCACATCCCGATCATCGTCCACGATCAGCACTCGAACATCCGTCAATCGGTCAACAGGCTTGGACATTTCGGTTCTCCCTGCGCCCTCTCATCCTACGGCATCCGGCTCAACCCGTTTTCAGCAAGATACGCCCGATCGCGTTCGCTCTGCTCGCAGATTCGATCCACATCCCCCTCATCGAGCCATTCCAGCGATCGAAGCTTGTCCCGCAGTTGCCCGGGCAACGGTCGGTTCAGACGCTCATGTCTCGGCCGACTCTTCCAGATCCGATGCATCCACAGGTACTGTTCCGGCGATTGTTCGACCATTTTCTGCAGTGCATATCGGTACCGGGCCGTCAGGTAAAACAGAGGGTCCGGCTTGTCCGCCCAGTCTCGCGGGCGAATCACGTCGATCAATTCGATGCGATAGCGAAGCCCGCCGCCTTCTTCGCGCGCAGCTGGTTCTTCCTCCGGCCCGAGCCGCCGCGCATACGAGCACACCACATTGGCCTCGTGTCGAATCGCCAACAGGCCGATCGTCTTATATGTCGAGGTCAATCGACCGAAGAACGGAACGAACAGCCCCTTGTCGCCCGCATTCTGATCGGCAACAAACCCGACCGGCACCCCGCGCTCCACCAGCTTGGGCAACATCTCTCCAGCCCCGAACTTGTCCAGGAGCGTCAGGCCTCGCTTGGCTCGTGTCCTTCGCACCCACTCATCCAGGGGCTTCATGTCCAGCGGACGATACACCACATGCATCGGAAACCCGAGCACTGCCATCGTCGTCCCCAGCACCTCCCAGTTCCCGCAGTGGCCCGTCAGCATCAACGAGGGCCGCCCCTGAAACAACGCCTCAAGCGAGCCTTCCAACGGCCCCAGCTCCACGTGTTCAATCCACGCATCATCGCTGAGCAGACGCGGGATGTATCCGATCTCCGCTGCCAGCCTGCACAGGTGCTCATAGCTCGAGATCACAAGCTCATACGCTGCTTCCCGATCAAGATGCGGCAGGGCAAAGAGCACACGATCCACCGCCCGGCTGACCCTGTTCCGGTTGAGACGAGAGGCGCCAAACGCTCGCCCGATCTGACCAGCCGATGCCATCGCAGTGCGCACGCCCACGATTTGCGGCAGCGTCGTCGCCGCCCTGATCAGTGTGTACAGCGCAGGGTGCGTCCAGGCCGGCGCGCGGCGTTTGCGCTTCGCCCTCGGCGCCGCGTCGAAGACTCCTTGCGCGGCCGCCACTCGCACAGGTTCAATCCGGAAGTGCGCCCAACAACGTGTAAAGACGATTCTCGTTGAGCACGGGGATCGACGTGGCAATCGCACGCTCAAACAAATCGTCGTAGCGCTTCACGATTCCCTGCAGCCGCACGTATTCCTGCAAGACCTCGATCGGCGCCCCCGGACCGGGCTGCGGCGGAAGCACAGGCTTCTGTCCAAGCACCAGGAAGTCGAGCCCGCCGCTCAGATCGTCCTCGATCACCCCGCCCCAGTCGCGGATGAACGCCTCGAGATCGACAGCCTCCTCCTTCGACGCAAGCCCGTCGCGGTTGACATCAAAGTTTCCGTAGACCAGGAATCGGTACACCTTGTTGGGGTCATACACGGGATTGGCAATCACGTCGCCGCGCACGATCGGGTTGCCCCGCGATTCGCGCACGATGCGCGCCCGTGACGTGTCGGTGTCAATGTCCACAACTTCGATCACGGCCTTGCCCTCGGCATATTCACCCGTCTCCAGGTCCGGGCTCAGTGCTGCCGAATCGCGATACACGCTGAACGTCTGCCCGAGCACCACATGATCGACGCGGCCCAGGTCGATCACGACCTCGCCGGCGATCGGGCGAATCTCGATGATGTGCCCGTCAACCAACGCAAACTCATCCTTCGGACGCAGCGCATCGTCGCTCTCGCCACGCAACCTCTTGAGCTGATCCTGCAGAATCAGAATCTTCTCATTGGCCTCGCTGATCTGCAGAGACAGTTGGCGTTCACGTTCTTCGTGCTCGGCCGTCCTGCGCTCGAGCTGCTCGCGCATCTTGCCTTCCAGATCGTCAACCTCACGCCGATACTGCTCTATGCGGCGCTGATAATCGCCGATATCCGCCAGCAGCTTCTGATTCGCGTCACGCGATGCGTCCTCGATCCGCTGCACGCGGGCAGCCTCGGCCTGCGCGTCCTGTTGTGCCCGCGCCCGCGCTGCTTCCGCATCGCTCAGACGTACCTTGAGGTCGGAGATCTCCCGATTCTGCGAACGGATCCGTCCAAGCAGAGACTCGCCCTGCGAGACCAGTTGTGCAGATTGCGCCCTGAAATCCTCCACCGACATGTCCGGTCGGCCTGACGCGATCTTCATGATCTCCGACTGCGTGTCCATCAGGTATCTGATCGCGCTCTTGCTGCCCGCCTTGGTGACCACGTCCCGCACGGCCGGCAACTCACGCTCGGAGTCCCTGATAAACGCATCATTGCGTTCGCTCAGGTCGGCAATCTCCCGATCCGCAGCCTGCTTCTGCGAATAGAAAACCATCGTCAGCACGAACAAGGCGGCGCACAGCACCGCGAGAATCGTGATTGCAACTCCCACACCCACACCCGCGCTGGTTCGACCGGCCATCGATTTGCTCCGCCTTGCTTTCGAAACCCCATTCCCGGGCACCATGCCGCTGCATGCCCCGCGCATCGCCGGCGGCTCCCACCGCCCGCCCCCAAAGGCCCAACGCGCTACGCCCGCGCAGCGCCCGGGGTTGCATCATTGGCCCAAAGGGCTGGCAAGTCTCCCGTAACCACGCGCTCTCGTCAAGCCGGAAAGTTGGTCAACCGGTCCGACACGCCACGCTTCACGGGCGCAAACCCCCAGCCAGCCGGTACGAGCACTCTCTGTCCGCCAACCGAAGATTGGTATACGTTCGGGTTTCCACGACAACCAGCGCCAGAATCAATGGCTCCCTCAGAAAGCAGCCTGCCCGGCAGAATCTGTATTTCTTACAGAATCCAAATATCAGGAGTCTGGAGTCCCGAATCGACCCAGGATTCAAGGTGGAAGCCGAGCATTGATCGTCGTTTGCGACTTCCGCCTCAATCGTCGGGCGCGGTCGAACAACGGCGCCTCACGAGCGGGAAACATCCATCGTCCGCACTTGAAGTGTGAAGATTTCGTACAATATCCCGAATCGTGATGCTCTTTTTTCTCGCTCAAGCCGCCGAATAC
>RFGK01000263.1 GCA_003697045.1 Planctomycetota bacterium
ATCATGGGTCGCGTTGCTGTCCCCGTTCTATGGCGATGCGCAGGTCTCGGTGAAAAGCGAAGACGGCGCCAACCTGATCTCGGCGATGCACTCGTCCAGTGCCGGGCTGCTCGGCGGCGGATTCCCCGACAACCGCTCCTACCGCATGGAAACGCGCCGGCCCGAAGAAATCATCTTCCCCTCACGGTCCACCGTCAAAGAGCTGCAACTCGAATGGGCCGGGCGCGCGTCATGGTCGATGCCCGAGCCGATCCGTCAGCCCGGCGATCTGAACGAGCCGAAGCTGCGGCTGACCGAGCCTGGTGAGGCCGACGAAAACGGCACCATCGTCGACTACGAAGTCCACGGCGAGCTCATGCATCAACTGCCCGCACCGCTTGAAGATGTCGTCGTGCTGGTGAACACGGGGCAAATCACGATTCAGGAGGGAGCCCGCATCGACGGAAAGCTGACGGGCAATGTGCTCGCATACGAGTTGGCCGGACCCTGGGCGCCAAACGTGCCTCTTTCCATGGCAGAGGTGACCAGAAGGGCCGAGTCGGTGGACGTCAAGCGTCGCCGGGCGGGGTTTGCCTATCTCTCGGAACTCCTGGCTGCCGAACGGATCACGGCCGGTGCGGGGAACCGGCCCGACCCGCGGCGACTGAGCGATCGGCTCAAGGCGCTCGCGCTGTTTCCCCAGCTTGAGCCGCCCAACTTTACAGCAGGGCCGGGCGTGGGTGACCGACTTGCCATGCGCAGCCGAACCCACGGAATGGACCTCGGGCTGTGGTTCACTCAGCCGTGCGTCATGGTGCTCGGACAGGTGAACCAGTCCGGCCGCGATGCGCGAAGCGTTGTGCCATTGCTCTTGGGGGGCAATGAGGTTCCATGCGAAGGTTTGACATACATCATGTGGGTCTATCCGCTGGAGCCGAAGCCGCCCATGGTGCGCGCCGCGGCCAGTGCAGGCTGAGGAGTCGATCGCCGTGCCGATGATCGAGACGATCAATCTGACCAAGCGCTACGGAGAACTGGTCGCGCTGAACAACCTCAACCTTTCAATCGAGGAAGGGGCGTGCTACGGGTTCATCGGTCCCAATGGCGCCGGCAAGACGACGACAATCAAGATCCTCGCCACGCTGCTCAAGCCAAGCAGCGGCCAGGCGCAGATCGCCGGACTGACCATCGGGTACCAGAATCGGCTGATCCGTCCGCTGATCGGATATGTCCCCGACTTCATGGGCGCCTACGAGGACATGGTGGTCACCGAATACCTCGAGTTTTTCGCCGCGGCGTACAACATCCACGGACCGAAGCGGAAAAAAGTGGTCAACGACGTGCTCGAGTTGACGGATCTGGGGTACAAGGCGACCGCGGAGGTCAACAGTCTCAGCCGCGGCATGCAGCAGCGCCTGAGCATCGCCCGCGTCCTGCTGCATGATCCGAAAGTGCTCTTGATGGATGAGCCTGCGTCGGGGCTTGATCCGCGCGCACGCATCGAGATTCGCGAGTTGCTCAAGGAACTCAAGCGAATGGGCAAGACAATCCTCATTTCAAGCCACATCCTGCACGAGCTGGCCGAGCTTTGCAACACCGTGGGCATCATCGAACGCGGACAGTTGCTCTTCAGCGGAACCGTCGAGGAAATCCTGAGACGCGCCAAGGTCGGACATGTCATCCACGTGGGCGTCATGGATCGCCTTGAACAGGCAGCCGAAATCATCGCGGGCGTGCCGGGCGTCGAAAAAGTACGAATCGTCGAGGGTGACGGTACAGCGGCCGGCGGCTCGGGACGGCAACTCCACGTCGAATACAACGACCAGAAAGGCGGGTCATACACCGATCTGGCGAATATCCTGATCAACCAGGGTTTCCGGCTCACGCTGTTTACCGAAGAGCCGGTCAACCTGGAAACGGCGTTCATGCGGCTGACCAAAGGACTCGTGCAGTGATCCGCGAGTCGGGCCCGGGTGAGAATGGAAGGTGACACAATGCGCAAAGCGGTGATCCTGTCGTTGGTGTTCTCAGTTGGTGCGATCTCGCTTGCCGGACCGCCACCGACGAAAAAAACGCCGGTCACGGAGACCATCCACGGCGTCGAGCTGGTCGACGAATACCGATGGCTCGAAGGCGACAACTCCGACCCCCAAGCCATGGGCAAACCCACCGAGGAGGTCGAACAGTGGACGCGCGCTCAGAACGCCTACACACGCTCCGTGCTCGATGCTCTGCCCGGCAGGGCCGAGCTGGAAGCACGCATCCGCGAGCTGATGGAAGTCGGATCCGTCAGTGCACCGCGCATGGCGCTCAACAGGTACTTCTACACCAAACGGGAAGGAGCACAGGCACAGGGGGTCGTCTACGTCCGCAACGGCCTCAACGGCAAACCCATCGAGCTGCTCAACCCCAACACACTCGATGAGAGCGGGCTGCTGACCGTCTCGTGGTTCGAGCCGAGCGACGATGGATCGCTGTTGGCCTTTGGAATGTACCGCTCCGGCGATGAAAACTCCACGCTCTACGTCATGGACGTGGACACAGGCAAGTGGCTTGCCGACGAAATCCCCGGCAAAGTGCGCGGCGTCGACTGGATGCCCGACGGACAAAGCTTCTTCTACAGCAACCTCGAAGATGTCAACAACCCCTATTCGGGCCAGGTAAAGTTTCACCGTCTCGGCACGCACGAACGCGAGGACATCGTCCTGTTCTCCCAGGATGATTTCGTCGACATCTATCGCAACGCCGGAACGTACAGCGCAAAGCAGATCGAGGACGTCTCAAAGACCTATGGCCCGTTCGCGTACGCCAGCGACAACGGACGCTGGCTCATCGTCGGTTACTACACCGGCACACGATCCAATGACCTCTGGGCGATGGACCTGAGCCGATGGGCTCGCACGGGCGAAAAGACCCTGGTGCCCATTCTCTCGGACACAATCCACTCCAAGGCTGCAGGATACGGACCCGTCATCGGCGACACGCTTTTCCTGCAAACCACCCTCGACGCACTCAATGGGCGCGTGGTCGGAATCGACTTGAACAACCCCGCACCAGCCGCGTGGAAGACCATCGTCCCTCACAGCGAAACCAAGGTCATACAAAACATCTCTGTAGCACGCGGCATGCTCGCAGTCGAATACCTCGTCAACGCCACCACCCGCATCGAACGCTTTGCCTTTGATGGACGCCCGCTCGGCGAGATCACGCTTCCGGGCATCGGCTCGGCCTCGCTGGTGACCAACGACGACCGGACCGAGGCATTCCTCAGCTTCACCAGCTTCAACGAACCAAGGTCGATCTACCGCGTCGATCTTGCCACCGACGAGCGCACGCTGTGGGAGCGCCCGGACGTGCCGGTTGATCCGTCTGGAGTCGAAGTCAAACAGGTCTGGTATGACTCAAAGGACGGAACCAAGGTCTCGATGTTCATCGTTCACCGCACGGGCCTCGAACTCGACGGCACCAACCCGACCATCCTCTACGGATACGGCGGATTCAACATCTCACAAACCCCCTACTTCAGCGCAACCATGTTCCCCTGGTACGAAGCGGGGGGTGTGTTTGCCGTCGCCAATCTGCGCGGAGGCGGCGAATACGGCGAAGCCTGGCACCGCGCCGGCATGCTCGAAAACAAGCAAAACGTGTTCGATGATTTCATCGCCGCTGCCGAGTGGCTCATCGCAAACGGGTATACCTCGCCCGAGCACCTCGGTATCGCGGGCGGGTCAAACGGAGGTCTGCTCACCGGGGCCGTCGTCACCCAGCGCCCCGACCTGTTCGCCGCTGCCATCTCCGCCGTGCCCCTGCTCGACATGATCCGCTACCAGCACTTCCTGATGGCGCGGTACTGGATTCCCGAGTATGGAAGCAGCGAGGACCCCGATCAGTTCAAGTACCTCATCAAGTACTCGCCCTATCAGCAGATCGTGCCCGGGACCAAGTACCCCGCCATGCTCATCACCGCTGGCGCCAACGACGCGCGCGTTCACCCGATGCACGCCCGCAA
>RFGK01000264.1 GCA_003697045.1 Planctomycetota bacterium
TTCATGATCAAGCTCTTCCAGGGGCTTCCGGTCGCTGCCCACGGGCGCGACCGGGCGTTCTACCAGGAACAGTACGACAAGCTGCTGGCCGATCCGAATCACCAGTTCCAGGCCGATCGCTGGCAGGAGCGTCGCTCCGATCGCGATCTGTTCGTCTTTGACGCGATTTGCGGCCGGCGAAACAGCCAGTTTGGGTACGAGCGTGATCGCTTCACGGTGGACCAGTGGATGACCTTCAGCCGCGAGTTTGCGCAGGCACTCGACGGATTGCCCGCGTTGAAGACTTCAGACAAGAGTTTGCATGCACCGCTTTCGAAGATGCGGGGACCTTCGACGCTGTTGCGAAGCACCTTGAGCCCGGCTGGGGTGTCCGGGTCCGAGGCGCCAAGCTCAACATCGCGGCGTGGTGTTTCGGTGGGGGCGGTCGTCGCGGTGATCGTCTTCGGCGTGACGTTGGGAATCGTGTCCATTCTCGCAGCCACAGGAGTATTCGGATGAGCGTCGCCGCCAAGGCTCCCTGCAAGATTGCGCCTTACCGCGTCGAGGACAGCCGCCGAAACGTGGCCGACGTTTACGCGCAGGTCAACTACTCGTGCTTTGAGTGCTACGGGCCGGACCTGCGCGCGGGTGTGCACCCGGAGCGAGGTCGGGTCACGGTGGACACGCTCGCACAATACGAGAAGCTCATCAGAGAGCTGGCGTCCATTCCGAATCTGGTATTCATTCCGCACGCGGAGCTGAATGAGTATGGATGTCCGGCCGATCAGGTCGTCTGTTCAATCCGGCATGATGTGGACGCGGACATTCGTGCTGCTCTTGCTGAAGCCGAGATCGAACAACGCTATGGCGCCCGGACCAGCTACTACATTCTGCACACCGCACCCTACTACGGCACGTGGATTGACGGCGTGCACAAGCGCAACGACTGTATGGCCCATGTGTACCGGCAGATTCAGGACCTCGGGCACGAAATCGCGCTGCACACCGATCCGCTGCATCTATACCAGAACATGCGCATCGACGGTGCTCAGGCCGTGCGTGAGGAGATCGAGTGGCTGCGAGCGCAGGGCCTGACGATCACGGGCACCGTCGCGCACAACTCGGCGCCGATCTACGGCATCGAGAACTTTGCCATCTTCAAGGGAAAGAACCGGCGCGGGCTGGCACTCGGCTCGCGCGGCGAACCGGGCGATGAACTCATCGATGAGATCGTGCACAACGGCAAGTGGGCTCCGCTCGGCGTGCTCGACGAGGCCGAGCTCGGTCTCACCTACGAGGGCAACGACTTCTTTCGCCGCAAGGACGTGCGCATCGAGTATGGCGCCACCCGTTTCCTCAATCGCTGGCGATGGGATCATCACCTCACGCAGTGGCGCAAGACCAAGGACCCGGCTGAAGACCGGTTCATCGACCAGGAGCGCATGCTCGAACAGATCAGGAGCTTTGAGCCGGGCTACTGGCTCATCCTCAACGTGCACCCACTCTACTACGGCTCGCGCCACTCGCGCACCACTGCCCCCCCCGCTCGCATCCGCCGGCGCAGCGTTGTCAAGAATGACACACTCGGATGGGAGACGTATGAGCCGCACGAAGTCGCTGCTGATTTCGGCCAAGTCGACGGCCAGGTCGAGTATCAGAGCCTCAACTTCGCTGACGATCGCGGCATGCTCGATATTCCACCGCCTCCGGACGCGGCCGACGATGAATGCCGCGTGCTCATGCTCGGCGGGCGCAATATCGACGGCTTTGAGATCGGGATCCCGGAACACTGCCACATGCAGGCAGCCGCCCGTCTGAGCGAGGCTGTGGGGCGTAAGGTGCGGGTGCGCAAGCTTGCGTTTCCAGGCATGGGCATGTGCCGACACTTTGGGTGGTTTCGCAAGGCCATCGAAAGCGAGCGGTACGAGATCGTGCTGATCGGCATCGGAGCCGACGAGCTGGCCAACTCGCGCCCGGCGCTGTGGACTCAGCACACCGGCTGGAGCATCTCGCACCCGCCGGGCGAGTATCTGTGGGCCGATGAGAATGGACAAGTGCGCATCGTCGAGCGCTCAGCGGGTGCTGATATCCGCCGGGGGCGTGCGCAGGCTCTGGAGACGGTCCCCTCGTTTGCCGATCCCCGCACGATGAAGGGGAGAGCTGGAAATGAAGAGGACCGGCTCGGCCCATGTCTGGCGTTCTATGCGAACGAGGTGCGCAGGGCGGGTGCTGAGCCGATCGCCCTGCTGACGGAGTGTGGCGAAAGCTGCGGGCTATGGACTGAGCCTTCGCAAGATGATGAGATGGCGCACACGCGGGTGCTCGCGAGGCTTGCCCCGTTGCTGGACGAAGCCGGGTTGAGTCTGATCGATCCGTACCGGTACTTTCTGGACCAGCGGAGCGGGCCGGCAACGCACTGGCGCTCGGCCGGATGCTGGAGTCACACCGGCCATCGCCTCGCGGCGCGCGCTCTCTTTGACACATTGAAAGAGATCGTGGCAACAGGTAATGTGGAGCCTTCGGCATGAACCATGGCGATCTCGTGGCCCGCGTGCGCGACGTGCGCGACTGGATGCTCGAAAACGCCGACTCGGGCGCATGCGCCAACGCCGTCAACGCCCATCTGAAGGGCTGGGACACGGACGAGAAGATTGAATCGTGGATCAGTCTCTACCGCACGGGGATTTCGGCTGCAATCCCGGGCTTTGAAGGTTCGCTCGGCATCGACTTCGGGTGCTGGACGGGACTTGGCACGTGGGTGCTGAGCACGATGGGCGCCAAGTGCGTCTTCGGTGTCGAAATCAACCGTGACACCATGCGCTTCGGTCCGAGATGGGCCAAACAGTTCAACCTCGACACCGTCCGCTTTGCCTGGAATGCCGGGGGGGTCATCCCCATGCCCAGCAATGCCGTTGACTGGGTGTATGTCAACCAGGTGTTCTGCAACATGCGCCCGGACGGCTTTGAGCAGGCAACGTCTGAGATCGCGCGCGTCATCCGCTCCGGCGGCACTCTTGTGTTCTGCGATTCGAACAACCCCCACTGCCCCGACACCATCGAACGACTCGAACGCGTCTACCGGACGCGCGAGCTGGGCACCGGCGATGAATCGAATCCTGCCGGCGTGCTGTTCAGCCTGCGTGTTCGCCGGATTAGGGAGATGGCGCCTGAACTTGAGCCGCACGTCGTCCAGCAGCTCGCAAAGAACACCTGCTACCTCGGAGGCCCTGAGTTCGACCAGGCCGTGCGCGCCTTCCTGCACGCGGGGGTGGAGCCGGCCAGCCCCTTCATCGGCGGCTGGGAGAA
>RFGK01000042.1 GCA_003697045.1 Planctomycetota bacterium
GTTCTGGCCGGGACAGAACAGGCCCCCGCAGCATGCACAAGCAAAGGTGCCTGCCCGATGAGCGAGGCTGCGGTTCTCGAAGCGGCTGCAACCAATGCCGATCAATGCGCAGGCAAGACCGACTGCGCAGACAAGTCCGAGTGCGACTCGCCCTGCGATGAACCTTGCGACAAGACCGAGTGCCCGGAGAAGATCGCGTCCACGCAGACCGACAAGACCGACGGCTGAAGTGCCGATGGTTCGATTGATGCGCCGACGTCCGCACCTGTGCGGGCGTCGGCATTTTCTTTTTTGCCGGAACAGTCTGCACCGGGGAGCTTTGCACGGCCCAGTCGAGCGGTTCTACAGTCACCTATGCATGTCATTGTTGATTTCACGGTCGTACCCATCGGGGTTGGGGTTTCCCTCTCGCCCTATGTCGCGGCGTGCGAGAAGGTGCTCAGCGATGCCGGTCTTGTGCACACGCTGCACGCCAACGGCACCGGAGTCGAAGGCGAATGGGATGAGGTGTTCAGCGCGTTGCGTCGATGCCATGAAGTTGTGCATCAGATGGGAGCGCCGCGCATCTCGACCGTTGTGAAAATCGGCACCCGCGTTGATCGCCAGCAGACCATGAGCGACAAGGTGCAGAGCGTCAAGAGCAAGCTGGGTTCATGATCCGTGGCGACTTTTCTCATCAAAACCGAACCGGGCGACTACAGCTACGACGATCTAGTGCGCGATGGGCGCACAAGCTGGACCGGTGTCGCAAACACTGCTGCCCAGATGCATATGCGCACCATTCGCACCGGCGATGAATGTCTTGTCTATCACACAGGAAACGAGAAGCGCATCGTCGGACTGGCGCGGGTGGTGCGGGGTGCGTATGCAGATCCGGCGCATCCGGGGACGACCGCCAGGGGTGAACCCAGGCGCGTGCTCTTTGACATCGAGCCGGTCAAACCAGCCACGTCCGATGCAGCCACGCTTGCAGCAATCAAGGCAGACGCACGGTTTGCAGACCTTGCACTCGTCAGGCAGGGACGATTGAGCGTGATGCCCGTGCCGCCACGACTCGACCGCGCACTGCGAACGCTCGCCGGGCTTGATTGAGCCTCACTGCAACGCGGACACCCCCGATTGTGTTGAAGCGCACGCAGGCCGAGTCTGCTCATGTGTCGTCAAGCCGTTCGCAGCCTTCGACAAGATGATCCCAGAGCCGTCCGTCCGCATGGAGCGTGTCGACAGCGCTGTTGCATGCACAGCCAGGAGTTCCGTCACGATTGTGCGCAAGAATGAGATTCATCTCGACTCGAAACGATGTATCCGGTAGCATCAGCTTCCGTCCAAAACGGGCGAGGAGCGGAGCAATCTCATGTCAAAGTCAGCAGCATGCCGCCGTGTTCGTGCCCCGCGACGAACGTCAACTGTGCTGGTCGTTGGGGTGGTCCTCTCGGCTGTGATCGGGACCGCCCCGGCACAGGTTCACCGCGAAACAAGCGAAGACGGACACACGAGCGTATCGATCGCACCCACGCAGACCGATAACACCGGATGGAATCGCGGCACGGGAGTGCCCTTTTCCACAAGCCCGGACATGGAGATCAACCTGCGCCGACAGATCGGAGGGCTTCAGGTTGCCGACATGAACAACGACGGGCTCAACGACGTCGTGGCGGTCGTCTACCACAGCTCGAGCTTTCCCCCCTACGACGACTGGCACGACATGATCTTCTACAACACGGGCAGCGCCATTGAGTCGACCCCGAGTTGGGGTTTCTACCGAACAGGTGCATACCGGTGACGTGCAGGTGGGCGACCTGAACGGCGATTCCTTCCTCGATGTGGTCACGATTCACGGCGGGGTCTCGTCGCAGTCGGTCCGCGTGTATTACGGCACGGCCTCGGGACCGGCCACGACGGCCGGATGGGTCTCAGCCACACCAGTCGCAGCGTGGGGCACGGCGGGAGGACTCGGCGACATCGACGGCGACGGCGATCTTGATCTTGTCACCAGCAACCAGGGGGTTTCGCCTGATCCCTACCGCCCCAACTTCATGTTCCGAAACAACGCGGGCGTCCTGACCTCCGCACCGGTCTGGACCTCCGCCGACGCGGGCGTCCAGAACGGCGTCGCCATTGGTGACTTCAACAACGACGGCTGGGCCGACGTGGCCATCGCCAAGTGGGTCAACTTCGAGAGCGGAATCTACTACAACAACGCCGGGACTCTGAGCTCCCTGCCCGGATGGACGGTCGGACACTCCGAAACAGACAAGGGCGCCGCGGTCGCCGACTTTGACGACAACGGGTTCCTCGATATCGCCTTCGGCGGCGACCCGTCACGCGCCTACGGACAGGACAACGGCGTATTCACACAAATCTGGGCCAACACCGATCCATTCAGTGGGGCGCAGGAAATCCGCACACACGACGTGGATCACGACGGCGACCTGGACATCGCCGAAATCCACTTTTCCACGGGTCGATGCCACATCTATCTCAACAACGCCGGGGTCATCTCCACCAGCCCCGACTGGACATACGACGCCTCAGAAGTGGGCAACACCCTTGCCTTCGGCGATATCGACGGCGACGGGTGGGATGACCTCGTGACCGGCTACTCGGGCGATGTGTGCATCCGCGTGTTCTATGCGATCCCACCTGAGTGTCTGCCCGACCTGACCGATGACGGTGAGCTGAACTTCTTCGACGTGCTCGAGTTTCTCAGCCTCTTCGACGCCGGCGATGCGCAGGCCGACTTTACCAACGATGGTCAGCTCGATTTCTTCGACGTGCTCGAGTTTCTCCAGTTGTTCGCAGATGGATGCCCATGACACAGAAGCGTTGGCACGATCAGATTTGAGAACGAATACAACACTCAGGACGAGGACGACAGACAAGATGAACAGCAAGTCGATTGTGTGGATGGTCCGGGCCGCGGCACTGACTGTTGCGGCGTGTGTTTCAGGCTCACAAGCCGGCGACGGACTGCGCATTGCCACGTGGAACATCTCCAACTACAACGGAGGGCGAACCTCTGACATTCAAACGGCTGTGTATGGCACCTTCGACTCGCGCTCCATGAGCCCGGACGTGCTTGTCTGCCAGGAAGTGCTTTCGCTCTCGGGCATGAACGCATTGGTGTCAATTCTCAACTCGGCGCCGGGCAGTCCGGGCGACTGGCAGGCCGGGCCTTTCATCGACGGACCCGACACCGACAGCGCCCTGCTCTATCGCGCAAGCAAGGTGGTGTTCCTCGGGGTTCACACGCTGCCGGCCGACCCGGGTACGACGGGCGCTCCGCGCGACGTGCGGCGATACGACATCGGGCTTGTCGGATACGCTGCGCTATCGACGCAGCTGTCGATGTACAGCGTGCACATGAAGGCCGGCTCGGGCTCAACCGATCAGGCTCGCCGGCTCATCGAGGCCAGGCGCATCCGCGACGACGCCGAACTGCTCGACCCCGCGATCAACATCATGGTGCTCGGCGACTTCAACATCCAGTCGTCATCGCAGAGCGCGTACATCGAACTGACCGGATTCCAGGCAAACAACAACGGCCGGTTCTTCGACCCCATCGCCACTCCCGGAAGCTGGAACAACAACAGTAGCTTCCGGTTCGTCCACACGCAGGATCCGTCCGGTGCCGGGGGCATGGACGATCGGCACGACCAGATCCTCGTCGATGAAGCGCTCGGTGACGGGGCGGGGCTTGAATACATCGGGCTGTTCGGAGTGCCCTATGCGACGACGACGTGGGACGATCCAAACCATTCGTACCGCTCGTGGGGCAATGATGGCTCGTCGTACAACACTTCGCTGACCACGAACGGCAACACGATGGTCGGGCCGGCGATCGCCATCGCGTTGCGCAACGTCGCAGCCGGCGGGGGACACCTGCCTGTGTTCCTTGACCTGCGCGTTCCGGGGAAGATCACCGCCGACACGACGGTCGATCTCGGTGAGGTTCCATTTGGAAGCGTGGTCGCTGGGGAGCTGGCTGCGGGCAACGGCGGCGACGTGGGGCTGTGGGGCCCGGCGGGCATAAGCGACGTGACCTATTCGCTCGATGCTGACGCGGGCTTGAGCATCAACCCGGGGCCATATCTCGACAGCGCCGGCGGCAGCCTGAATACGCACACCTTCCAGGCCGATCTGGCCGATGACCCCGGCGGGGGATCGTTCTCGGCCGATATTCGGGTCCTTTCCGATGATCCGGACGTGCCCGTGCTCACCGTCCACGTGATCGGGACTGTAGTCGGCTGCCACATCGCTGATATGGCTGTTCCCTTCGGCACGCTCGACTTCTTCGATGCGCTGGCGTTCCTCGACGCCTTTGCCCAGGGGCTCCCCGCTGCCGATCTGAACGGCGACGGTGTGCTCGATTTCTTTGACGTGCTTGAGTTCTCGAGTCTGTTCGCCGCCGGGTGTCCGTGATCGCTTTGCATCGGCACGGGTGCGGATTCGGAGGATCAATCACGATAGACTGATGAGGTCGGCGGCTTTCGCAGCCGCGGGCGCCATGCGTTTTTCATAAGGAAAGGCATCATGCCTGAGACGACTGCCGTCAGTACCCCGAAAGGCAAGAGCCAGCCCGTCGGAGCCGTGGTCATACGGTTCTGTGGCGATTCAGGCGACGGAATGCAGTTCGCCGGCGGGGAGTTCGCATCCACTTCGGCGATCTTCGGAAACGACATCGCGACTTTTCCCGACTTTCCCGCCGAGATCAGAGCACCGCGCGGCACGACCTTCGGCGTGTCAGGGTTTCAGCTCCAGTTCTCCAGCTCCGAGATCCATACTCCCGGAGACATGGTCAATGTGCTCCTGGCGATGAACCCGGCCGGATTCAAGGTCAATATCGGCGACGTCGAACAGGGCGGCATCGTGATTGCCAACTCTGACGAGTTCACGAAAGTCAACCTCACGAAGTGCGGGTATCCCGAGGGCTACAACCCGCTCGATGATCAAGCGCTCAACGCCAAGTATCAGATATTTCGCGTTCCGATGAGTCGGTTGACGCGTGAGGCGCTTGAGGGATCGAGCATCGGCGTCAAGGACATGGACCGATGCCGCAACATGTTCGCGCTCGGCGTGGCGTACTGGCTCTACCAGCGTCCGCTCGAGCCCACGATCGAACGATTCCATGCGTACTACGGCAAGACCAAGGGCAGGCCGGAGATCGCCGAAGCCAATGCGATCGTGCTCAAGGCGGGATACTACTTCGCCGAAACGGCGGAGCTCTTTCCTGTGCGATACGAAGTTGCGCCCGCGCCGTGCGAGCCCGGCGTCTACCGTCGCATCAGCGGCAATCACGCGCTGGTGCTCGGGCTTGCGACCGTTGCGCAAAAGGCCGGCAAGGAGATTGTCTTTGCAGGCTATCCCATCACTCCGGCTTCTGATATTCTGCATGGACTGGCAAGGCTCAAGCACCTGCATGTGCGCACATTCCAGGCAGAGGACGAGATCGCAGCGATGTGCGCCGCGGTGGGCGCAAGTTACGCGGGTCAGCTCGGCGTGACGGCAACGTCGGGGCCTGGGCTTGCGCTCAAGAGCGAGGGGCTGGGGCTTGCGGTGATCTATGAGTTGCCGTTGATTGTGATTGATGTGCAACGCGCTGGACCTTCGACGGGCATGCCCACCAAGACCGAGCAGGCCGATTTGTTGCAGGCGATGTACGGGCGTCCGGGCGAGTGCCCGTGCATCGTGTTGGCGCCCAGCACGCCGGCGGACTGTTTTGACATTGTGATTGAGGCGGCTCGCCTGGCGGTCAAGCACATGACACCGGTGGTGATCCTCTCGGATGGTTACATCGCCAATGGTGCCGAGCCGTGGAAGATCCCTGATATCGATGCCATTGATGAGATTCGGATCGACCACCCCACCGCCGACGCGAAACAGAACGGGGCTTTTCTGCCGTACACGCGCGACCCTGAGACGCTTGCGCGACCGTGGGCCATCCCGGGCACGCCCGGGCTGGAACACCGCATCGGAAGCCTCGAAAAGCAGGAAAGAACGGGCAACGTGTCCTACGACCCGGCCAATCACGAGGCCATGGTCAAGCTGCGCCAGGAAAAGGTCAATCGCGCAGCCGACAGTATTCCCCCGCTCACGGTCCGCGGCGAGGATTCGGGCGATGTGCTTCTGCTCGGGTGGGGCTCGACATTCGGCGCGATCGCCACGGCCGGCGACCGACTCCGCGAGATGGGACACAAGGTCAGCACGGCTCACCTGCGTCACCTGATGCCGATGCCGTCGAACACCGAGCAGGTGCTGCGACGATTTGAAAAGGTCATCATCCCCGAAAACAACATGGGCCAACTGCTCATGCTCATTCGCTCGAAGTTTCTCATCGATGCGAAGGGCATCAACCACGTGCGCGGGCGTGCCTTTCGTGTCGACAGCATCGTCCGGGGCGTTCTTGAACTGATGAACCATTGAACAAGGGTCATACCTGCGATGAGCACTGCTGCCAAAGACGTTCCGCTTCCCTCCTATACGCCCAAGGATTTTGCCTCTGATCAGGACGTGCGCTGGTGTCCCGGCTGCGGGGACTATGCCGTGCTTACGGGCGTGCGCAAGGCCCTGGCCGGGCTTGGAATTCCGCGGGAGAAGTTCGTGTTCGTCTCCGGGATCGGCTGCGCTGCGCGCTTTCCCTACTACATGAACACCTATGGGCTGCACACCATCCACGGGCGCGCGCCGGCGGTGGCAACCGGAGTCAAGCTTGCAAACCCTGACCTGCATGTGTGCATCGTCTCGGGTGATGGAGACCTGCTCTCCATCGGAGGCAACCACACGATTCACGCCATCCGCCGCAACATCGACATCACGATCATCCTGCTGAACAACCAAATCTATGGACTGACGAAGGGGCAGTATTCACCAACGAGCAAACCGGGCAAGATTACCAAGTCAACACCGATGGGCTCACCCGATTATCCGTTGAATCCGCTTGCCGTCGCGGCGGCTGCGGGGTGCCAGTTCATCGCCCGCACGCTGGATGTCGACGTCAAGATGTTTTCTGATCTGCTCACGCGCGCCATCGAACACAAGGGCACGTCGTTCATCGAAGTCTACCAGGACTGCAACATCTTCAACCACGGCACATTCTTCTATGCGTCCCAGAAGGACACGCGTGCAGAGAACACCGTCGAGCTTCAACACGGCAAGCCGCTCATCTTCGGAAAGAATGCCGACCGAGGCATTCGCATCAAGGGCGGCACCCTCGAAGCCGTCACGCTTGGAGACGGCGTGAAAGAGGAAGACCTCCTCATCCACGACGAGACCAACCCCAGCATCGCCTATCTGCTCACGCAAATGGCATATCCCGATCTTCCAGAGCCTCTCGGCGTGCTCTATGAGCGCAAGGGCACACCCACATATGACCAGCTCGTGATGAGTCAGATCGAGCAGGCGTCGTCAGCTGCTCCGAAGAACGGGGATGCACTCAAGGAGCTGATCTACGGCGACGAGACCTGGGTGGTCAAGTAAGTGTCAATCCTGCACATCTGTTGATGGTGCGGGCCGGGCGATCTTCGCGGAGGGAAACCTGCACAAGGGATGTGTGCGCACCGACTCGTCGCTGACCAGATCGCCGATGCTTGTTGACTGGAAGACGTGCTCGATGGCAGCCATCTGTTCGTCGAGCAATCTGTGCAGCGGACACAGCTCGGTGTGACCCTCGATACCCAGGGGGCAACCATCAATGCGTGCAAGCTCAGACTCGGTCACATGCAGAACGTCGAGCACGGAGATATCGCTGGGCGGACGCGCGAGGCTGAACCCACCGCCCACACCGCGCTGGGCATCGAGGATTCCGTTTCGAGCCAGCAGGCGCAGGATCTTGTGAAGATACCCGACCGAGACATGAGTGGCTTCAGCGATTTCCTGGGCCACCGCCGGCCCCCCACCGACGTTTGCCAAGTGAACCACCGCACGCAGCGCGTACTCGGAGGTTTGGCTGATCATGACATCACTCCCGTCCAAATGGGAAAAACTGATACACTTATATGTTATGTGCTTCACTCCCCCAAACAAGTCCATCCGTACAGGGATTGAGACTGATCTCCTCACGGGAGCCGATCATCTGAACCGGTGGGGCTGCGCATGCCTGTCGCCCTCGGTGTGGATGCGGTTTTCACGCTGACGATCCGGACGGGCAGGGTCCCCGGGCTGCAACAAAAAACCCCGGCTTGTGCCGGGGCTCTGGTGCACATGACCGATGAGCGTGTCCGAGGCGTGATGCCTCAGGCGTTTGCTGCTGCGGCTTCGGCCTTTTTGCGCGCGTCGTCGAGCGTGCCCACGTACATGAACGCGGACTCGGGCAGGTCGTCGCCTTCGCCGTCGCAGAGCCGTTCGAATGAGTCGATCGTCTCCTCGAGCTGTGTGTAGACGCCGGGGAAGCCGGTGAAGACCTCTGCCACATAGAACGGCTGGCTGAGGAATCGCTCGATGCGGCGTGCGCGGTTGACGATCTGCTTGTCCTCTTCGGACAGTTCATCCACGCCGAGGATCGCGATGATGTCCTGGAGGTCCTTGTAGCGCTGGAGGATCTGCTGGACGCGCCGGGAGACGTTGTAGTGGCGTTCGCCGATGATGCCCGGGTCGAGGATGCGTGAGGTGGAGGCCAGCGGATCGACAGCCGGATAGATGCCCTTCTCGGCGATGCCGCGCTCGAGCACGACGAACGCATCGAGGTGGGCAAACGCGGTGGCCGGGGCCGGGTCGGTCAGGTCGTCGGCAGGCACGTAGATCGCCTGCACCGACGTGATGGCGCCCTTGCTGGTCGAAGTGATCCGCTCCTGGAGCTCGCCCATTTCCGTCGACAGGGTCGGCTGATACCCCACCGCCGAGGGCATTCGGCCGAGCAATGCAGACACTTCCGAACCGGCCTGCGTGAAGCGGAAGATGTTGTCGATGAAGATCATGGTTTCCTTGCCGGATTCATCGCGGAAGTTTTCCGCCATGGTCAACCCGGACAGGGCCACGCGCAGGCGGGCTCCGGGGGGTTCGTTCATCTGCCCGAAGACCATCGCCACCTTATCGATGACGTGCGCCTTGTTGCCGTTTTCGTCGGTGTACTCAGCCTCCTGCATTTCCAGCCAGAGGTCGTTGCCCTCGCGTGTGCGCTCGCCGACGCCACAGAAGACGGAGTAGCCGCCGAACTCACGGGCCACGCGGGCGATCATCTCCTGGATGATGACGGTCTTGCCGACGCCGGCACCGCCGAAGAGCCCGATCTTGCCGCCTCGGACGAACGGGCAGAGCAGGTCGATGACCTTGATGCCGGTGACGAGGATCTCGGTGTTGGGGTTGAGCTGGGCGAACTCGGGGGGCTCACGGTGAATGGGCTTGCGTGGAGCCTCGGGAGCCGGCTTCTTGTCGATCGGATCACCGAGCAGGTTGAACACGCGCCCGAGCACTGCTTCTCCGACCGGAACGGCGACGGCCTGGCCGGTATCGACGACGGTCATACCTCGGCACAGCCCGTCGGTCGAGCCGAGGGCGACCGCCCGCACGCGCCCGCCGCCGAGATGCTGCTGGATCTCCCCGGTCAAGGTCTTGCTTTGCCCGTCCTGCGTCCATGTGACCGTGATCGCGTTGTAGATCTCCGGGAGCTGATCTTCCGGGAACTGGGCGTCGAACGTCGAGCCGATGACCTGGGTGATGGTGCCTTTGGTGCCGTTGGGCATGTGTCTGGTTCCTTTCTCGCTCGCGCAGACGACAGGCGTCTGAGCGGGCCGAAAGGATAGGGTGCCCCCGACGGCTCGGCCACCGGAAAGGACGCACCCGGCGGCGCAATTCCCGGCAGACTCACGCGGCCGATCGCACGACGCGCAGCCACGGCGCATCGGCCAGCTCGTACGGCATCTCCCGCCGCTCCAGCCCGATCTTCGCCGTGCCATCCGAGTCCATCCGAGCGTGCACCACGTGCGTCAGCCACACGTCCAGCATGGCGTCGGCCGGCATCAGCACGACCACCATCGTGCCCGGATCAAGAGACTCCGGCGTCGAGACCGCCAGCCCGATCGGCGAGATATCGA
>RFGK01000043.1 GCA_003697045.1 Planctomycetota bacterium
GCTTCGCCGATGATCAGCCGCGTCAGCAGCCACCGCTGCGCACCAACAGCCCGCAATACTCCGAACTCGAATCGACGCGCGTGAATGCTGGCTGCGACGACGTTTGCCACTCCGAAGCACGCGATCAACATCGACATCGCTGCGACCACGGAAAACACGAGCAGAAACCCCTTGACCAGCGCGATCAGCTCCTCGCGGATTTGCCGTCCACTGCCCGCATCGAGCACGCCCGAGCCGATCAACTCTGAGCGGATGGTTTCAAGGGCCGTTTCGTCGTCGATATCATCGCTCAGTTCGATCTGGATCAGCCCGATGGACTCATCGCCGAAGCGTTCCTTGAGATCACGGCGTGAGCCAAAGACCGCGTGCACCGATTGATCCACATATTGCTCGCCGACATTGAAGAACTTGCTGACCAGCTCGAGCCCGGGACTGGTGACGACGCCGACGATCTCGAAGCTTTCCTCGCGATCGTTTGCCTTGCAGGTAAACACATCGCCCACGCCCATCTTTTTGGCAACGTAGAACTCGCGCGCCACGATGACCGCCCCGCCCTCGCGCAGCCTGCGCTTGGCTGTTTCAGGATCTCCCTGCACCCAGTCAAGGTCGGCCATCTCGAAGAAGGTCTCAGGCTCAAACGCGACGAATGTTGTCTTATAGCTTTGCAGTGCTTTGACACCGAACACGTCGGTTTCGACGGGCAAAAGCGTAATGGCGCAGGTCTGCTCGACAAAAGGCAGCTCGTTCAGCCGACGCTGGCTTTCTTCAGACAATGCCACGCCGCTGACGAATGCGTCGGGAAATCGGATCTTTCCGAGCCAGTCGCGCAGGAAACCGCCGCCATTGGTCCAGAGTGCGACCATCAGTGCAAGCCCGCCCATCATCGCTCCGGCTGTCAGCCCGTAACGAAAAGGTGTGGCGCGCATTGTTCGACCCAGCAGCTCGCGCGGCAGCCCCAGCAGTGCCGACAGCCCCGGAGCCAGCGCACGCACCATGAGCACCACCATCGGCACGCCCAGCAGAAAGTACCCGAGGAACATCAACGGAAGCCCGAGTGTCGCGTAGCCCCAGAAGACCACCTGCCCGTCGGTCGGAATCCCGACGACGCCCGCCTGCACGAGAAGCCCGAGCAGCCCGACAAGCATGGTCAACTTGACATGGCGTGCGCGTACCGGCACCGCGCGGGCCGACAACGCCGACATGGGCGAAAGCCTCGATGCCTGCCATGCCGGCCACAGCGCACCACCCACACCCGCCATGGTGGCGCCGATCGCTGAAAGCGCGAGCGTCAGTGCCGGCAAGCCTAGCCCCGAGGGCATTTGCTCGCGGAACACCTCCACCAGCACCCACGCCACGCCCACGCCGGCGGGGACACCGATCGCGGCGCCCAGGCCCCCTACGGCAAGCCCGATCGCCAGTTGCGTCCAGGCAAGGTGTCCCGGCGTCGCGCCCACGCACCGAAGAATGGCAAGCGAACGTCTCTGCTCGGCCAGCCCCGTGTTCAGCCCGGTCATGATGATGAATCCCGCGGACAGAAAGCACAACACCGCTGCGAGCACGAACCCCAGCTGGCTCGATGCCACGTTCCTTTCAACGCCGGTGCGCACCTTCGCTGTGGTCTGCAGCAGGAACCGATCGCCCAGTTCAGCCTGGCGGCGATCAACAAACGCCTCGGCGTCAACGCCGTCCTTGAGCGTCATCTCGATCAGCGACAGCCTGTTTTCCTTTCGCAAGATCTCGGCAAGGTCGGGCATGGAGATCCACACTTGCGGGCGTCCGCCCAGCGGCGGGGGTGCGGCCACGCCCACGACTTCAAGAGTGCGCCGAGGACCAAGCAGTCGAAAAACCGTGACCCGATCGCCCGGACGCACACCAACGTGTTCATTGATGCGCGCCGCCTGCTCAGCCGTGGATGCACGCTCCGGCACGGGAATCGGTTTGAGATCCAGGTGCCGACTCGTGCTTGAGCCCAGTTGCAGCACATTGCTGCCGAACGACTCGACCGCCTCGATCCACGACAATCGCCTGGCTGTGAGCGCATCGATCACAATCTCGCCGCGATCGGTCGGCATGCGCCCCGCGATGAGCTTCAGATTCACCTGTCCCGTGGAAAACCAGACTCCGTGCGCCAGAGAGCTGGTTCGCAGGAGGCGCTGCGTGCGCACGTATTCATCCCCTTGCGCGACCATGCCGTCCTTGACGATCGTCAGCCCGACCGTGGAGGTCAGCTCGGCCCAGACGCGGTCGACTTCGTCCCAGCTTTCCACCACGTCGAGATACGAGACTGGAAAGTCGACGCTGGAGCTTGATGCCGTCAGACGTGCATCGGCCTGGCCGATCTGCGAGCTGAGCTGCTCTGCGATGGCGCGATTGACCGAATCGAGCGCGCACGCGACCGCCGCGATCAAGGCGGCCGACAGTGCCACCGCCGCGATCAGCATGGCGCTACGCCAAGGCCGTGCCCACAAGCTCCTGGTAGCGAGACGCCAGACCGCCCGCATCAATATCCTCCAGGTCGATCTCGCCGATGACGCGCCCATCGCGGATGACAAACACCCGTTCACAATGCGCCGCTGCAGCCGGCTCGTGTGTGACCATCACCACCGTCGTTTCCTGTTCGTCTGCGATCTCCTCGAGCAACGTCCAGAGCTTTTCGCTGCTTGCCGAATCAAGGTTTCCCGTCGGTTCGTCTGCAAGCAGCAGTTCGGGACGAAACAACAGAGCCCGCGCAATGGCAACACGCTGCTGTTCGCCGCCCGACAGCGCCTCGGGCCGGTGATCGGCCCGATCGGAAAGCCCGAGCCTCTCCAGCAGCTCTTCGCTCCGGGCGGTCAGCACCTTCCTGTCGGTGCCTGCCAGCAGCCCGGGCAACTCGATGTTCTCCCGCGCCGTCAGCGTCGGGAGCAGATTGAACTGCTGAAAGACGATGCCGATGCGATTGCGGCGAAACGTAGTGGCCCGCCTTTCGTCAAGCTCGTGTACGGCAACATCACCGACGTAAATCTCCCCGCCGCTCGGTCGATCCAGGGCGCCAAGCAGGTGGAGCAGCGTGCTCTTGCCGCTGCCAGACTGACCCATGATGGCGTAGAAGCCCGGGTTCTCCAGCGAGAGCGATACGCTGCGCAGTGCTTCAACGCGGCGACCGCCGATCGTGTACGTCTTTGATACGCCCACGCAGCGAATCATGCGCCTCGCTCCGCGTGTCGCGTCCTGCTGATCGTCCGCTCAGCTGGCATACTCGCGCTCATACGTCTGGCCATCGACACAACTTTCGAGCCCCGATGTGTCACTGGCTTCGATTCGCACGAGCCAGGTCTGGAAAGGGTCGCCGTTGAGCAGACCGGGGCTTTCATCCAATTCCGAGTTGACTTCGATGATCTTGCCGGCCACGGGTGTATAGACGTCGCTGGTCGTCTTGACCGATTCGACCTCACCGACGGCTTCGCCTGCCTCCAGTTCTGTGCCGACCGGTTTCAACTCGACGTAAGTGACGTCGGTCAACTGGTCGACCGCATAGCGTGTCAATCCGATGGTGATTGTGGATCCTTCGCGCTTGATCCATTCGTGCGTCTTCGTATAGACACGGTCCGTGGGTGCCGACATGTCTGATCCTCGCAATGCTCAGTGGTTTGGTGATACGGCCCCGGATGCTATCGGGCTCGATCCGGCCACGCGAGTCCACACCGAGCTTGACCCGGACACGTGGTTTCTGTTACCCTTCTGGTCTTTGGTGATGGAAACACGCGGCTTTCTCCCCTCCGGACGGTCGGTGCCTTTGGCCCGACCGTCTTCTTTTTCCCCATCGTCGCCTCTCGTTGGCCTTCCAGATGCCCTGAGGGTACAGTCCCACGCTCATGCTTCTCACCCTTAGCGTCAGCTCTCTCGGCCCGTTGATCAAGTCTGAGTCTCCGAGACTCAGTCTTCTTGACGTGCCCGCGTTTGTCCGCGATTCACTCGGGCTCCATGGGCTCTGCTTTTCCACAGATCTGCTCAAGGGCGCCAATCGAGCCGATCTCGACAGGCTCCGCGACCGCGCAGACAAGCAAGCCTGCTCGTGTCTGCTGCTCGAAGATCCGGACCCCCTGTCCTTTGCCCATCCGGATTCAGATCAGGCCGCCCTTGCCGTTGATCGTGCCCGGCGCGTTTTGCAGGCCGCCCAGATTCTCGGGTGCAACGCCGCCGCCGTGCGCGTGCAATCCCCCTCGGATGAGCTCGCACTCGACCGTGCCATTCAGCGCCTGCGCGAGGCAGTCGAGTACGCCGAAAGGCTCGAGGTCAATCTGCTGATCGCCCCCCACGAAGGACTGACATCGCAGGCTGACCAGGTCACAGACCTCATCAAGCGGGTCGGGGGATTTCGCATCGGGACCCTGCCCGATTTCGCAGCCGCCGCAGCATCCCCGGACCCGGTCACGTATCTCCGTCGGCTGACCCCGTACGCAGCCGTGGTTATCGCCTCGACCGTCGAGTTCGACTCTCTGGACGCACCGGCCGATGATCAAGTCCTCGATGTGCAAGACCTTTTGAGCGATCATGTTCCCGTGCATACAGCTTTCGACCTGCAACCCATGGTCGAAGCCGTCATTTCAGTCGGTTTCGATGTCACCCTTGCGATCAACTTCCGGGGCCAGGCTGATCCGGTCCCCGCCATCTTGGCCAGTCAAGCCGCACTCGAGCACGCCATCGAACGTGCTTCCCAGAAGGACTGACCGGGCGGGCAATCATGTGATACACTCCCGGCAAAGCGCAGCACGAGGCAATGGCGCGGGGTACGCTCATGGCGACGGCATCGGCTCAACTCATCCGTTTCCGACCGGAGTGGCGTGTGCCACAAGACCAGTCCATCATCATCACCATCGACGGCCCGGCCGGCACCGGAAAGTCGACCATCGCGCGCCTGCTCGCGCATCGTCTCGGGCTTGACTTCCTCGACACGGGCGCCATGTACCGCGCCGCCGCGGCCATATGCATCGACCACCAGATCGACCCCGATGATGTCGAAAAGCTCTGTGAAGTCGTCGCCGATGCGGACCTTCATTTCGACTGGCAGACCGATCCGCCCGCGATGCTCGCCTGGCTCAAACCCATTGATTCGCGGATCCGCGATGCCGACGTGACGGCTCTGGTTTCGCGCATCGCCGCGATCGGAAAGCTCCGCGAGCACATGGTGCGCAAACAGCGGATCATCGCAGCGCAACATCCTCGCCTGGTCGCTGAAGGACGCGACCAGGGGTCGATCGTCTTTCCTGATGCCGACGTCAAGTTTTATCTCGATGCCTCGCCGAGAATTCGGGCCCACCGGCGAGCCGAGCAGCTTCGCGCCGAAGGAGCGGCCGTCGAGGACGAACGCATCCTTGAAGAGATCATTCGCCGAGACACGATGGATGCCTCCCGCCAGGATGGGCCTCTCATCTGTCCAGATGATGCCATTGTCATCGATTCGTCGAACCTTGAGATTCCCGAAGTGATAGCGGCCATGGAGACGGTCGTGCGCGAGCGCGTCCAGGCATTGCGAATGGGTTGATCCTTCTGCGATGTCGCACGCTTCTTGCTCGAAACCATCCGTGCCCGTGCTCAGGCACACAATCTACTGGAGATTGTGCCGCTTCATCGCAAGACTGCTTTGCTGCTTGCTCTTTCGGTCCCGGTGGTTCAATGGCGCGGCCGTCCCTCGCACCGGCCCGCTCCTTATTGTCTCCAACCACCAGTCCTATCTCGATCCGCCGCTGATCGCCTGTGGCGTGATGCATCGGCCCCTGGGCTTTCTTGCTCGCGCCGGGTTGTTCAAGTCAAGGCTGCTCGCGCGGCTCCTGCGGAGTTTCAACTCCGTGCCTCTGTCGGAAAATGGAGGCGACGTGGGGGCTATGAAGACGACCATCGCATTGCTCGAGGCCGGCAACGCCGTAGTCATCTTCCCCGAAGGGTCGCGCACCCCCGACGGGCGCATGGGCGAGTTCAAGCGTGGCACAAGCCTCATTATCAAAAAGGTGAACTGCCCCGTGTTGCCTGTCGCGGTCGAAGGCGCCTTTGAAGCCTGGCCACGACATCGATCCCTTCCTGTACCCTTTGTGCATCGCGTTTGGGTACAGTTCGGTACCCCAATCTCCCACGATGTGTTGATGGCCGACGGGCCGGACGCCGCCCTGCGCACGCTCGAAGCCGAAGTGGCTCGCCTGCGCACCGAACTGCGCCGACGCATGGGAAAGCCCATCGAATCTTCCGGGTGACGAGCTTCTGCACATTGACGCGCCCGCAGCGGTGCGCACGATCGTGAGCCGGTCTATGTGGGCCCATCGGCAAGGCCACGACCCAATGCAAAGACCGAACGGCCCGATTTGACCGTTCGGTCTGCTGGGGTCCTCGTCGCCGATGGGCCTGCACGTCAATGACCCGCAGCACACCGACAACAAGGGCGTTAGCTCTCTCCATCCACAACCCGGCAGCCACACCCAAAATTGGGTCTCCTCCTCCCCATTTGGGTCCGCGGCTGAGTTCTCAAGCGATGCTCGGGGCCACGGCTCACGCCGGAATCACGAAAATCTGGCGCAGTCCTCGTGCTCTCGGCCGCTGGCAAGAAAACTGCTCGTGTCATCCGCCTGCGTACCCTTTCATTCGTGGATACGCACAGCCTCATCTCGTGGTCAGCACTGCTCGCCCGATGGACCGAGTTTGCCCAATCTGCACTCGCACTTCCCCAAAACGAGGAGGGCAATCGCTGGCGGGACGCAGTGCCCCACGTCATTTCGCTTCAAGCCATCACGCACGCCCTGGCGGAGCTGCCCACGGTTGACCACGCGGAGATTCCGCTGGCCCTGGATCGGGCCGAGATTGCCATTCGTGATGCCGCTTCGGGTCTGGATCGCATCTGGAGTGGGCTTGCACTTCCCACAGAGGCGTTGGAGCTGCTCGAAGACGCTCGCCTGGCGCTTCGCTCGGCCCGCACGATCGGTTGGGCTTGGACCATCCGGTCCGAATCGCTCGTTGCCTCTCACCCGGCCGATCTGGCAGCCGTGCTTGCCGAATCCGGGCTTGTGCGCACCCTTCTTCTCCCCACACCGGGAATTGCCCTGTTCAAAACCAGCCCTGCTGCGCATCTTGTCCCAACAGATTGGTCTGCATCCATCGAGCCCGTGTGCGAAGCCGTCTCGGCCTTTCTCGACGCTGGGGGGAGCTGCGAGCTGATCGGGCTCGATGTTCGCCGTCAGGTCTATCGCCAGTTTGATTTTGCCAGGGGAGGCCCCGTGCGTGACCTGGTCCTGCCCACCGAGGCGGGTCTTGCGCCGGGTCAGCCTCTGCTGGTTCCGGCGATTGCCGAAGCAGAGCTTCAGCCCGTCACGCTTCCTCCCCGAGGTCCGGTTCAGCTCGATCCTCTGCCCGTCGAGCATGCCGATACGCCGGCCGAGCAGTGATCATTCCGCCTTTCGCAGCCACTCCGTCTCCAGCTCGCTCAGCTCGGCCCGGAGCGCATCGCGCTTCTCGGTCAGGCTGTTGGCCCGGTCGATGTCGCGCCACACGTCAGGATCAGCAAGCTCGGTATCAATCTGACCGACCGTTTGTTCCAGCTCGGAGATGCGCTGCTCGATCTGCTCCAATCTCATCCACGAGAACCGGCTCTTCTCCCGTTTCGTCGTCTCGAC
>RFGK01000044.1 GCA_003697045.1 Planctomycetota bacterium
CTGGAAGCCGATGATGTCGTTGGCCAGGTACGCGTCCTTGATGGCGTCGAATCCGGCGTCGCCGGTGTCCCACACCATCTCGAACTCGACGCTTGCCTCCTTCAGCGTGGCGACGATCGCCCGCCAGCCGTCGTTGGCCCGCGTGGTCACATCGGCCTCGCCCGCCTCGAGCGAGAGGGTCACGTCCTTGGTGTTCGTCAGCTCAAGCCAGGCGCCGGCGCCGCCCTGGCCGCCCACCTTGTAGTTGAGCGTGGCTTCCATGCCGAGTTTGATGGCCACTGCGAGGTCTCCTTCAACGCTTCACGCGATAGGTCACGGTCAGCACGCTCGTGAGCTGCCGGTTCTGGTCGAGGTGCTCCGACGCCACCACCGGCTCGTGGGCGATCGACAGCCACGCCGCCTGCGGGTAGTCGTCCAGCCGGCTCAGCCGCAGGTGGTCGGCGATTCGTAAACGGGCCGCAGATTCCCCGGGCCATGCCGCCGAGCCGAGCACCAGCACATCTGCGTGGTGGGCCAGCTGATGGCCACGCCTTGTCAGAGATGCACCAAGCACCAGCCCCCTTAGGAGGCACTCGCTTTCGCCCCACCAAGGCGAGGGCAAACTCCTGCTGGCATTCTGGTTACATCGATTTGTCCATCGGCGGCTCGGTCTCCAAACTGGCCGCCAACCGAGATCGCCTGCATCCGGGCAGCGACCAGCCCGCCGCAGCCGGAGCACGGGGATCCCCTGGGATCTTGACTCAGGGCCATCCCGGAGCTGTATAATTCGTATACTGGCTTACTGGGACCTCGGAGAGCACACCATGATTCCCACACTCCTTCTACGGCTCATCATCGTGGCAACATTGGCGTGTGCCGGGTGTGAGGCAAGCTACCACGCCCGCGAGACTCAAAGCGGCCTCGATGGCGATCGCCTGACCGTCGGGACCGTCCAGCGTGAGATCCGAAAAGGCATGAGTTCGGCCGAGGTCGCTGAAGCTCTAGGTAGCCCGAATGTCGTATCCACGGACGAGCAGGGGCGAGAGGTCTGGATATACGACAAGACCGCGACGGATGTGGTGGTTTCCGGAAGCCGATGGTTTGTCGCCGCTGGAGCCGCGTCTCGAAGCCAACGGACTCTCACAGTCATCATCAAATATGACGAAGCCGGTCGGGTACGCGATGTTGCATACCATACCTCACGATTCTGATGAACGAGGCTTGCTATGTGGGGAAAGACGATACGCCTAGCCAGTTCAGGTCTATTCATCCTCGCCGCGCTTTCGGTTTTCGCTGGCTGCAGCACGACCATACCGAAGTCGGCTTTGGCGATGAACCCACAGACAGTGGAAGATCGTCAACTGCAGACTCGTCGGTTTGATACCACGAATGAGGCGGAGATCCTGTCGGCTTGCGCTGCACTGCTCCAAGACCTCGGGTTCGGCATAGACGAGAGCGAGACGAGGCTCGGTCTGATCGTCGCGACAAAGGAGCGCGATGCAACTGACGCAGGCCAAGTTCTCGGCGCCGTCATGATGGCCGTCCTGTTCGGCGTATCTACGCCCGTCGACGACTACCAGAAGATCCGAGCGTCAGTTGTCACACGTCCCGTAGGTGGCCGAATCAATGTACGTGTCACGTTCCAGCGGGCTGTATGGAACACTTCGGGACAAATTTCACGGCTCGAGAGACTCGACGAACCTGGGATGTACCAAGCGTTCTTTGAGAGACTTTCCAAGGCTGTCTTCTTGGAGGCTCACGAAATATGAGTGCTTCTAAGCTTACTCTGATAATCCCTGTCCTGCTCCTGCTGGCTTGCGCTGCAGGCTGCCAGTCGTCCAAGGAGCAACTTCTGGCCGCCGGTGAGAGCCAAGTGCAGTTGCGGAGTATTCAATCACGGGCGTTCGACACCACCGACAAAGCGGAGATGCTCCGGACGATAATGGCGACCCTACAGGATCTGGGATTTGTGATCGATGAAGCGGATGAGACACTTGGATCTGTTAGCGCCACCAAACTGGACCGATATGCGCTGCGCATGACAGTGACGGTTAGACCCCGTGGGCAGACGCAGTTGTTGGTTCGCGCGAACGCTCAATACCAAATGCGCGCGGTTGAAAATCCTGAACCATATCAGCAGTTCTTCGACGCACTCGGGAAAGCGATGTTCCTCACCGCGCACGAAGTGGACTGATACCCCGGAAGCTCCTGAAGAGATCCCCTTTTTCCGATACCCGACGGTGGGCCAGTTACACCGCCATCACCCCCCCGCGGTGCCAGGCGACCGGCACAATCTCCACTCGGGTAGCGCGCGGCTCCTGCTTCGCGACGCCGAAGTCGTGGTAGCCGCGCATCTGGATGCCGAGGTTGTTGAAGTCGGCGTCGGCGCTCTCGACGGTCGGCTGCTGCTGGCCGTTGAGGAACGCGACCTCGACGACGGGCATGTCGCTCGGGTCGGCGAGCACGTACCACGCCTTCGTGGAGAAGCCGGTGTACTTCGGGTTGCTCAGGTAGCTCGAGCGGACCGGGCGGAACTTGCCGGCGTGCGGGTTGGCGACGGGCGTCTTCTTCGTGGACGCCGGGTCGCGCAGCTCCGTCGAGTTCATGATCTGCGTCGCCGGGACGTAGAGGGCGTTGGGCACCAGCAGGATCACGGGCGCGACGGCCAGCGGGTGGCCGTCGGGATCGGTCTGATCGAGGAAGAGCTGCTCGGCCTGCGTCAGCGCGTCGATGCCCAGCGCGGTGTCCACGCCCTCGGCATAGTTGTTGTTGCCCGCGGTGAAGAACGCCGCGTTGTTGAGGAAGGTGCTCCAGAAGACCTCGTTGAGCTTGAGGGCGCCGCCGCGGCCGAGCCGGCGCGGGACTGCCGTCAGCGCGTCGAGGTCGTCGTTGATCAGGTCGCGCCGGTCGATGCCGAACATGCGGCCGTAGGTCTTGGCCTGGTTCGTGTACGCCGTCTCGCCGACCGTTGCGTGCTTCAGCTCGCCGCCGGGCGGGATCTCCTCGTACACAAAGCCGCCGGTCAGCGAGTAGCTCGACACCTGTTTGAAGTCGCGGACCGAGCGGATCGCGGCGATCTCGCGCCACGTCGATTCCACGGCGTCGAACCCCGCCCGGAGGAACTTGTTGGCGACGTTGCTGAGGATGCCCGGCAGGCTCATCGTGCTGAAGCCCGACGCCTGGACGTCCGCGAAGGCGAACTGGAGCAGCCCCTTCAGGTCGCTGCGGCCGTAGCCGCGGTATCCGTTGGCTTGGGCGAAGATCAGCAGCGTCTCGCACAGCCCCAGCCCGTGCCGGTACCGCCGGCTTGCCGTCTCCAGCGTCTGCTCGGAGAACTGCGCCTCGAGCGTGGCGCGCTCGAGGCCCCCGGCCAGGCACAGCGCCGCTTCGATCACCTCGCCCTCGACCCGGCTGTCCTGGCGGCGCGGACCTCCGATGCCGCCGTAGCTGCGGCTCAGGCGCATCACCTCGAGCTGGTACTTGTCGGGCTTCCAGCCGGCCTCCAGCGCCGCGTGCGCCAGCTTACCCAAATCGTCGGCCAGCTCCGGCCGCTGCGCGAGCACCTCCGCCGTCATCTCCCGGATGCGCTGGCGGCGCTCCGATTCGGCCCGGGCCCGCGCCGTGATCCGGTCGATCTCGGCGGCCGGGTCGCTGGCCGCAATGGTGGCGCCGCCCGCGGGCGCCGCCGCCTTGCGATCCGGTGCCGGCTCGTCCTTCTTCGGCGTCTGGTCGTTCGCCGTCGCGTTCTCGTTCCGGGGGTCGGGCATCGCGTGCTTCTCCTGGTGCTGCGCCGCGATCCGGGCGCGCGTCTGCTGGTCGGCGCCGAGATCGACGAAGCTGATCTCGTTGAGCGTGGTCCGGTGGGCCACGTAGATGGGGCCGGCGAACGTGCGGCCGTTGACGGTCACCTCGGCGCCGCGCTTGACGAACTCGATCTCGTCCACCGACGCCCCGATCGACGCCTGCCACGGGAAGCCCTTCTTCCCGCTGGCGACGATCTCGCGCGCGGCCCGCGTGTCCTGCAACGCGACGCCAAAGTCGAAGTACCCGCGCCACTGCATGCCCAGCATGTTGAAGTCCGTCTCGCCGCTCTCAATAGTCGGCACACGCCGACCGCGCAGGTACACAATCTCAACCGCGGCGATGTCGGACGGGCTGGCGAACAGATACCACACCCTGGCGCTTCCGCCGGAGAGGCCTTGTGCGTTGACGTACGGCGAGACGACCGGCGTCCACTTGCCGGCGTGGGGGTTGTTCGCCGGCTTAGCCTTGTTCGTGTCAGTCGTCTCGTGGTCCATGCGGCCCGGGCGCACATACCTATCGGCAGCGGTGCAATGACTTGCGGGGCAACCGGAACGATTCTCCTGTAGGTTCCAGTCCGCCCGGGCTTTACCTCCAATTCAATGTCAACGATGACCGCGTTATCCACAGCCATGAGAATGCTCGTTGCACGCTTTATGGTCGGGACGTATGCTTCTTGAAATGTGTTCATCTTCGCTTCATGACGCAATACACAAAAGGGGGTATGCCGTGAAGACTGGGTTGATCCGAAGAGGCGTCGTTCCCGCACTCTTGGCCGCCATCCTGCCGTTGCTGACAGCATGCGGTTCTTCTTCGTTTGTCAAGAGGCCCGCGGGGTGGAAGACGATCGAGTTACGCGATGATCTGCGGGGAAACTACGACAAGGCGTGGCAAACTGCTATCGACACGCTGGGCCGCTCGTATGATCTCGAGATCATTGACAAGGATAGTGGCTATGCACGTACGGCATGGAAGTTCGGTATTCTTGGTGAAAGCCCGGATGTCCTTGCCGGTCGGATCACACTCAAGTTTCCCGACGTCAGCGACGTTGACAGGGTCGATGTTCGAACAGACGTGCAACAATACAACATCTGGACCGAACAATGGGAACAGGGATTCGACACCGTCTTCGAACGCGAGATCTTCGGTGATCTCAGCGGTCGTCTTGGGCGTGTGGTTCAGTGAATCACTTGAGTTGTTGCACGGAGATCCGATCTGACGGGCATTATGAGCAGCGACCGCGACTCCAACTCGATCGCGTCCATCGGCTCGACGGCCTCGGCCTCGCCGTTGGGCGGAGCGTCGGTGTAGAGCACCCCGGCGAAGTCGGCCGCGGTCTCGGCGGCGCC
>RFGK01000265.1 GCA_003697045.1 Planctomycetota bacterium
CAGCTGTCATACTCGCAGCACTCATCTACCGGCGGCGAGCAGTCCGCCGACGCCATCGACCGGCCGGTGCAATCGACCCTGATCGGCCGAAGGGGGCACGCGACCGCGCTGCATCGCTGAGACGGGAACTGGTCATTTCCCTCTCTCACCGTTTCGGGGATGTTCCTTTCTCGGCCACCAGCGACGAGCTGCTCCTCCTCGCACGCGGACGGCTCGAATCCCATCAGCTCGATCTGCTTCAAACCGCACTCGCGCAGCTCGACGCAATGTGCTACGGCCCCGACGAACCCGGCGATGACCAGCTCGACCGACTCGCCGAGGCTGTCGCACGTATCACGGGTCAGGGGGTGGCTGCGTGATGGACTCGTTCGCCTGGCCGTGGATGTTTGCGCTGCTCGTGCTTGTGCCCCTCATTGTGTTTCGGCCCGGGCGATCACGTCGCGGCGGCATCATGTATACGAGGCACGATGTGCTGGCAACGCTGCCCGGGACATGGCGGACGCGGCTCGGATGGCTGCCCGGCGTGCTGCGCGCCTTGTGTCTGTCGCTGGGTATTGCAGCGCTCGCCCGCCCGCAGGAAGTGCTCGGGCATGTGCGCACGAGCACCGAAGGAGTTGCCATACAGCTCGTGGTCGATCGCTCCAGCAGCATGAACGAGACCATGAGTTATGGGGGGGGTGTGGCCACGCGCCTCGATGTGGTCAAACAGGTCGTCCGTGAGTTCATCGAAGGAGACGAACGATTCGGCTCGGGCATGGGTCGTCGGGGTGACATGATCGGGCTGATCGCCTTTGCCGGCTATGCCGACACAATCTGCCCGCTCGTGCGCACACATTCGGCGCTGGTCGAGTTGCTTGAGACTGTCGAAACGGCCGAGACCAGAGCCGAGGATGGAACCGCCATCGGATCGGCGATTCAGCTCGCCGCTGCCCGTCTCAAGAACGCCGAGGAGGAGATCAACCGATCGCTCAGCAACGACGACGCCAAACCGGAGTTCACCATCGCGAGCAAAGTGATCATCCTGCTGACCGACGGCGTCAACAATCGCCCCGTCTCACCGATCGAGATGGCACAGCTCGCCGCGCAATGGGGCATCCGCATTTACACCATCGGCATCGGCGATGAGCCCGATCGTCCGCGCTCGATTTTCGATGTGGCGCGCACACCTGTCGATCGCGAGCTGCTCAAGGCCGTTGCCCGCATCACAAATGGACAGTACTTTTCTGCCAACGATGCGGACACGCTGCGGCAGGTGTACGAGCGCATCGGCGAGCTCGAAAAAACGCGCATCGAAACACAGGAGTTCACCGAATATCGGGAGCTCTATCCCCCGCTCGCAGCCGCGGCCCTGATTGCTCTGACGCTGGAAGTATTGGCCCGCCTGCTCGTGCTCCGGAGACTTGCCTGATGCATATCGGCTCACCAGCCTGGATTCATGCGTTGTGGCTCGTGCCGGCGATCGTGTTGACATGGGTGTATGCCGAAGGTGCGCGCGCAAGGGCGCTGCGACGCTTTGCCGATCCGGAACTCGCTTCTGCGCTGATGCCTCAGAGAAGTCTGGCACTCGCGGTGGTCAAACTCGCGCTGGTCTGTGTGGGCGTGCTCGGGCTCGTGGTGGCGTTGATGCAGCCTCAGTGGAACGAGCGCGAGATTCCCGTGACCCGCCGCGGGCGGGAAGTGGTGTTCGTCGTCGATGTGTCACGTTCCATGCTCGCCGAGGACCTTGCACCCAACCGCCTCGAGCGTGCCAAGCTGTGGATCAGAGATGTGACCTCCGTGCTGGAAGGGGACAGCGTCGGCCTGGTTGCATTTGCCGGGGCCGCGGTGGTCAAGTGTCCGCTGACGCGCGATATCGGGTTCTTCGAAATGACGCTGGAGGAGCTTTCGCCTGCCTCTGCGCCACGCGGCGGAACAATGATCGGCGATGCAATCCGAAAAGCGCTTTCGCAGGTGTTTGAACGCTCGCCCGAAGACATGCCTGAAGACGGGCAGTTTCGCGATCTCATTCTTATCACAGACGGCGAAGACCAGGGCAGTTTGCCCGTGGCAGCGGCCGAAGCGGCTGCCGCTTCCGGCGTGCGAATCATCGCCATCGGACTCGGCTCGGATACGCAAGGCGCTCCGGTGCCCGATCCGGAGCATCCCGGGCAGTTTCTCACCTACCAGGGACAAGAGGTGCGAAGCAGGCTCGATTCGGACACGCTGGCGGAAATCGCCCGTGCGACACCCGGCGGCGTGTTCCTGAACGTGGGGACAGGAAACGTCGATCTTGACGACGTGTACCGAGAGTTGATCCAGTCGGCCGAACAGACCACGCTTGAAACCAGTTCCGTCGTTCAGTACGAACAGATGTTCTGGGTTTTCCTTGCCGTCGCACTTGGTGCTCTCATGCTCGATTCATTGATCGAAGATCAGGGGAAGTGGAGTTCATGATGATCTGGATTCTCATCCTTGCACTTGCCCAGCCCGTACCGGCAAACGCCACGGCTCGCCCGGTCGAGCGTGCCCGCCAGCCGGAGGTCTTGTATAACGAAGGATGTGAAGCCTTGAAGGCAGGAGATCTGACAACCGCAATCGAACGCTTCCGCAACGCTGCGGACGCAGACTCCCCGATCGCCGCGAGCGCACGCTTCAATCTCGGACACGCGCTGTTGCGTCTGGCCCAGCAGCCGCCCGCACCGGCCGCGTCGGACGACCCCTCTGCACCGGCCGGGCCGGCCCAGGTCAGCCCCCGGGAAACGCTGACCCTGCTCGGCCGAAGCGCAGCGGCTTTCCGTTCGGTCCTTGACGTGGACCCGACGGACGTAGAGGCGGCGCGCAACACCGAAATCGTGCGCCGGCTCATCCGCCAGATCGAACAGCAGATGCAGCAGGCATCCGAACAGCAAAGGAAGATGCAGGAGGCAGCCGACCAGCTTGACAGGCTTGCCGACGAACAGCAGCGTCAAGCCGACCAGAGCAGGCAGACGCCCCCGAGTCAATCCGAACAGCGAGCAGCAGAACAGCAGGAGCTCAACGAAAGGACGCAAGAAGCGTTGCAAGATCTGACGCAAAGTCTGGGCGACCAGTCTGAAGCCGCCGAAGCAGCCCGACAGATGCAGGAAGCCATGAACGAACAACAAGAAGCCATGCAGGACCTTTCCGACCGCCGAACCGATCGGGCGGCACAGGATCAACAAGAGGCAGCCGACAAGCTGCGTCAAGCGGCTCGCACGCTGCGTCAGGCGGCGCAAAGACAGCAACAAGGTCAGGACCAGCAGCAACAGCCTGCGCAAGACCAGCAGTCCGGTGAGCAAAGCCAGCAGCAGACACGCGCCGAGCCTGAGGAGCACAAGTCGGCAGACGAGCTTCTTGCCGAGCAGATTCTCGATGCCGAACAGGCTCAACGCGAAGCTCGCGAGCGTGCACGTCGCCTGCGAACTGTGCCAGCGCGGGTGGAAAGGGACTGGTAGGCATGAGATACATTGCGCTCATCATCATCGCATTTGGCCTGTTCGCTTCTCACGCTCGCGCTCAAAGCGGCGTGGAAGTGGAAGCCGAGATCGAACCAGAACGGACGTATCTCGGAAGTACCTTCACCTACACCGTGCGCGTTCGCAGCGTCGGGCAGGCCGATGTAGAGAACCCGAGGCTTGACCTTCCCGATTCGATCAACATGCACAGCACGGGAACAGGGTTTTCGTCCCGGCCTGGGCGCGTGCGTGAAGCCGATGGCACGACGCGCATCGCGACCGTCGTAGTTCAGACGTTTACCTACACGCTCTCGGCCGATCGAGTAGGCTCGATTACGATCCCGCCGGCGTCGATCGTCATCGATTCGGTTGAGTACAAGACCAATCCTGTCACGGTCGAGATAATCGAGCCCGAATCGCTCGATGGGTTCGAGTTTGAGGCTCGCCTTGCCAAGTCGCGCGTGTACGTGGGAGAACCCGTCATACTCAAGTTGACGTGGTTTGCCGGTTCCGATGTTCGCGGCTTTGCGCTGGGCAGCGGGGATTTGCCCGATGAGCTTGAGGCCGAGCCCATCAATGACCCTGCTGCCTATCGCGATCGCTCCGGCCAGTTCGTGCGTGCCGAGCTGTTCGATGAGCTCGTGTTCGGACGCGTACAGCGCTCATCGCGCCGGGGCCGACCGGTTCTCATGGTCACGTTCGAGATTCAGCTTCGCCCGACCGTCCCGGGCACGTACACGCTGGGGCCCGTGGCAGCCGTGTTTGATACGCCCGACCCCGAAAGCTTCAGCCTCAAACGCGGCATCTCTCGCACCGACCCGGTCGAGTTGGAGGTCCGGCCGCTGCCCACCGAGGGCCGACCGGTCGATTTTGGCGGGTTGATCGGAACCTACCGCCTCGAAGCTGCAGCAGAGCCCACGAGCGTCAGCGTCGGCGACCCGATCTCTGTACGCATCTCGATCACCGGCACCGACCCCCTTGCTGTGCAGACCGGCCCCAGGCTCGATCTTGATCCCGCGTTCACGGAGGCATTCAAACTCGACCCAGGTGGATGGCAGCGTCAGCAGACCGGGCGTGAGGAAGCGGTCTTTCACACGACGATCCGGGCACTGTCTGACCAGGTCGAGGCGATCCCCCCCATTCGCCTGCCCTACTTCGATGCAGATGCGGGTGAGTATCGGCTTGCCGAGTCTGAGCCCATTCCGCTGACCGTGCGTCCTGCGGGCACCGTGACGCTCGCCGATGCGGTGACATCCTCGGTGCTCACCCCCGCAGCGCGCGAGAAGCTCGGCACCCCGTCGGCCGGACTCTGGTCGATCGCCTCGACGCCGGATCTTGTCGCAGCAGCCGACCCCACGGACCTGCGCATGGTTTTGTATGCCCTTCTTGTCGTTCCACCGGTCTTGCTCATCGGGCACGTCGCGTCAGGGCTCATCCGGCAGCGAATGGACTCCCCAGCTGCGCACCATCGCCGGGCGTTCCGGCAGGCACGCCGATTTGCGCGTCGGGGAAAGCCTGAACAAGCCGTTCGCACGCTGCTGGCATCGCAGCTCGGCCTCTGCCCGGAGGCCGTCTCCGCAGCCGACTGTCGCCGGGCCACGCAAGACGCGGCGCTCGCTGAGGAGCTGGCGGGCTGGCTGACCTGGCGGGAATCATTCCGATTCGGAGGCCCGGAAGCGCCGCCACCGTCAGATACGCGCCGTGTGCTGGAGCTGCTGCGCACCGTGTATCGCTCGTCGGAGGTGAGACGGTGATCGTGCGGACGCTTGTATTGGCCTTGCTGCTGTTGGCGGTGCCTGCGCACGCTGGACCTGAAGACTCCGTCGCGCGCGGTGCCGAACGATACAGCGAAGCGCTTGA
>RFGK01000266.1 GCA_003697045.1 Planctomycetota bacterium
GTGCCCCGCGAGGAGTTCGTGCCCGATGACCTGCGGGCTCGCGCCTACGACGACTCTCCGCTTCCCATCGGCCAGGGACAGACCATCTCGCAGCCGTACATCGTCGCAACCATGCTCGAGGCGCTCGAACTCATGCCCGAGGATCGCGTGCTTGAGGTCGGCTCGGGCTCCGGCTATGCCGCAGCCGTGGCAAGTCGAATCGTCAAGCAAGTCTTCGGCGTGGAACGACTCAAGCCGCTCGTGGACCAGGCCAAGCTGCGACTCGAACGCCTGGGATACGACAACGTGCTGCTCACCCACGGCGACGGCACACTGGGATGGCCCGAGCATGCTCCATTCGATGCGATCATCGTCTCTGCGGGCGGCCCGGACATCCCGCCGGCACTTCTCCAGCAACTCAAAGTCGCAGGACGGCTGATCATGCCGGTGGGGACCGGCCCGGGTGACCAGGCTCTGGTGCTCATCCGGCGTGTGGACGAGGAGTCCGTCAAGCGTGAGAAGCTGGGGCGGGTTCGATTCGTGCCCCTGGTTCCGAGTTCCTGACCGATGCTCGGCGGCCCGTTGCAGGCGGTCGAATGCTCGATCGCCTATCCTGCCTGCGATGTCCACTGAGCAATCCGTTCCGGCACTCGACGCACCACCGATGGCGCGCGACAATCCGTTGACACGAAGCTGGGCCGGCATGATCGGCCTGGGCACTCTTGCGATCATCTTCCTGATCTGCTTTGGCTCGATTCCCTTTACCTTCGCAAGCCCCAAGGGCGAAACCGTCACCAGTCGCTATGAGAGCGGCATTCCGCGCCAGGCGTTGCTTCCCCCGGCGTGGTGGCCGAAGGATGATGAGCATGTTCGGCGAACGGTTGCAGCCGCGCCAAGCGACGCGCTTGATGCAGCCATCGAGCGTGTCGCAAACGACACCGGCAAACGCCCCTCGCAGGTTGCAAACGCCACCGACACAGACACGCTTCGTGCGCTGCTGAAAGAGCTCGGCTCCGATGCTCCCTCGTTCGTGCTTGGCTCGGACGCGCTTGGACGATCGCTCTTGGTTCGCTTGTTGGCGGGGGGGACCATCTCGCTTGCCGTCGGCATCGCCGCTGCGTTCATTTCGGTGTTGATTGGAACGCTCTACGGTGCCGCGGCCGGCTACGCCGGGGGTCGCATCGACGCATTCATGATGCGCATCGTCGATGTGCTCTACGGTTTGCCTTACATTCTGCTGGTTGTGCTCATTGCCGTTGCGGCCGACGGCGCCATCGACCGCTGGCAACGGAGCAACATCGAGCGTGTCACGGCACAGCGTGAGGCGTATGTTGAGGCTGCGCTTGCGGCTCATCCCTCGCCGGGCCCGGAGGTGCGCGAACAGCTCGAAGCCGAGGCGTTGTCGCGGTTCGGCACCGGAGAGCTCTCCGGCCCGCAGCGGACACGCATCGATGTGCTCGCGCTGCTGCTGGCCATCGGCGGGGTCAGTTGGCTCACCATGGCTCGCGTCGTGCGCGGGCAGGTGCTCAGTCTCAAGGCCCAGCCGTTTGTCGAATCGGCCAGGGCGATCGGAGCGCCGATCCACTGGATTTTCCTGCGGCATCTGCTTCCGAATCTGCTCGGGCCGATCATTGTCTACGCCACTCTGACGGTGCCGCAGGCCATCCTCCAGGAAAGCTTCCTGAGCTTCCTTGGAATCGGCATCAAGCCGCCGCTCCCGAGCTGGGGCAATCTCGCAGCCGACGGACTCAGCGAGCTGAACCGCCATCGTTCGCACTGGTGGCTGCTCTTCTTCCCGTGTCTGTTGCTCGGAGTGACGCTGCTGGCGCTCAACTTCGTCGGCGAGGGATTGCGCGAAGCCTTCGACCCGCGGAGGGCACGCCGATGAGCGGTTCGCCCCGGCCGCTGCTGACTGTCGAAGACCTGGCTGTGTCCTTCAGCAACGGACAGGGCCCGCGCATTCAGGCCGTCGACGGCGTGCACATGACCATTTACCCGCGACAGACACTTGCCGTGGTGGGGGAGTCCGGCTGCGGCAAGTCGGTGACCGCATTGACGACGCTGCGGCTTGTTCCCTGCCCTCCGGGGCGCGTCGATCGGGGAAAGATTCTCTTCGAGCGCTCTGACGGAGTTGTCTGCGATCTGCTCACGCTGGAGTCCCGGGAACTCCGCGCCATTCGCGGCGGTGAAATCGCCATGATCTTCCAGGAGCCCATGACCAGTCTCAACCCGGTCTATTCGGTCGGAGATCAGATCATCGAGGCAGTCCGGATTCACCAGCGGTGCTCAAGAAGGCAGGCACGTGAGATCGCAATCAAGGCGATGAGCGATGTTGGAATATCCCGCGCCAGGGATCGTCTTGGCGCCTACCCCCATGAGTTCAGCGGGGGGATGCGCCAGCGTGTGATGATTGCCATGGCGCTTGCGTGCGAGCCGCGCCTGCTGCTTGCCGACGAGCCGACGACGGCGCTCGATGTGACGATTCAGGCACAGATTCTCGACCTGCTCGCCGAGCTTCAGCGGTCGCGTGGGCTGGCCGTCATGCTGATCACACACGATCTCGGCATCGTGGCCGAGCGTGCCGAGGTCGCGTGCGTCATGTACGCCGGGCGAGCCGTTGAGTATGCCCGCGTCGAGTCGATCTTTGCCAATCCGCTGCATCCGTATACTCGTGGATTGCTCGCGTGCATTCCGCGCATCGAGCAACGTGTCGAGCGGCTCCAGACGATCAGTCAGGTCATCAATGACCCGTCCCAGTTTGAGCCGATACACACCTCTTCAGGGCATTTTCGGCCGTGGTGGCCTTGGCATCGCCCGCCCGAAGATGCGCCACATCCCGCACTTGTGGAAGTCAACAGTCAACATTGGGTAACGCTCTGGACCGATACAGTGTCACAAAGGCATCGACTTCCCAACATCGAGCCGGCTCCGTCCAGCGAGGGAGGCTGACGTGCACACAATCGTCATTGCCGACCACGGGTTCATCACCCATGAGCGGTCGCTCACTCATCGCTTGCTGGTTGGGTTGGCCGACGAAGGAATCAGGGTGCGCTGCGCCATTCCTCGCTCACTGCTTGAATCAATCGAGCTTGATGTCATTACCGAGGTCGTCGGCTACGAAGATCGTGGGCTCATGCTCTCCCGCTCGGCTCGAGTCACAAGACTGCTCAACGAGCTGCGGGCGCTCGATCCCGATTCGCCGCCGATCGATCTTGTTCACATTTTCGGAGGCTCGGCCTGGGGTTTTGGAGTCGAGTTGGCACGACGCACCGACGCGGTTGCCGTGCTTGAAGTCTGGAGACCGGGTCTGGTCGAGCGTGCCCGTGCCCTTCGCTCAGGAGATGCGCGCGTTGCGTTTTTCGCACCGGCTCCGGGCATCGAGCGTGCGCTCTTGCGTGAAGGCGCGGGGCTCCTGGTCCGCCTGACACCATGGGGGGTGCACATTCCAAAGTCGCCACACCCGATCCTGCGCGAGGATCGGGTTGCATCGGTCATGCTGGCCGGCTCCGGGCGCAGCGCTGCTGAGTTCTCCGCCGCGTTTCAGGGGGCGTGCGATGTGATCGCTCAGCGCGATGATACCATGCTGTTTGTCGATGCCGATGCAGCGCTTCGAGCTGGTCTGTGGAAGCATGCACGTGCGAAGGGAGTTCTCGATCGGTTGAGCCTTATCGATGCAGCCGAAGAAAGGCGCGATCTGGTCGTACGCGCCGACATCCTTCTCTACCCTGACTGCCGAGGCGAACAGCGCACGCTCTTGCTCGACGCGATGGCCAATGGCATGGCCATCATCGCCAACGCCGACCCGATGGTCGCCGCACTCGTTCCCGATCAAACCGCACGTGTGCTCACTGACCCCTCACCGGAAACCTGGCAGGCAGAGCTGCAACACATGCTCGATTTTCCTGACGAGGCCCGCGCGCTCGGTCGCTCGGCACGTGAGCGCGTCCGCAACGAGTTCCCCGCCTCCAAGCACATCCGTGCCGTCATCGAAGCCTACGAGTGGCTCACCAACCCAAGTGTGATTCCATTCTGAGGCCTTCCAAGCCGGCCCGCACGCCACGCCTCACCGACGCCCGGCGATTCTGGGGCTTCAATCCACAACCAACCGCCCGCACGCGCTGCCGGCCTTCCCCTATCCTCTTTCGATGAAGACGCTCTACATCATCGACGGCTATGCCCAGTTCTTCCGCGCCTACCACGCCATCCGCACGCCCATGACCAGCCCGGTCACAAAAGAACCCACCAACATGACCTTCGGGTTTGTGGGCATGCTGCTCAAGCTCTTGCGCGGCGAAGGCCAGATGGGTGCACCTCCGGATTATCTTGCCGTCGCAATCGACGTGTCCGGCGATCGCGGAACATTTCGCAGCGAGCTCTACCCTGAATACAAGGCCAATCGTCCCGAACCTCCGGAAGACCTCCGCCCGCAGGTGGAGCGAGCGCTCTCGCTGCTTGAAGCGCTCGGCGTGCCGGTCATTGGCGCGGAACGGTTCGAAGCCGACGACGTCATCGCGACCATCGCCACCATGATCGGCAGACAGCATCCCGACGTGCGCATTCGCATCGTGAGCAAGGACAAGGATCTCAAGCAACTGCTCGCGCCCAGCTCGCCCACAACAGAGATGTACGATGTGCACACCGATGAGCTGATCACCGCTGCCACGCTTCGAGAACAGACCGGGCTCACTCCGGCGCAGGTCATCGACATGCTTGCGCTCATGGGCGACACAGCCGACAATGTTCCCGGAGCTGAGGGCGTCGGACCAAAGACCGCAGCCCAGCTCATCGCCGAGTTTGGCTCGCTTGATGCAGTGCTCGATGAGGTGCTCGCCGACAAGCCTCCCAAGGAATGGAAAATCAAGGGCAAGCGACGAGAGAAAATCGCTGCCGCAGCCGAGCTGCTTGGCTTGTCCCGGCAACTGGTGACGCTGCGTCGTGATGTGCCTCTGCAGTTTGACCTTGAGTCGGCTGCTCGAGATCGCGTGCGGCTCGACGTGCTCATCCCCATCCTCAAGGAGCTCGGGTTCAATCGCTACCAGGACGAGGTCAAGGCTCTGATCGACCCGGCAAAGAGCAAGGAACTCACCGCCGCTTCGCCACGCGAAACCGCACCATCAACACACCGCGCCTGCTCCGCTGCCAGCACAGCCGGCGGCGATGGCGGGCTGTTCGATGCAATCGACTCGGATGCTCAAGACCCCCTCAAAGCCGCCGACGGCAACTACCGCTGCGTGCGCACGCAAGGCGATCTGGCCGAGCTCATCGCCGAACTTGAAACGGCCTCACTGATCGCGATTGACACGGAAACGACGGCCATCCGCCCCATGTGGGCCGAGCTGTGCGGGTTGTCGTTTTCGACAGCGCCCGGCACCGGGTGGTACGTGCCCGTCAAGGCGCCGCCGGACGAGCCCATTCTGCCGTCAGATCAGGTCATCGGGCAGCTCCGGCCGGTCCTCGAAGATGCGAGCAGGCCGAAGGTCGGTCACAACATCAAGTACGACCTGCTCGTCTTGCGCAACGCGGGGGTGCGATTGGCCGGGCATCAGCCCGCAAGCGATCGGTCAGAGGCAGGCGATACCATGATCGCAAGCTATCTCATCGATGCGTCACGCTCGTCGCACTCGTTGGATGCGCTCGCGCTGGCACTGCTCAAACGCGAGAATATCTCCATCAAGGACCTGATCGGCACTGGCCGGAACCAGCGTTCCTTTGACCAGGTCCCGCTTGCTCAGGCAAGCATCTATGCCGCCGAGGATGCCGATGTCACGTTGCGCCTGGCCCAGATCATGCTGCCTCAACTCAAGGTTTTGGGTCTTTCCTCGCTTTACCGCGAGGTGGAGATGCCGCTGGTTGATGTGCTTGCCGAGCTGGAATACAACGGCGTGCTCGTTGATCCGGACGAACTCGAAAGGCAGCGCAAAAAGCTCGAAAAACGCATCACCGAGTTGAAAGCCGAGATTTCGAATGCCGCGATGGAAGCGGTGGGGCGGGGGTTCGACCCTGATTCTCCCAAGCAGCTCAGCACGATCCTGTTCAACGCGCCCGACGCCGCCGAGCCGGGCCTTGGCATCAAGCCGATCAAGAAGACCAAGACCGGATACTCGACCGACGCCGAGGTGCTCGACAAGCTTGTGCAAGATGCAGCCGTGGACAGCCTGATCCCCGAGCTGATCCTCGAGTATCGTCAGCTCACCAAGCTCGTCTCAACTTACCTGGTCAGCCTGCGCCAGGAGATTCACCCAAAGACGCACAGGATCCACGCGAGTTTCAACCAGACGGTCGCAGCAACGGGCAGGCTCAGCTCGAGCGACCCGAATCTGCAGAACATCCCAATCCGGACCGACTTGGGTCGCGAGATTCGGCGCGCGTTCATCGCCCCTCCCGGCCGCGTGCTCATCACCGCCGATTACTCGCAGATCGAACTGCGTCTTCTGGCGCACCTCTCGCGTGATCCGGCGCTGATCGAGGCATTTCAGGCTGGCGAAGACATTCACGCCGCCGTCGCCGCGCAGATCCACGGCGTGCCACTGGACGAGGTGACCCGTGAACAACGCAACGGCGCAAAGATGGTCAACTTCGGCATCGTCTACGGCATCACCGCGTTCGGACTGGCGCGCCGGCTCGGGTGCAGCCAAACAGTCGCAGCAAAGATCATCGACGACTACAAACGCCGCTTTGCCGGCATCACCACCTTCCTCGAAGAGTGCATCCAGCAGGCCAAGCGCAAGGGATACGTGGCGACCATGCTCAATCGTCGCCGTCCCATCGCCGACATCGAGTCCAGCAATCCGACACGCCGCTCACTGGCAGAGCGCGTCGCGATCAACAGCGTCGTGCAGGGCTCAGCTGCCGACCTGATCAAGCTTGCCATGATCGACCTGCACCGCCGCATCGAAGCACAGCAGCCCGAACTGTCTGGCGTGAAGATGTTGATTCAGATTCACGACGAGCTTGTGTTCGAAGCCCCGGCCGACACTGCCGAAAGCGCCCGCGCCCTCATCGTCGATCGCATGCAAAGTGCCATGAAACTCCGCGTGCCGCTCGTCGTCGACTCTGCCATCAGCACCAACTGGTACGAAGGCAAGTAGCCAACCGACCCGGCGAATCGGCATGTTCAAACAATCTCTTCAAACTTGGCGGTAAAGTGCCGCAAGGCTTCCGGTTCTTCGACAATGCGCAGCCCACGCAGATCATCCCGCTTCTTGTGCAAATCCTCGAACACTTCGAGCACATAGTCGATATGGCTTTGCGTGTAGACCCGGCGGGGGATGGCAAGACGCACGAGTTCCATCTTCGGCCTGGAATGCCGCCCGAACATCACCGAGCCGATCTCGCAGGCGCGAATCCCCCCGGCCCGATACAGCTCGCACACAACGGCCTGCCCGGGGAACTGCTCAGCCGGAATATGCGGACAAAACGCTTGAGCGTCGACATAGACCGCATGTCCACCCGGAGGCTCGATGATCTGCACGCCCATCGACAGCAGCCTTTCGCCCAGATACTCAGTCGATCGAATCCGATAGGCCAGATAGTCTTCGCGCAAGACCTCCCTGAAACCCTGCGCCATGGCTTCCAGATCACGCCCGGCAAGCCCGCCGTAGGTCACATAGCCCTCCGTCAGAATCAGCAGGCTCGTTGCACGTCGAAACAGCGCCTCGTCGCGCATCAGCAGCACGCCACCGATATTGACCAGCCCGTCCTTCTTCGCGCTGATCGTCGCTCCGTCGGCCAGGTCGAACATCTCCCGTGCGATCTGACGCACCGGGCGCTCCTGCTGGCCGGCCTCACGCTGCTTGATAAACCAGGCATTCTCCGCAAACCGGCACGCATCCAGAAACAGCGGCAAGCCGTGCCGATCACACACGGCTCGAACCGCGCGCAGATTCTCCAGGCTCACCGGCTGTCCGCCTCCCGAGTTGTTCGTCACCGTCACCATCACCAGCGGGATGCGCTCCACGCCGACCTCGTCGATCAGTGCCTCGAGCGCGCGCACGTCCATGTTTCCCTTGAAAGGGTGACGGTTCTTCGGATCCGACGCTTGCTCGATCGGCAGGTTCACCGCGCGGGCGCCCGAGTGTTCCACGTTGGCAAGCGTCGTATCAAAGTGCGTGTTGTTCGGCACCACCTTGCCCGGGCCTCCGACAAGCTCGAACAGTATCCGCTCGCTCGCTCGGCCCTGGTGTGTCGGCAAAATATGCTCGAAGCCGGTGATCTCCTGCAAACAGCGCTCAAAATGAAAAAACGAGTCCGCCCCCGCGTATGACTCATCGCCGCGCATCACGCCGGCCCATTGCTCGCTCGACATCGCGCCCGTGCCGGAATCGGTCAGCAGGTCGATGAGAACATCGTGTGCCTTGAGCAGAAACAGGTTGAAATGAGCCTTGCGCAGCGCCTCTTCGCGGTGCTCGCGGGTGGTCATGTGAATCGGCTCAACCGACTTGATTCGAAACGGTTCGATGATGGTGCGCATACGCCATGGTAGTGCCATGGCGGACCTGCCGGTCTCCAAGTCCGGTTCGCTCGTTCGGTCTCGCGATGGTCATACAACACTCGCCGATTTTGGGGGCTTTCGGCTCGGCGCCTGCTCCCTGCGGCTCGTTCGGCCGATACCATCGTCATATGTTCGGAATCCAGGGGCCTCTCGGAACCGTGCTTGATCTGCTCGTCGTCATCCTCGGCTTCGGGCTGATCGTCTTTTTCCATGAATGCGGGCACTTTTTCGCAGCACGCTGGGCAGGCATCCGTGTGCTCGCCTTCGCCATCGGATTCGGACCGGCCGCCTTGAGTTACCGAAAGGGCCTGGGCTGGCGACGTGGCTCGACCGAACCCGAATACGAAAGGCTCATCCGACAGGCCCAATCCGCAAGCGATGAGGAGCGTCAGCTCGCACGACAAAAACTCGCTGCCGGCATCAGCCCGACTGAGTATCGGCTCAACCTCCTCCCACTCGGCGGCTATGTGCGCATGCTCGGGCAGGAAGACCTCCATCCCGAAGCCGTCTCCGACGCCCCCGACAGCTATCAGAACTGCAAGCCCTGGAAGCGCATGATTGTCATTTCCGCCGGGGTCGTTGCCAACATCGTCATTGCCGCCATCCTTTTCGTCATCGTGTTCATGGTGGGGCTCAAGGTCGAGCCTCCGGTCATCGGCTCGGTCGAACCAGGTTCGCCCGCAGCCTCGGCTGTTGCCATCGACGCCGACGAGACAGGCCCCGCAGGACTCAAGCCGGGAGACCGGGTCATCGAAATCAACGGGCGATCGCCCAACACCTTTGCCGACCTGCGCGTGGCCGTTGCGATGACCGCCCGGGACGCGCCGGTACGCCTGACCGTGGAACGAGAAGGGCGTCCCGAACCGCTGCACTTTGAAATCAAGCCGGAAGTCTCCAGCCTCGACGGACTGCTCACCATTGGTATTCAGCCGGCGCTCTCGCTCACCGTCGCCGATTTCAAGGGACCCGACGCAGAGCAGGCCCTCGCCTCCATCGGGCTCAAGGGCGTCAAGCCCGGCATGCAGGTCACGGCCGTCAACGGCGATGAGTCGGTCCGGACTATGGCCGACCTCGTCGAGCGCTTTGCACACTCCGGCGGCGAGCCGGTCGACCTCACATTCACCGGCCCGGATTCCAAGGTGACCTGCCGTGTCGAGCCCCTTCCCGAGTTTGACATCGGACTCGTCCCCGGCCCCACGCCCGACACCCTGGCGATCATCGAACATGTCCTCGGCCTCGTGCCGGTTCTCTGCGTCGATTCGGGTGAAAACGCCTTGACCGAGCGAGGCGTCCGCAGCGGGCTCAAACCCGCAGACATCTTCGCACGCATCGGAAGCGTCGAGTTTCCGGGTGTCGTCGCAGGAATCCGCGAGATTCGTGCGCACGCCGGGAAAGACTTGGACCTGACCGTCCTGCGCCAGGTTGATGGTCGCCTCCAGCGCGTCGATCTCAAAGCCCCGGTCTCCCGCAAGGGCATGCTCGGCTTCTTCCCCTCGGACACCCGCGCACGCAACGCGATGGTTGCGATGCCCCCGGAGAGTCTCAAGCCTGGCCCGGATCTCCCTGCTGTCACACCGCCGGCCTCGACGATCATCCAGGGGCCGGGGCAGCGCCTCATCGCAATCGACGGAAAACCAGTCGAGACTCTCATCGACGTGCGCAATGCGCTGCTGGATGCGACCGCCGACGAGCTGGCAGCCGGCCAGCCCGCCGACATTGCCGTCACGCTCGAATGGCCATCCGCTCAGACGCCTCGCCCACGTGTTGAGCGCATATGGCATCTCAGCGCCGACGACGTCGCCGAGCTTCACACGCTTTCATGGCGACCCCCATTCAGCGAAGCCCTCTTCGAACCCGCCCAGGTTTTGCTCAAGAGCTCCAATCCTTCCGAAGCCCTCGCAACCGGGCTGAGCGAAACCCGTCGCGTGCTCATCATGACCTACGTCACCTTTGCAAGGCTCTTTCAGCAGACGGTCAAGATCGAGCATCTCAAAGGGCCCGTCGGCATCGCACACATCGGAACGCTGCTCGCTGATCGCGGGTTTGTCTGGGTGCTCTTTTTCATGGCCGTCATCAGTGTCAACCTTGCGGTCATCAACTTCCTCCCCCTGCCCATCGTCGATGGCGGTCAGTTCCTGATGATCGTCTATGAGCAGATCCGGGGCCGACCCGTCCCCGTCCCGGTGCAAAACGCCGTCACCATGGCCGGGCTCATCCTCATCGCCTCGCTTTTCCTTATCGTCACCTTCAACGACGTGAAGAACCTGCTGGGGCTGTAGCCCCCTTCGATGTCATCGCCGCTGCCCCTCGTCGCCGCACCGCGATCCGGTGTTGCAAGAACGCCGCGGTCGTCAGCCGGACCATGATCAGCCATCAACGCGAGTCGTGAACCTACCCTCTCGCGTGAGCCTCACACGGCAACGGAGCGTAGACGATCTTGCAACCGCTTGGCTTCATCCTGCTTCTGGCATTCGGAGGCTTGATCTTTCTGCTCGCCCTGGTCTTTGCCGTCATGTGGGGCCTGTCCCACCCGCCGCGACGCACCTACGCCTCGGCCGTTGCAAAAAACCTGCCGGGCGCGCCCGACGAGCTGGAGCCGTCGATCCCGTTCGAGCAATGGAGTCTTGAATCGGCCGGCCTGTCCCTGCCCGTGTGGGACATGCGGGGGCGCGACCCTGATGGTCCGACCATCGTGTTCTCGCACGGCTGGGGCGATTCTCGCCTGGGCGCGTTGCCAAGGGCACAACGCCTTGCCGATTTCGCTTCGCGTCTGATCGCGTGGGACCTGCCTGCACACGGCAAGGCAAAGGGCACTTGCCGGCTCGGCCTGCACGAGTCTATCCATCTGTCAGCCTTGCTCGATGCCCTCGAAGGCCCACTCGTGCTCTACGGCTGGTCGCTCGGCGCGGGCCTGGCAATCCAAGCAGGTACGCACCCGCAAGTTGTCGCGGTCATCGCAGAGGCGCCATTCCGGTTTCAGCACACGCCCGCCAGAAACGTCCTGCGCCAGGCCCATCTGCCATCAGGCCTGACGCTCTCGATCGCTCTGTTCCTCCTCGGGATGCGGCCCGGTCGACGGCGAGCGTTTGATCGTGCGGGCCTTGCGAGTCGATTATCGTGCCCGCTGTTGATCATTCATGGCAGTCACGATGAGATCTGCCCGATCGAAGACAGCCGTGCCATTGCGCAGGCCGCCGCGAACGCAACGCTCGTGGAAATCGCCGGCGGGAATCACAACGGGCTCTGGATCGAGCCGGACTGGGCCGAGCAATGCACAAGAGCCGTCGCAAAGTTCCTCCAATCGTCGCTTGCGTCTGCCCACTGACCCGGACGAAACAGGCCCACCGCCGCCTCGATGCGGGCTTTGCTGCCGCTCGCGAGCCATGGATGCGACTCCGCTCCAGGAGCATGGACTTGCTTTCCAGGCGGACCAACGCCGGTTTTGCTCCATAGCATTGTCCGATGAGTGCTCTTCCCCCGAGCCCGACCGTCGATGCGATTGCCGCCGAGCAGCGGGCCAGGTCTTTCACCACCCGCTCGATCAAGAAGGAAGCCAAGGCTCATGCCCTGCGGCTGGCCATCTCCATGACGGACCTGACCACGCTGGAGGGAAAGGATTCGCCCGAGAAGGTCCGCTCGCTGTGTCGCAAGGCACTGCGACCCTATGACCGCGACGAAATCGAGTTGGGCGAACGGCTGCCAAGCGTTGCTGCGGTGTGCGTGTATCCGGCCATGGTGCCCATCGCAGCGGAAATGCTTTCCGAATCCAGCGTCAACGTCGCCAGCGTTGCGACGGGCTTTCCGAGCGGGCAGTATCCGCTGGAAGTGCGGCTGCGCGACGCACGAAGAGCAATCGAAGACGGTGCCGATGAAATCGACATGGTCATCAATCGCGGCGCTTTTCTCTCCGGCCGCGATCGACAGGTCTGCGAAGAAATCCGCGAAGTCGCAGAGCTGTGCACCAGCGTCGGCGCCGACGTCGGCCGAAACGTCCACCTCAAGGTCATCCTCGAGACCGGCGAACTCGAAACGCTTGACAACGTGCGCCGCGCCAGCGACCTGGCCATCGCCTCCATCCGCGATGGCGACTTCATCAAGACCAGCACCGGAAAGGTTCAGCCCGCCGCGACGATGCCCGTCTGCCTCGTCATGCTCGAAGCCATCCGTGACGAGTTCCTCCGCTCCGGACGAATGATCGGCCTCAAGCCCGCCGGCGGGATCCGCTCGGCCAAGCAGGCATGGCACTACCTGTGCATGGTTCACGAAACCCTCGGCCCGCTCACGCCGGGCAATCCCAGCCCCTGGCTCTCGCCGACACTGTTCCGGTTCGGAGCCTCCAGCCTTCTTAACGACCTGCTCCGTGCGTTCGTCAAGCTCCGCCGCGGCACCTATCCGGCCGACGACGAGTTCTCAGAAGCCTGAAACCCGAAAACAGCCCACAAATCTGCTCGACACAGGCGTTTTCGCATGATATTGTAAGATCATGCCTTTTGCGCTGATCGCAGATCTTGAGGACTCGAGGCAAGTCACCGAGCGACGGGCCTTTGCCGGCAAACTCCGATCCGCACTCGGTGAAATCGCGCGTGCGTTCCCCGGCCAGTGGATGGTCCCGATCACCAATGCCAAGGGAATTGACGAGCTTTCCGCCGCACTCATTCGCCCGGATTGCGCCTTCGATGTGGCGGTGGCCCTGAACGAACTGGTCTGGCCCGAACGCTTTCGCTGGGCGCTCGGCTCTGGCACCATCGACATCGGGCTTGAGACCGGCGATGCTGGCAATCTTGACGGCTCCGCATTCCACCGGGCAGCCGATGCACTGCGCCGTGCCAAAGCCGAACGACTCCCGTTTACGCTGGCAATTCCAGGCCTGGAGCCGGGCTCGCAAGCGTTGATCGAGGCTGCCGCCCTGGCACACGCCGAGTTCATGGCCGACTGGAGCCAACGCCAGCGAGAGTTCGTTCACGCTGCTCGAAACAGCGAGACCCAACTGGCCGTTGCAGCACAGTTCCACGTTTCTGCGCAAACTGTGTCACAGTCGCTCATGCGCGCCGGCTTTGGCACCATGCGACGGATCGAAATCGCGATACACTCGCGCCTGAACGAAATCGGTGCGGAAGTCTTGGCATGATCACTCCGACGACAGGCTTGGACGCTGCCCAGGCGCACACGCTCATGCATGCCTCAACCACCGGGCAATGGTTCGCACAGGCAGCCCTCGTCTTCGCTGCCTATGCCCTCACCCTGGCACTCTCCGGCCCGCTCGTGCGCTACTTCGTGCTCCCACGCGGGACCCGCACATCCTGGCCGCCCGAGGGAGAAGCGCCCGCGCGGGGATGGCCTCGATTCGATCCCAGCGCCGTCATTGGCAAGTGCGAGAACATCATCACCGTCACGCTCGTGCTGAGCGGCAACGAAGCAGGCCTGGCGCTCATCTTCGCTGCCAAGTCTCTGGTCCGCTCCGATGCCATCAAGCGCGACCCAGGCTTCTACCTGGGTGGAACGCTGGTCAATCTCGTGTGGGGGCTCCTTGTCGCCTCCGGCGCGCGCGTGCTGCTGGCGATCGGCTGACGAGCACGCGACCGATCCACCGCAATCCGGTCGATCGTCGCGTGCGCGGAGCGAAAAGAAAAGGAGGCGCCCCAACGCGGAGCGCCTCCTCGGCATGCCAACCTGTATCGGCCGTCTGACTACGGACAGCCGGCGCTGAACGCGCTCAAGAACGCCAGAACATCAAAGAAGTCGTGCAGCCCGTCTTCGTTGAAATCCGCGATGGGGTCAAGACTTGAAAACGCCTGCAGGAACTCAAGCACGTCAAAGAAGTCGAGCAGCCCGTCATTGTTGAGGTCGGGCCCGCAGCTGATGATGACTTCCACGTCCGTGGCAGTCTTGACAATGCGGTAGACGCGGCCGGACGAGAGCGGCGGGGCATCAACGGCATCAAAATCACCCGAGACCGAACCTGCCGTGATGATGGTAAAAGAGTCGTAATCGCTGGGCGTATACCCACCTTCGAACACAAGTTCGAGCGTGCCGCCGAGGATCACATCCGCCGAGCCGTCAAACCGGCCGTGCGACCCCGTCGAGACAATGCGAACCCTGTACCGTCCGCCCGGATCGAAGGTGATCGTGCCAGAGTGCCCGATGCTCTGAGGGAGGGTACTGCCAGGCTCGAGCACGCAGGCAATGGTGATGTCGCCGTTGATATTGCCCTGTCCGGTCACACGCAGACTTCCAGCAAGCGTGCCCGCCTCCCCAGCTGCCGTGAGGATTTGCGAATCGTTTGAGGGACGATTCAGCAACACTTCGCCGGTACCATCCAGCGTGCCGCCATTGGCAATCTGAACAACTGCATCCGCACTCGAGCTGTTTGAGTTGACGGTGATCATGCCGTTGTGACTGACTCCGAGCGGCCCGACGACCAGAGTTCCGCCCCCATGCATGTTCATCTCGCCGTCGAGAATGACATCATCCAGGCTCAGGGTGACACTGGGTCGAATCAGAAGCACACCGGCATTGATCGATTCGATTGTCCCTCCCGTGACAGAGCACGAACCAACCCGCGCGTTGACACTCCCGCCGTCGGCACGAATCACTCCGGCTGGACCTTGGGTCAGTGTCACATTCGAAAGGTCGAGGATTCCGCCATTGCTCGCTTGCATGATCGCATGATTTGTCTTCGGCTCGGACTGAAGGGTCAGAGCCGACCCCGAGATATTCGCATCGATCGTTCCCATGTTGATGAGTGCTGCGTTGACCTCCCCTCGACCGAAAACAGTCTGGTCCTGACCGATCGTGAGTGTGGCGCCAGCACCGGAGTTGAGTTGTGCATCGTTTCCCGGCCTGAACAGGTGAATGCTGCCGGTCCCGGTGATGGTGGCGTCAGAGTCGCACCTGAGGA
>RFGK01000267.1 GCA_003697045.1 Planctomycetota bacterium
GATTGGTTGCCCGCGCCGCCGGGAGATGTGCATCCGGCAGTCAATACCCACGATGCCAGCAGGCCGATACATGCTGCCTTGAGACATCGCGAGCGGGGTCGAGAATCGTGCGGTAGAGCGCTCACGGCAATCGGGATCCGGCTTTGCGCGAACGGGACGCAGATCGGGACGTGCGGGCCGGCTTGTCCAGTCTGCGCTCCAACGCCGCGTAGATCGGCGCAACTTCCCCGGCACGAAAGGCCCGTTCAAGCTTTGAGCCGACGGAGGATGCGGTCTCCTGTGGATCAAGATGGGACTGGAGCAGCCGTGTCACACGCGAATCAACCGGGAAGGCGTGTCCTCCCAGCTCGATGAGCACCACCCGGGCTGCCACAAAGGGAAGCATGCCGTCAAGGGATTCGAGTGCGGTGCGTGCTTCCCGTTTGCCGAGCGTTTCCAGCTCGGGCAGGGCCGTCCTGTGCTCCGACTCGAAGATCGCATTGAGCGTCGCACGCAGGCGCAGGCATCGTTCCTCCGCCCGCGGATAGCGTGGCCCGATGATCGAAATCAACTCGGAAGGCAAACAGACGCGGAGCTCGTTGGCATCGGTCAGCTCGCAGTCGATCGCCTGCATGGCGCGCTCGGCCCGGCTCAACGTCGATTCCCACAGCATGAACGACGTGATGATCTGACGGACCATGCGACAGTCCCCCGCATTCGGCTGCGAGCCGGCCGATGAAAACGGCTCGCGGTCCTGTCCGCACAGCTTCTCGACGGCGGCCCGGAGCTCTTCGACGCCAGCGCTCACGCGAGATTCTCCCCATGCCCGTCTTCTTGTGCGTCCTCACCTTCCCGATCCTCGCCCGACCGCTGCGCACGCTCCTGGGCTGCCCGGTTGAGCAGCTCGAGCACGCGAGCCTGGTTCTTCAGTCCCGTGTCCAGAACGAACTCGATGCGCGGCATCTCGCGCAGGTGCACCTGCTTCATCGCCCGGCGACGGATATACCCGCTGGCTGCACGAAGCGCGTGCAGCGTCACCGATTCGCTCTCTTCGGGGAGAATCGTGACCGCGATTGTGGCTACCGAAAAGTCTTCCTTGACGTCCACGCTGGTGATCGTCGGCATGCCTTTCATGCGCGGATCATTCAGCCCGCGGGCAAGTATCTCCGCGACTGCCCGCTCAATCGTCGACGCAATCTGAAGCGTGCGACGGCTCACGCCGAAGTCTCCCCGTTCAACTCAGACAACATCTGACGCGTCAGGTTGTCAACGTCGGCTGTCTTGTCGCTCTGATCGTGGTCATCATCCGCCCGGCCGTGCAAAAGCTCGCGGCGCATCGCCCCAAGCTCGGCATCGCGTACCGCACGGAGCTTGTCAACGATCCGATCGAGCGTCTGTCCGATGCGCCTGCCGTCAGCTCCGACGCACGCAAGCCCGAGAACAGCCACAGACGGGTTGTCCTGCGCTGCGATTTCGGCAATCGAAACCAGGTGCTCACGGTGCAGGCGGTCCTTGACCGACCGCACGACGCGCCGCTTGTCCTTGAGCGACTGGGCGTCGTGGATGATCAGCTCGAACTGGAGAATGCCGATAATCATGGTCGTGCAAGTACGAGTCGTAACAAACGGCGCCCCCGAATGCGAACGCGTGCGTGCCGTCCGCACGAACCGGCCGGTCACAATGTGCGCTTGACCTCCACGCTCTTGTAACACTCGAGGATATCGCCTTCCTTGATATCGTCGTAGCCGGCGATCTTCATGCCGCACTCCATGCCGGCACGCACTTCCTTGGCATCGTCCTTGAAGCGCTTGAGTTGTTCGAGCCTGCGGTCGTGTTCGATGACGATGTCGTTTCGGGTCACACGGATGAGCGCATCTCGTTCGACCACGCCGTCGGTGACGTAGCACCCGGCCACCGACCCGACCTTTGAGATCTTGAACACCTGACGCACTTCGGCGTGTCCGAGCACTTCCTCGCGCAGCTCGGGTTCGAGCAGCCCCTCCGCCGCCTTGCGCAAATCGTCGGTGATGTCGTAGATCACGCGATAGCTGCGGATCTCCACGCCCTTTGTCTCTGCAAGCCTGCGCGCCTTGCCCGATGGGATGACGTTGAATCCCACAATGATCGCTTTTGATGCCTCTGCGAGGAGCACGTCGCTCTCGGTGATTCCGCCCACGGCTGCGTGCAGCACCTTCAGGCGGACTTCCTCGGTTGAGATCTTCTCGATCTCGTTCTTGATCACATCGACGGATCCCTGCACGTCGGCCTTGAGGACGACCTTGATCTCCTTGAGCTCGGATTCGGCCATCTGGTTGAACAGCGAATCCAGCGTGACCTTGGGCTGGACGAGTTGCTCGTGGCGTTCCTGCTCCCTGCGTTGTTGGGCCGCCTGCTGCGCTTTGCTGAGCGTGTCTGTCACATAGAACTTGTCTCCGGCGTCGGGAAGCTGGTCGAGGCCCATGATCTGCACCGGGGCCGGGGGAAGCGCTGCCTTCAGCGTGACGCCCCGATCGTCGGTGATTCTCTTGATCTTGCCGTAGGCACGTCCGGCCACGATGAAATCACCAACTTTCAGCTTGCCCTCCTGCACGAGGATGTTTGCCACAGACCCCTTGCCTTCTTCGCGCTTCGCCTCGATGACCGTCCCGCTGGCCGGGCCGTCAAAATCGGCCTTGAGCTCAAGCAGCTGCGCCTGCAGGTCGAGAATCTCCAGGAGCTCCTGGATGCCTTCGTTCTTGACCGCACTTGTGCGCACAACTTCGGTATCTCCGCCCCATTCGGTCGGATTGAGCCCATGTTCGGCAAGCTCGCCCAGGATCCGCTGAATGTTTGCCTCTGTTGCCTCGGGCTTGTCGATCTTGTTCAGCGCCACAATGATCGGCACGTCTGCAGCCTTGGCGTGGTTGATGGACTCGATGGTCTGCGGCATGACGCCGTCGTCGGCGGCAACGACCAGCACCACGATGTCGGTCACATTGGCGCCTCGGGCGCGCATGGACGTAAACGCCTCGTGCCCCGGGGTATCGATGAACACAATCGTCTTTTCTTCATCGCCGACCTGGACGGGCACAGAGAACGCGCTGGTTGCCTGCGTGATGCCCCCGGCCTCGCCCTCGGCCACGTTGGCATGGCGAATGCGGTCGAGCAGGCTCGTCTTGCCGTGGTCGACATGCCCCAGGATCGTGACCACCGGCCCGCGCGGACGCTCGTCGATCCGCTGGCGGTCCTTGAACTCTTCGGAGATCCGCTCTTCTGCGGTCTTGGCTTCGGTGACTTCGAGCTCAATGTCGAAGTCGATCATGATCTCCTGTGCCTTTTCCGGGTCGATACTGTTGTTGATCTTGGCGATCACGCCCTGCAGGAACAGCTTCTTGATGATGTCGGCGGCTTTGACTCCCGTCGCGGCCGAAAGCTCCTTGATCGTGAACGGCGCGGCGATGGTGACCTTGCCGCCCGCCTGGGCCGGAGAGGCCGGCCGCTCACTTTCCTGCCGACGGAGCTGTTGACGGCGCTGCTTGAGGTACCCACCGGAGCGCTGAAGCCGCATCTCGCGTTCGGCCAGGTCCTGTTCAGACCATGAGCCGCCGCCACCTTCCATTTCGGAATGGCGTCGTCCGGTGCCCCCGCGTCGACGTGCGCCCCCGGGGCCGCCACGGCGCGGGCTGCGTCCGCGATCGTCCTCCATCGGGCCTGCGGGTATGAACGCTCCGCCTCCGCCGGGCGAGCGCGGGCCGCCGCCGCGACGGGGACGCATTGCATCGGCCGGCTCGGGTGCTTCGACGCGCACGACCTTCGGGCCGGACAAACGCACCGCTTCCTTTTTTTCCAACTGAGGCCCGGCCGGTTTGATCACTTGCGGACGGGTCGGCACATTCATCGGCGCAGGCTTCGGGGGTGATTCGGGCTGGGTCGTCTTGGCTGCGGGCGCCGCCGGCTGGGATTGCTCAACCTCACCTGCTGTTTCGTCCGCCTCGGGTTGGCGTGAAGCCGTATCCGGCGTTTTGACCGCAGCAGCAACCTTTGTCGGCTTGGCCGGCTTGGCAGGCGCGCTCCGCTGGGTCGGCTCGGCGTCCTCGACGGCAGTTTCGGCCTGTGCGGGTTCGGGGGCCGATGTGGTTTCTTCAACCTTCTTCTCGACCGGCTTGGCCTTGGCGCGCGCACGCCGTGCCGGCTTGGCGCGCACCTTCTCGATGTCCACCTGCTCGGCGGTTTCCACAGCCGTTCCCGCGGCATCGCCGGCACGGAACCAGTCATGGACCGTCGCTTCAAGTCCGGCCGAAACCGTGGACATGTGATTCTTGATCACGTCTTCCGGGATGCCCTCGGCGCGACACTTTTCGACGATCGCCTTGGACTTGATGCCCAGCTCTTTTGCTATTTCGAACACCCGCTTTGCCAAGCCTGCCTCCGCTGTGAGAGTCCATCTGACTCCGAATGATCAAAGTCCCTTAGTCCCCGAGAATCTCGCGCGCCCGCGCGTCTTCCTCCTCCGACGGAGTCGAAGGCTCGGACATCGTTTCTGCTCCCCCGGTCGATTCGTCCAAAGACCCGGCTCCAAGAATCGCCGCTGCTGCCACGTCCGGATCCATCTCTCCGACGTCTTCGCCTGCCAGAAGCCGGCGGGCCGCTTCCTCTTCTTCGGCTTTGCGACGCTCGGCTTCTTCCTTCTCACGCTGCTGCTGTTCGGCCACTTCCTTGGCCTTGGTCGCGCACCGCTCCACCATCGCCGCTGCGATTTCTTCAGAGATTTCCAGCTCGCTGATCAGCACTTCTTCGCCGACTTCCTCGATGTCGAACACGCTGACCATCCCCAATGCCGCGAGACGGTCGACCATCTCTTCATTCACGCCCTCGATTGAGCACAGAGTCTCTGAGAGCGTCTCAAGCCCGCGCGTAAACTCCTCCGGCGTCAGGATGTCCACATCCCAGCCCGTCAGCCTTGCCGCCAGACGCACGTTCTGCCCGCGCTTCCCGATCGCAAGACTCAGCTGGTCATCACGCACAACCACCGTTGCCCGTCCAAGTTCGAAGCACAGGCTGATCTCCTGCACTTCCGCCGGTTTGAGCGCGTTCTGGATGAGAATCTGACTTGACTCATTCCAGCGCACGATGTCGATCTTCTCTCCGTTGAGCTCGTCGACGATGTTCTTGATGCGGCTTCCGCGTACCCCCACGCACGCGCCGACCGCATCAACCTTCGAGTCGATCGAGCTGACCGCGATCTTGGTGCGATACCCGGCCTCACGCGCCATCGCCTTGATCTCGATGATGCGCTCGGCCACTTCCGGAACTTCCACCTCAAAGAGCCGACGGATGAAGTCCGGATGCGCGCGGCTGATGTAGATCTTCACCTGGCTTCCAACATCTTTCACGTCGAGAATCAGCGCGCGCACCCGATCGCCGGGCATGAACTGTTCACCCGGGATCTGCTCATTGCGCAGCATCACAGCTTCGGCACGGTCAATTGTCACGATCAACACGCCCTTGTCGTAACGCTGGGCCGTTCCCGTCACAATCGTCCCGATCCGCTTGCCGAACTCTTCCTGGATCGATGCGCGCTCGTCATCGCGGAATCGCTGAATCATGACTTGCTTGAAGGTCTGTGCCGCGATGCGCCCGAATGCTTCGGGTGGCATCTCCAGGGGCTCACCGTGGCGGCGAAGCTCGAACGTGCCCGCAAGCGGATCGAGCGTACAGGTGAACTCCTCGGCGTCGAGCGTGTTGAAGGACTTGCGAGCCGCCGAGACCATCGCCTGTTCCAGATCGCTGATCAGGACCGAACGGTCGATGTTGCGGTCGCGGGCGATCGAGTCGAGGATTCTGAGCATTTCCTGTGCGTTCACTTTTCTGACTCCAACTGTTGCCTTTCCAGGATGTCTGGATGCCAGGTTGTCTTCTCACGCCGTTCCGGCATGAGACAAAAAATCAACGAACCACGAGCGTCACCAACACGCGCTCGCGGTCCGGCGGGATGGCCGACTCAAGGGCCGACCGACACGCCTTGTCCCGGTCGCTCAGGTCATCGAGACCCCTCCCGGCAAGGCGCGACGACGGTGCCCGTCGGCCGCCAGACCACGTCCTGTCGCCTTTCAGCGATCATTGAGCCTGCTCACGCGCATGCTGCTTCACCTCGCACTCCGACCCACAGGGGCCGACCAACTTCCAGTCACTGTAGTTGCTCGCCCTTTGTGAGGTCAACCCCTTGCGGGACCTATCTGACCCCGGCACGAGAACGGTCAGACCCGGTCGGAACGCCGAATCGCACGCTGGACGCACAATGCACGCCGACCCTTGTACTGGCCGAGCGTCGCGAGGAACTTCTTCTCCCCTTCGACGCTCACCACGATCGGCGCGGTCGCAGGCTTTTCTGTCAAGATGAGATCGCCCACCTGCAGCGAAGCAAGATCCGAGACTTTCAGCGTCGTTTCGGCCAAGATTCCCTTGACCGTCGTGGTCGCCCGTTGCAGCTGTTCGCCCAGGCGACGGGTAATTTCCTCAGTCGCGTCGCTCTTCTGAATGCTGAACCAGCTCTGCGAGCTCAGTTCGGCCATGACCGGCTCGATCGCGTTGTACGGAATGCACAGGTTCATCGTCCCCGCGCGATTCGACATTTTCACCTCGAGACCGACGACGACTACCACCTCGTTTGGGGGGACAATCTGGACGAGTTGCGGATTGCTCTCCGTTGAGGTGATTTCAAACTTGATGGAGCGGACGCCTTCCCACGCTTCTGAGAGAGTATCCAATGCCCGGCGTGTGACGTTGCTGATCAGTCGCGTTTCGATGGGTGTCATCGGACGCTGTGGAATGAACAGATCGTGTGACGAGCCGCCGAGCAGGCGGTCGATCATGGGATAGATGATCAGCGGGCTCAGCTCAAGGCACATCTGCCCGCTCAGCGATGAGCACTCGACCAGGTTGAAGCAGGTCGGATTCGGAAGCGCCGACGTGAACTCGCCGTAAGTCATCTGCTCGCACGTTGCGACCTTCACCTCGACGATCGTGCGCATAAACCCCGACAGTGACGCACCGAAATTGCGTGCAAACGCCTCGTGGAGCGTCTGCAAGGCCCGCATCTGGTCCTTGCTCACACGCTCCGGTCGCTTGAAGTCGTACGAACGAATCTCGACATCGTCCAGATCCCGCCGGTTGCGGCTGAACACCTGCACCGGGGCCGACTCGGTCTCCACCTGCCCCGCATCCACAGCAGCAAGGATTGCATCGACTTCGCTTTGGTCGAGAACGTCGGCCATGGTCCGATTACCAGCACCAACCCCCAATCGGATCGGTTCCGTGGGGGGTATCGGAATCGTGCACCTGCGTGCTTGAGACCACGTCCGATCGGAGGCCAAATGGTCGTTCCTGCGCGTGCGGAGCCGGAACAATTCCCCCGTCTCGATGATTGGAAGCTCCGAGCAGGTCGAATCGGCCAATCATCACCTTCACACCCGCGTGAGGAACAAAGTACCCATGAGTCACCTTCAACGCCTCGTGCTGACTTGTCTCTTGCTTGTCCAGGCTCCTGTCGCATCGGCCCAGGTGCCATTCGACACGGCCGGGATCGGCGAAAGGCACGTCTCCGTCGAGACCCGTTCGAGCAAAGCCATCGCGCCCGGTGGCGTCGGAGCGGTGGTCGTCGTGCTCGACATGGTCCCCGGCTGGCACACCCATACCAACGACCCGCCTGAACTCAAGGGGTTCTATCCGGTGGCGACCGAGCTTTCCGGCCTCAAGGTCGAGGGCGCGACCGCCGGCCGGATCATCTGGCCCTCCATACACGAGATTGAGGTCGATTTCACCGGCGACGGGCTTGA
>RFGK01000268.1 GCA_003697045.1 Planctomycetota bacterium
CCAGTGTGGGTTCGAATCCCACCGGGTCCACTTCCGGCAGCCGGGCAGACAGATCGTTACACTCTGCACGCACGACGCGCCCCCGCCGGCCGCCGCAGACGCACCACGGGACTTGGAGAGGACCCATGAGTGATTCGAGCACCCTCGCCCCACGACTGAGCATCATGATGTTCCTCGAGTTCTTCCTCTGGGGCGCCTGGTACGTGACGATGGGACCGTACCTGGCCAATTTGAACATGTCCGGCAGCTACATCGGCTGGGCCTACGCGCTCGGCCCGATCGCCGCGATCTTCAGCCCGTTCTTCCTCGGCATGGTCGCCGACCGGTTCTTCGCCACCGAACGGGTGCTCGGGGTGATGCACATCATCGGGGCCGCCGCGCTGGCAGCCGCCCCGCTGGCAATGAGCGTCAAGCCCGCCCTGTTCCTCGCCGCCGTGCTCGTGCACATGCTCTGCTACATGCCCACGCTCGGGCTGACCAACACGCTGGCCTTCCACCACATGACCAATCAGGAAAAACAGTTCCCGCTCATCCGCGTGTGGGGCACCATCGGCTGGATCGCGGCCAACTGGGTGATCTCCAAGATGGGATTCGACACCGACGCAAGCATGTTCTACGTCGCCGCCGGTGCGGGCCTGCTGCTCGGCATCTACAGCTTCTCCCTGCCCCACACGCCCCCGCCGGCCAAGGGCAGGGCCTTCAGCGTGCGCGATGCGCTCGGGCTCGATGCGCTGGCGCTGCTCGGCGAACGATCCTTTGCCGTCTTCGTGATCTGCTCGTTTCTGATCTGCATCCCGCTGGCTGCGTACTACAGCTTCGCCGGCCAGTTCGTCGGCGAAGTCGGCTTTACCGAAATCGCCCTGACCATGTCGTTCGGTCAGATATCCGAAATCTTCTTCATGCTGGTCATGCCGCTGTTCTTCGCACGCCTCGGCGTCAAGTACATGCTGCTCGTCGGCATGCTCGCATGGGTGGTGCGCTACGGGCTGTTCAGCGCCGCAGCCGACGACATGGTGCGGTGGATGGTCCTGGGCGGGATCATCCTCCATGGCATCTGCTACGACTTCTTCTTCGTCACCGGATTCATCTACGTGGACAAGAAGGCCGACAAGAAGATCCGCGGCGCCGCACAGGGATTCCTCGTGCTTGTCACGCAGGGACTGGGCATGTTCCTGGGCGCCAAGGTCGCCGGATGGCTGGTCGATCGCGCCCGCGCTGATGATGCCGAGCGCCTGATTGCCGAAGCAGCCGCGCTCAAGGAACGGGCCTCCCAACTCTCGGGCCAAGCAGCCGATCAACTGTTGCGCGAGGCGGGAGCGCTGTACATGCAGGCCATCGACTGGCAACAGGTCTGGCTGGTGCCCTGCATCTTCGCCGCGGTGGTCATGGTGATCTTCTTCCTCTTCTTCAACGCCAGGAGCGTGCAGGAAGGGGAAATCACCGAAGAACAGGTCGCCGAGGCTGCTGAGCAAGTCGACGCAACACCCTGAGAGGACTTGAGCACAACGGCGTTTCGGCTATGCTGACGGAGAGATTACGCGCGGGTCGGCCCGCACCACGCGATCGGGAGATGATGATGAACCAAGAGCAGACACGTCGTTCGTTCCTTGCCCAGGCCGCCGTCGTTGCGGGTACCGCCGCCGTGACAGGTGCAAAGGAGTTCTCAGTCGCACCGCGAAGCCGGGCGGTGCGCTCCAAGGCAAGGCCCGTGCGCCTCCGCGCCGGCGAGACGATCCGCATGGGCGTGATCGGCCCGGGGGGCATGGGCACCGGCCACTGCTACAGCACCTGCGACATGGTCAAACGCGGCGAAGAGGATGTCCAGATCGTCGCGCTTGCCGATGTCAACCAGGTCCGCATGGGCGAGACGGCCCAGGGGATCGAATCACGCCAGGGCGCCAAGGTCGATCAATACACCGACTACCGTGAACTGCTCGCACGCGACGACATCCACTGTGTGCTCATCGCAAGCCCCGAACACTGGCACGCCAAACACGCCATCGACGCGCTCATGGCCGGCAAGGACGTCTACTGCGAAAAACCCATGACCCTTCGCCTTCAACAGGCGCTCGAGCTGCGCGATGTGGTCAAGGCCAACCCCGATCGCATCTTCCAGGTCGGCACGCAGAAGATGATGCTGCCCAAGTACATCGCAGCGCGCGACGTGATCAACGCGGGCACGATCGGAAAGCCCGTGTTCAGCCAGACCAGCTACTGCCGCAACACGCCGTCCGGCGAATGGAACTACTACGGGCTTGATCCACGCTGGGACCCGGAGACAAACCTCGACTGGAAGGGCTGGCAGGGCTACCTCTACAGGCCCGATCGGCCGTGGGACCCCAAGGTCTACGCACGCTGGCGGCGATACTCGGAGTTCTCCACCGGCATCGTCGGCGACCTGCTCGTGCACCAGATCACACCCCTGCTCATGTCGCTCGAGAACGCCGTCGGCTGGCCCACGCGCGTTGTCGCTTCGGGCGGGCACTACGTGGACAAGGAGATGGACAATCACGACCAGGTCAACCTCAACGTCGAGTTCGAGGGCGAGCACACGATGATCGTCGCCGGCTCGACCTGCAACGAGGTCGGTCTGGAAAACCTCATCCGCGGGAACAAGGGCAACATCTACCTCAACAGCCGACACTGCCAGATCCGCCCCACACGCCCGTATGTGGATGAAGTCGATGAGCAGACCATCGAATGTCCGGACATCGGAAACGACCAGGAAAAGCTTCGGCTCAACTGGTGGCAGTGCATCCGCTCGCGCGAGCCGGCGATCAGCAACGTCGATCATGCCACCAAGGTCATGGTCATCGTCGATCTGGCCACCCGCTCAATGTGGGAAGGCTCCGCGTTCGAATATGACCCCGAAAGCATGCGCGTCCGCAAGCTTTGACGCTGCCAGCCCATGATCGTCCGCCTCGCTGCCGAGGCCATGGCCACACGTTTCGAGCTCGTCCTCTCCGGCACCGACGAGCTCTTTCTGCGCGCCGCCGGCGAAGAAGCCCTGGAGATCATCCGCGACCAGCACGCCAGGCTCAGCGTGTTCGACAGGGGCTCGCTCGTCAGCCGGATCAATGCCCTCGCAGCATCGCGCCCGGTCGAAGTGGACCGCGAGCTGTGGGAACTGCTCGATCTGTGCGCACGCATCTGGCGACAGTCCGGAGGGGCTTTCGATCCGGCGGTCGGTTCGCTCATGGCTCGCTGGGGGTTTCGCGACAGCGTGCCCGGAAAACCGCGCACGCCCGCGCCAGCCGGATTCGAAGCGGTTGAGCTTGATCGAACGACCCGAACGATTCGATTCCTTGATCCGCGCGTCTCGCTCGATTTCGGCGCCATTGCCAAGGGCTTTGCGCTCGATCTGGCCCGCCGCTCGCTTTGTCAGCTGGGTGTGGAGCGGGCGCTGCTCCACGGCGGCACGAGCTCGGCCATCGCCATCGGCACACCGGACGACCTGCCCGCCTGGACGATCGAGATTCCAAGCCGGCGCAGCGGGGTTACCCCTCTGCGGGCGCAGCTGGCCGACTCGGCCCTGAGTATCTCCTCTCCGTCGGGCCGGGTGGTCAATCGTGCCGGCCAGGCTGTCGGGCACATCATGGATCCACGCACCGGCCGGCCGACGTCAGGCGTATCCGTCTCGGCAGTCTCGTGCGCTTCTGCCGCCGAGGCCGACGCATGGTCCACCGCTTTGATTGTTTGCAGCGGACGACCCGCTAGTATGCGGGCAGCCTCCGCGACGCTCGCCCAAGAAGGCACCTGGATCATCGAGCCCGAGGAGCAGCACGTGTTCGTTCCTGCCCCGTCGTGCAAGGGAGATTGAGTTCATGACTGACACCGACCGGAGAAGTTTCCTCACACGCAGCGCCGGTGCCTTGGCCGGGCTGAGCATTCTGCCGTCTGACATCTTTGCCTTTGACTTTCGCTCCGCCGGTCCGCGCGTGGCCATCATCGGCGCGGGTCGTCAGGGCCGGGCGATCATGGGCGAGCTCGGAAAGACCGAAGGCGTCGAGATTGTCGCACTGTGCGATGTGGATGAACGCCGGCTCCAGGCGGGGCTGCGCCGCACCTCCAACGCTCAGGGCTTCGGTTCGGTCGTTGAACTTCTTGAAGGTGCCGGAGCGCTCGATGCGGTCTTCATCGCCACGCCGACGCACACCCACAGGCAAGTTGCTCAAGCCTGCATCGCGGCCGGGGTCAACGTTTACTGCGAAGCGCCGATGGAGGCAACCATCGAGGACGCGGCGGCTCTGGCACGGGCTGCTCGTTCCAGCGGCGCAATCTTCCAGGTGGGGCTCGACGCCCGTTCCAACCCGGTGTACCAGCTCGCGCGCTCGTTCTTCCGCTCTGACGCCGTGCGCGACCTTGTCAGCGTGCATGCCCAGCATCACCGCAAGACCAGCTGGCGCACGCCGGCCAGTGATCCGGCGCGTGAAAAGGCTCTCAACTGGGTGCTTGACCCCCAGGTCTCGCTCGGGCTGCCCGGTGAGTGGGGAACGCACCAGTTCGATACGGTCTGCTGGTTTACCGGCCGATACCCGGTCTCGGTGCGAGGCACCGGTTCCATTCGCCTGCACAATGACGGACGTGAGCTTGCCGACACCATTCAGTGTTCGCTTCTGTTCGATCGCGGCGAGGCGATGAGCTACAACGCGACGCTGGCCAACTCCTATGGCGGGCGGTTTGAGACGCTCTTCGGCACCAACGCGGCGATCAAACTGGCCGGCACACATGCGTGGATGTTCAAGGAAGCCGACGCCCCCACCCAGGGCTGGGAGGTTTACGCCAACCGCCAGCAGTTCCACAACGACGAGGGCATCACCCTGATCGCCGGCGCCACCAAACTGGCCGAACAGGGCAAGTTGCAGGAGGGCGTCGGGCTGCCGCATCCCCCGCTCTACTACGCGCTGGGTGATTTCCTCAAGAGCGTGACCGAAGGTGCAGAGGTCGTCTGTACCGCCGATGAGGGCTATCGCTCGACGGTTGTTGGCATCTGCGCAGCCCGTGCCGTGCGCACAGGCGAAGAGGTCACCATCGACGATTCACTTCTCAGCCTGGGGTAACACGCCATGAGCAGGCCTCCACTGATGCTGCGCGACTTTGGTGTTGGTGTCCGGCTCGGGCTAACGCTCCTGGCGATCGTGGTCATCGGCGGCTCGGCGGTCTCGGGCATTTACCTCCGCGAGCATCACGCCGGACGCGATGAGCGCGAGGGGTTCACAACCGACGACATCCGCGCCCACTACCACGGCATGCGCTTCAAGAGCCCCATGCTCGTTGCCATCAAGGACAAGCAACACCCCGAAGACTTGGACCCGGAGCTGCGTGCCGCCCTGATCGAGTGGCTTGAGGGCGACGCGATCATGCAGAACTACGCCAATATGGAGCTCGGCGACAAGCAGCCGGCCGAGATCATCCGCGCCAACTGCGTCTCCTGTCACGACGCAGACGCGCTCGATCTCGAGGCATACCCGGAGCTGCCGCTGCGATACCCCAATCAGGTCCAGAAGGTGGCCATGGCCCGCGACATCATGCCGGTCGATGAAAAAGTCCTGCTGGCATCGCTGCACGCGCATGCACTGGGGCTTGCGAGCCTGTGCATGATCACCGTCTTGCTGCTCGCGCTCACTCGCGCGCCATCGGCGGTCAAGGGTATGCTCGCGGTGCTCATCGGCGGCGGGCTCCTGCTGGACCTGGGCGCATGGATTCCCGCACGGGATTACGAGTTCCTGATCTGGGCGATCATGGGCGGCGGCGTTGCCTTCCAGGCGGGCACAACGCTGTCACTGCTGGTTGTGCTGCTGGACCTGTGGCTGCCGCGGCGCACACCCTCGACCGGCTCATCTGCATGACGACCCACGAACGAGCCATATCGGCCGGCACGCCCGCGCTCAGATCTCCGTGATCTCCGCGGTCTTTTTGCTCAACGCCTCGTCGACCTTGGCCTCATACTTCTTGAGCAGCTCCTGAATCTCCTCCTTGAGCGTCTTGATCTCGTCTTCGGAGTAGTGCTGCCCGTCCTGTTTGGCCAGCCCGTCAGCATGCTTGTTGGCATCCCGCCGGACGTTGCGCATCACGACCTTCTGCTCCTCTGCAAGCTTTTTTGCCTGTGCAACAAGCTGCTGGCGACGCTCGGCAGTCAACGGCGGAATACTCAGCCGGATCTGCTTGGCCTCGACCATGGGTGTGAGCCCGAGCCCCGAAGCCTCGATCGCCTGTTTGATCGCGCCCAGCGATGACGCATCAAACGGCTTGATCAGGATCTGCGACGGCTCCGGAATGCTGATCGCTGCCAGTGATTTCAGGTCCGTCGGGCTCCCGTAGTAATCGACCTTCACATAGTCGACCAACGCCGTCGTCGCACGCCCGGTCCGCAATCCCTGGAACTCGTGCTTGAGATAATCGACGGCCTTTTGCATCGCTTCTTCGGATTCGAGAAGAATCGTGTCCGGATCAGTGGTCATCGGTCGGCTCCGTTGCTCAATAAGCCCGGGCTGGCTGGACTTTCAGGATCATACCGCCGCGATCAGGCCCGGTCAGTCGCTCGTCAGCACTGTCCCGATGCAAGCGCCCTCAATGACCCGGCGGATATTGTGCTTCTTCTTGAAATCAAACACCAGCACCGGCAGCCTGCGCTCCTGGCACATCGCAAGCGCAGTCATGTCCATCACCGCGAGCCGCTTGGCCATCGCCTCGGCAAATGTCAGGTGGGCATACCGCGTCGCGTTCGGATCAACCTTTGGATCGGCTGTATACACCCCGTCCACCTTCGTCGCCTTGAGGAGCACATCGCAGTCCAGCTCACTGGCCCGCAACGATGCGCATGTGTCGGTCGTGAAAAACGGATTGCCTGTGCCCGCCGCCAGAATCACCACACGCGACTTTTCCAGGTGCCGGATCGCACGCCCGCGAATGAAAGGCTCGGCCAGTGCATTGATCTCCAGTGCCGATTGCACCCGCGAATCGACCCCGAACTTGAGCAGCTTCTCCTTCAGTGCTGCCGCGTTGATCACTGTGCCCAGCATGCCCATGTAGTCGGCCGTCGCCTGATGAATATCGCCCGAAGCGGCGAGATCGGCACCGCGAATGATGTTGCCCCCCCCGACCACCACCGCGATCTGCACCCCCACCGAGTGTGCCTCACAGATCTCCGATGCAATCAGCGACAGCTCCTCGGCGTCAATGCCGAACCCTCCCGGCTTGCTGAACGCTTCGCCGCTGATCTTCAGAAGGACCCGCCGGGGCGCCCTCCCAAGCACAGAGATGAGATTGGGCTTGGCTTGAGGATCAGCAGCAGGAGGTGTGCTCATGGTGGCTCTCAATCGAAGCAGGACAGTTCTTGTACCAGCCGGGTCGATTGAACCGACACACGGGCATCGGGTCAAGTCTTCTGCCACCCAAGTCGGGCAGATCGGTAGAACCATGGAGCACTTTGCCCCGGACAGTCGAATGAAAAGTGGGCGTGAATGCAATGGCTTCGGTCCGTGACGGTTGCACAAACCGGCTCAGCGGGGGACAATCTCCGGAGAACGACTGATGACGCCGAGCGACGCACGAACAAATCACGGTGAAACAGCGACCGCAACCATATGGTCATGGACACGCCGTGCCACCTTCACCGGACTGGCAGCCAGCCTGCTCGTGCACCTGATCATGGCACTGCTCGCGTCGGTGTGGACGGTTCGTTATTCCAATGCCGACGCCGGTGGCTCCGGGGCCGACGTTGTCGACTTCGCCGTCATGTCCGAGGCCGAGCTCGCCGAGCTGACCGACGAAAGCGTGCAACTGACCGCAACGCACGTGCCCGACCTGGCGGCTCCGAACCTCAGCGACCTGGACATTGCCAGTGAAACGTCCAGCGGGGAAATTGACGCCCTGACAACTGAACTGGTCGATATCGATGTCTCATCCGGCGGCGGCGATATCTCCTCCAGCACCCCCACCGACGGAACCACCGGCGGAGGCGGACTCAGCGGCGACGGCGCAAGCTTCTTCGGCGTCGAAGCCCAGGGGAACCGATTCGCCTACATCGTCGACATCTCCAGCTCCATGCGCGCCGACGGCAAGATGGATCGCACCAAGCAGGAGCTGATCCGATCCATCTCGGCCCTGGCTGAAACGAGTGAAGTGGTCGTCGTGCTCTACAGCAACGGCCCCATCCCCCTGACCGGCGAAATGGAATGGAACAAGACGACCAAGACCAACAAGATCCGCCTTCGCCGACAGATTCTCGATGTCGAGCCCGGCGGGTCGACGCGCCCACTGGGAGCCTTTGAACTGGTCTTTCAGATGAACCCAAAGCCCGACGCGGTTTACTTCATGACCGACGGTCAGTTCGACAGCGACGTGCCCAGTGCCGTTCGATCGCTCAATACGCGCCCCAAGGTACCGGTGCACTGCATCATGTTTGGGGAGATTGGAAACGCCCAGGCGCGATCGGAAGTGGAAGACATGATGCGGACGATTGCACGCCAGTCTGGCGGACGGTTCAAGCACGTCGGGGCCGGGCCGTGAAAAACGTCGCTCGCTACTTTCCGATGGTGCTCTGCTGGGCTGCAGTTGCCGGAGCCGATGTTCAGTTGTGGAACAACCGCCCGACTCCCGAGGGGCAGGTGCTGACGTGCAGCCCCGATGGCATCACCTTCGAGGACCCGTTCGGTGTGCAGCGCACCGTGCGATGGGACCTGGTCAAGAATGTCACCGGGGAGGATCGCGCATGTGCCGAGCCGTTTCTTCAAACCGCCCGCACAGCATGGCGTGCGCGCACGCGCCTCGAGCGGGGAGATGCCGTCTCGGCTGAACCGTTGTTTGAGCAACTGTACCCCACGTATGAAGGGCGCCAGGGCGAGATGGCTGCGCTCGTCGCCGAGGGTCTGCTGCGTTGCCGACTTCGGCGCAGCGCGCACACTTCGGCAGTGCGTCCGTGGCTTGCGCTGCTGGCCGCACAGGAGCTCGGCCCCTACCGCTCGGTCATCTCCGGGGCACTCCGGCCGGCGTGTGACGAACAAACCGGGCTCGTGCCCTCACTGGCGCCGATCTGGCAAGATACGCCCGCGGTCGAGGCATTCGCTCATGCCCCTCCCATCATCGCCTGGACGCAGCAGGGCGGTGAACTCCCGCGCCACGCTGCGATCCTCTCGCAGCTCTACACCCACGCCGCCCGGTTTGAATGCGGGCTTGAGTCCGGACCTGCGCCCATCGAGTTGACCAGTGCTGATCTGCGCGATTCAGGCATCGCGCTCGTCCACGCCATCGTGATGGCGCGTACCGGCGATGCCGGACAACGCGCACAGGCCCGCATCCAACTGGGGGAGATCATGGCTGCAACGCGCGTCGATCGGCCTTGGGTTGAAGCCTGGTGCCGGTTCGCAATCGGGCGATCACTGTTGCGTGAGGACGACCGCGAACAGCGCCGGCTGGGCGTGGTCGAGATGCTGCATCTGCCCGCACGGTTTGCTGACAGCATGCCCTATCTTTCCGGGCAGGCGCTGGCCGAGGCAATCATCGCACTCGATGCCATGGGCGACTCCGCGGGCGCGACTTCGCTTTTGATGGAACTGCGCGAGCGCTACGCCTCGCACGCGGTAATGTCGTGGGAACCGATCCGTTCGAAACTGACCGGACTTGCCAACGGCGCAGGCCTCGTGCCGGCGTCTACGGAGACTCGTTGACATGCAAGAAATGCTATCGACACTGGCAACTCCCGTTGCTGCCGACACGGGCAAGAGCCTGCTTGAATACATCGCCCAGGGCGGCTGGATCGGGTTGATCATCATCATTCTCTCTTTCATTGCCGTCGTGATGATCGTCGCCCAGCTTGTGCGTGTGCGCCGCCACGCCCTGGCGCCGCCCGACGCAGTTGAGACGCTTGACCGCCATCTCAGCGCCGGGGACGTCGATGCAGCGATTGCGTTTTGCGACGATGCCGACAACGACTCATTTCTCACGCGCGTGATGGGTGCGGCCCTGGTCCGGTGCAATCGCAGCCCCTTCGGGTTTCTCGAACTCAAAGCCGCGCTTGAAGAAGTCGGGCAGCTTCAGGTCGCTCGGCTGCATCGCCTGACCGATGGCATCAATCTTGTCGCGTCGATCGCTCCGATGCTTGGTCTGCTCGGAACCGTCGTCGGCATGGTCGGCGCGTTCGATGCGATCCAGGCAGCCGACGGACCCGTTCGCCCCGATGCGCTTGCCGGAAGCATCTCTCAGGCACTGATCACGACTGTGCTCGGGCTGATCGTCGCGATCCCCTGCACCGCTGCGTACACCTATCTGCGCACACGAATCGACGCTCTTGCCGACGAAGTCGGGGAGGTGATCGAAGATCTTGCTGCGCATCTCGAATCAACTGCTGCACCAGCCGGAGCTGGGCGAGGAGCATGACTTGAAGCTCGGCCAGTCCCAACGCGAACGAGTCGGACGTTTCGATCTGACCCCCATGATCGATGTGACGCTCCAGTTGATCATTTTCTTCATGTTCACTTCCCAGCTCGGCCAGGTCGCGCACACCCAGGTCGATTTGCCCCTGGAGCCCGGCGAAAAAACCGTCGCCGATACGCCTCCTTCGTTCGTCATTGACTTGACCGGAGACGGCCGGCTCATGCTCGAAACGCGCCCCATCAGCCGCGCTCACTTCCTCCGACTCGTTGACCAGGAGATCGCCCGCACGGGCGGAGCCGACAACGTCAGCATTCTCGTGCGTCCGGACCGCAACGCGCGGGCCCAGCTTCTCAATGCTCTTGCACTTGAACTGCGCGAGCGGGGCGTGCGCAGGTGGAAGATCGCCACCACTGACCCGGCGGGGAGGCCGTGATGCGCCTGGTCCGACGAGCCAATCCGTCCAATCGCATGGGCGCGTTGCCCATGACGAGCATGATCGACGTCGTTTTTCTGCTCCTGATCTTCTTCCTCGTCACGGCAAACTTTTCGGAGCGCGAAGATCGACTTGCCTCGACGATTCAATCCGAACACGCCGGCACCGGCGTGCAGGAGCTTCAGCCGCAGATCGTCTCGGTTGAACCGGCCGGCCGACACGTCGTCTTTCGCATCGGCGACCGGGCCGTACAGACTTCCGCAGCTCTGAGAGCACTGCTCGAACAGTTGCCCAAGGAAGCCGGCGTGGCAATCCGGGTTGATGATCGAGTGCCCATTCAGGCGGCCGCCTCGGCAATGCAGGCAGCCCACGATGCGGGTTTTGAAAAGAGAACGTATGTCCCGGCTGGCAACGACAACTGACGCCCCCCGCCTGTGGCTGGCGGTGCTTTCCATGATGGTGCTCGCTGCGCATGCTCTCGCTCAGGAGCTCGTCACACCTGATTCACCCGATTCGGTTGTCGAGCGTTACCTGCAACTGCACGGGCTCGATGAACTCCATGCCGCGCAGCTGCGCGACCGCTTGGCCCACGCCGCCGGTGATGAACGACTGGAAATCGCCGAGCGACTGGGCGACATCTACGCCGACATGCTCGGAGCAGACCTGACCCCTGCTCGTCGGCTCGAACTCGAAGCCCTGAGCCGTGATCTGCTCGAAAGCGTGCCGGGCATCGACTCTTTCGGATTGCGCACGCGGCTCGCCAAGGCACGCTATTTGCCCGCCGAGCGTTCGGCCGAACGCTGGCGACTGGGACTGACCGATCCGGCGGAAACCGAAGAGACCATACGTGTACTTGAGTCGGTCCGTGATGCCTTCCAGATCCTCGGGCGCTCGCTCAACGCCCGCATCGAAATGCTCGAACGTCAGCAACGGCGAGGTGCTGAGATCGATCAGAATCTCATCGCTGCCCAACTTGCCGAAGCCCAGTCATTGCGATCGTCCGCCTTCTACTACGCGGGCTGGTCGGGGTATTACTTTGCGCTTCTTGCCGATCGGCCCGATGTGGCCGAACGGGCCATACGTGATCTTGGATGGAATCTCGGTGCCGAGGGGAACGCCGTCGGCATCGAGCAGCTTCAGTCGGCCCTGCTCAGTTATGAACATGTCGCGCGCGCCGCCCTTGCGGTCGCGTTGTGTCGCAGTCTGGCTGGAGACCATGGCGGTGCCATCTCGTGGATGCGAGCGCTGCACGATGCCGAAGAACTTCACCAAGCCGTGCGTGAACAGCTCTTCAGCCGCGAAATCGATATCCTCGCCCGCGCCGGACGCTGGACCGAGCTTGAGCACCTGATCGCATCGGCAGGGGCTGATCCTCTCAGCGTGGCTGACGCGAGGCTTCTTGCAGTGTTGACCATGTCAACCTCATCAAGGGGCGTCCCCGACGATGCCAACGAAACCGCCAGGAAGCTTGCTGCCACGGCAATCTCCGATCTTGTCGAACAGGGCGAAGTCGGACACGTGCTCGACTTGCTCAGGCGTTTCGGCACGCTGCCCATCGGAGGCGACGGCTTCATCGTCCGCTACGTACGCGGCCTGTTCGCCTACGAACAAGCGCGACAGGCACACCGCGCCGCCGGCGAAGATGACGCTTTGCCCACCTCCAGAGCAGACGTCGCGACGAAATACGCGGCAGCAGCCGATCTGTTGCGCGGTGCGTTCCAGTCCGCCGACGCTCCCGGGTTTCCAGCCGAGCGCGTTCGGGCAGGACTCTCACTCGGTTTGAGCGAGTTCTACCGCGGACGCATGCTCGAAGCGGCTGACTGGCTCGAACAAACCGCCGCCCTGGCGACCGATCCAGACCAACGCGAAGAGGCGCTCTGGCTGGCAATCGTCGCCCTCGATCGACTTGCCCGACAGGGCAATGAAGAAGCGCGCCAACGCAGCGAACGCCTCGGCGTCGTATACATGACCGAGTTCCCCTCAACCGAACGGGCGGCAATCCTGCTGCTTCGCCGCGCCGACGCCGACGATATGGACACCGAAAGCGCCATCGAAGTGCTCTTCGGCGTCGAGCCTGGTTCTCCCATCTACGAGTCAGCGAGAAGACACCTCGGCCGCCTGCTTTACCGCGCGTATCGGCGAGCTCCCGCCTCTCGACGCGATGCCGAAGCCGCCAGGTTCTTGCGCGTCGCCGACGAGCTGCTCGATCTTGACGAACAGCTCGTGCGCTCGGGCACACCGGAGCAGGCTCGCGCAGCTGCACAAGCCGTCGTCGTTCGCGTGCGCCAGATGCTTGATGTCATACTTTCCAGCCGCGCCCCCGAGCTGGCGCGCGCTGAGCGTGCGCTCGATCGGCTCGAACGGGTCGCCAACGAAACCGGGCTCAGTCTCGATACGCTCGACGCCGAGCTGACCTACCGCCGTCTCCAGATCGCCAATGCACGCGGGCAGCACGAACAAGTCGAGGAGCTGCTCAACATCCTGACCCGCAGCGGCGGACGTTTTGCAAACGCCGCAAATCGATTGCTCTACCGCGATGCCCTCGAAGCATGGGCTCGCCCGGGCGCCGCCGAGCCCGAAGCCGAGCGCCTGGTACGCTTCGGTGGACGTATCCTCGGCACCCCGGACGACCCCAACGACCGACTCAGCGACGATGCGCTCATGGGTGTTGCCAATCGAGTCTCCGAAGCGGCCGAGTATCTCTGGAAACAGACCGGAGACGAAACCATGCGCAACCTGGCACTGCGCCTGACCAGACATTGGTTTGAAAAGGGCCGCTGGACCGAACCGATGTTGCGAAGACTGGCCGAAACGGCTGAGAGCGCCAACGAAAAGCGACTTGCCTTTGACGCGTGGAACACGCTCTCCGCCGCCTACCGCCAGGGCGAAGAGGCATGGTTTGAAGCAAGGTACAACGCCATGCGCCTGCTCATCGAACTCGATCCGGCCCTCGGACGCCAGGTGATCGAACAACACGAAATCATGTATCCCTCGTTCGGCCCCAAGCCCTGGGGTGACAAAATCCGCGCACTGTCCGCCCGCGCCAGGCTCCTGCCTGACCTGCCCACGCCGGGGGAGGAACACCCGTGACGCACGCAGGGCACAGCGCCGACGCCGTGGAATACTTCCTCGGACCTGAAGCCGCACGCGGAGGGCCGCACGCCCTTCTCGGGCTGCCCCGTACCGGCTTTACCGAACTGGACGTCATCCAGGCACGCGAACGCCAACTCCGTCGCGTGGACGAACACAAGGAGGCTCAAACTCCTGCTGCTGATGAAGTGCGCCTTGCGCTCCATGCCGCCACTGCGCAGCTGCTCAATCC
>RFGK01000045.1 GCA_003697045.1 Planctomycetota bacterium
TTCGATAGACTGAGATGTCCCCATGCACGAGGTGATCAAGCCAGCCGTGAAGCAGCTTGGAGCCGGCTCGTACGTGATGACGGCCGCCTACGAGGACCAACGCGCGGGGACGATGGTGTTATCGGTCTTTCAGTGTGCGACCGAACCAATTCTCATTTGCGTGGCAGCGAGGAAGGGGCACCCGATCGAGCCTCTGATTCGGGACTCGCACTCCTTTGCCATCTGCAAGATTGATTCAACCCAGAAGCTGATGCTGCGGAAGTTCGCCACCGATCCGGTCGAGGGGGAAGACCCCTTCGACTCATTCCTGGTCGAACGCATGAAGACGGGCTCTCCGATACTTGCCAAGGCAGACCTGGTCCTCGATTGCGAGGTAGTGCGGCACTTCGATCTCGAAGCCGACCACGAGCTTTTCGTGGGCGAAGTGGTCGCAGCTCGCATCGGTGCGCGTGCCTAGCGCGCAGGCAACCACATCGCGGCCCGCACGCAAGCATCACGAGCACACGCGAGCGCAGCACTGCAGAACCACCCGGAGGTCGTTTGGAACGCTGCTCAGGCGTTGATCGCGGTGATTCTGACCTGCGTGTAGCGCTGACGGTGTCCGGTCTTGCGCTTGTAGCCCTTCTTCGGGCGGAACTTGTGAACGTAGATCTTGTCGCCCTTGACGACCGGCTCGATGACTTCGGCCGAAACCGCAGCTCCGTCCACGAACGGCGTGCCGATCCGGGCGCCCCCGCCGGGTTCCCCGACGACGAGGACGCGATCGAAGGTGATCGTGGCGCCTTTTTCGGCTTGACCCTGCTGATAGAGGTCGATGAAGATTTCTTCGCCCTGGGAGACCTTGCGTTGGCCTCCGGATTCTTCGATGATCGCGTACATGGTCTTGACTCCATGCTTCCGCACCGGCTCGGGGCGAACATTCGGTCCGACTCGGAACCCGGCAGGCGGCGGGACGGAGAGTGTAGACGGGTTGTGCCGACGGATCGACTTTTGTGTGATCAGATCGGATTGAGTGACCGGCCGGAATCAGGTATGAGTGGCACGATGAACAGACTGGCATTCCTGGGTGCGGTGGGGGCGCTGTGCGCCCCGGCTCTGGGGCAGGGGGCAAGACCCCTGACCGAGGGACTCCACCAGCAGGTCCTCGGGCTTTTTCGTGAGCTGGAAGAGGGTCGCGTCGGGTCCATGGGGATCGTGGGCGATTCGGTGAGTCTGCTGGATGCGTCCTATAACTGGCAGCTTCGCAACCACTTCTGGGCCGAGTATGGCAGCGCGGGCGATGGGTATCTGGGAATTGCACGCTTCACGGGCAACTGCGGGAACTCAGGGGGAGGCCCGCGCTGCGGACTGGAGCTGATCCGCGGGCCCGGTTCGTTTACGTCTGACGACACAGGGTGGTGGGACCCACTCGGACAGGCGACGCCCGACGGGATGTGGGGCCAGCTCGTCTTTGATCGGGTGCCCGGAAACTGGACGCTGCATGCGTATGGACGCGAGATCATCGTGCACTACACGCGGCGCGTGGGTTCCGGCCCGATGAACATTCGCGTCAACGGCGTGCTCCTCGACACGGTGCAGACCGGGCTGAACGAAGGCGAACCGATGGCGGGCCGGTATGTGATTGATACCGGCGTGGATGATCCGAACGTGCTCACAGCGGTGCGGTTCGAGACGGCCTCGACGCTTCCCGTGCAGATCAATGCGCTGGAGATGCGATCGTCCGATCCCGGGTTTCGCTATCACAGGCTTGCGCGCGGGGGGGCGGGGCCTCGCATGTTTCAGGATTCGATGACTCAGGCGACCGCGGACGTATTGCGATCGCTCGATATGGATTTGATGCTGGTGATGCTCGATGCGGCTGCGGGTGATGGTCAGAACGACCCGGCGTTGTACGGGGCCAACCTCGAAACCCTTGTGGACTGGTATCTCCAGCAGCTTCCGGAGACAAGACTGGTGCTGGTGACGCACCATCCGTTTCGCCCCGAGATCGAAGCGCAGGCGGATGAGATTCTTCGCATCGCGCGCGAGCGCGGGCTGGGATACATCAACCTGTACGACCTGTTCAGCGGATGGGAGGAGATGAACGATCTTGGTCTGATGAACGGCGTCGTGCATCTGAGCCTGTTGGGTGGACAGTGGTTCGGCGCGTACATTTATGATGTGTTGCACCAGGCCGGGCTGGAGGCGGTCCGCGCCGACTGGAACCGCGACGGCGTGTTCGATTTCTTCGATGTGCTCGCATTCCTGGATGCCTATGCCAAAGGCAGCGCCGACGCGAATGCAGACGGGCAGACCGACTTCTTTGATCTGCTCGCCTTTCTCGAGGCATTCGACGCAGCCGGTGCGTAGGGCAGTCGGCCTCAGGTTTTCTTCAAGATAAAGAGGTAGTTGAATCCGCGAAGGAAGAAGTTTTCCCTCTCGGCAGCCTTGTGCCAGTTGCCACGTGCGAGCTTTGCGTTGTGGCGTACGACGCAGATGATATCGACGGGATCAAAGAACTCGCGGAGGATCGAGAACAGCTCGAATCCGATCGGCATGAACAGGCGTCGGTTCTTCTGCTTGCGAAATGAATCAGACACGTAGAGCGCCATGAAGCGACGGGGTCGAAGCACGCGGTGGATTTCGGCGATCACTTTTTCCATGGCGATGTAATACGCGCACGAGCCGTCGGCGTCGGCGACCGAGGCATCGAGCTTTCCGATGCAGCGCGGGTCATCGGAGTAGTCGATGTGCGTGGAATACGGGGGATCGACAAAGACGAAGTCGACGGACTCATCATCGAGAGGAAGCTCGCGTGCATCGGCCTGCTGGATATCTTCGCGGAACGGCACCAGATCGAACCCGATGCCCGTGCGGTCAAGATCGCGGCAGACGTCGAGGGTGGTGCCCGAGCCGCACATGGGATCAAGCACGACGTCATCTTTGCGCGTGTAGCGTTGCAGGAGCTGCCAGATGACCCACGAGGGCGTGGCGCCGGCGTATGACTTGTCGCCCTGCATGGCGCCTGCTGCGTTTGAGTCGTAGTGCTGGCTTGGGTATTCCCACAGAGTTGTGGTCATCAGTCGCAGTGGGGGGCGAGGGACGCGCGACCGGCGGGGTGCATCCCCCGGCAGAGAGCGAAGAGCGTCGTCGACGCGTTTTCTCATGTCCGGCTTTCGACTCATTCGAGGGCCTCGATGAGACGGGCCTTTGCCTCGTCGAGCGGGCATTGCAGTTTGGCGCCGGCCGCCTGGACGTGGCCTCCGCCTCCCAGCCTGGCCGCGACGGCGTTGACGTCAATGAGGTTCGGGCCTCCCTTGCTGCGCATGGAGATTTTTGTCGTAGGCTTGTCGGCAGGGCCAAGCTCGGTGAGCAGGACGGACACCCGGACGGTTTCGACCGTCTTGGGAATGTCCACCAGCCCGCCGACATCCTGCGGGGCGGCTCCGGTTTCGTCAAAGTCCTTCTGCCTGATACTCATCAACGCACAGGCGCCGTCAAGCGCAAACTCGAGGGAGTTGAGGGCGCGCGCCATCAGTCGCAACCGCGCGGGCCGATCACGCTGTTCGACATTTTGATACAGCCGTTCGTGGTTGACGCCGGTTTCGAGCAGGTCGGCTGCAAGGCGCATGACCGCCGGGGTGACGTTCGAGTGTTTGAACCAGCCCGTGTCGGTTGCGAGTCCGAGGTAGAGCGCCTCGGCGATGGACTCGTCAAGCTGCGCTGGAGATGGCACTCCGACAAGAGAGGCGCAGAGCGGCGCGAGCGTCTGACAGACCGCCGCAGCATCGGTGTCGATGTATCGCAGCGCGGCAAGGTGAGCATCACCGGAGCGATGGTGGTCAATGATGATCGCGCGCTCGGCGCGGGCTTCAGCCCAGTCTGCCAGGCAATCGAGTTGGTCTCGCGACCCGGTGTCGACGATGACGACCAGATCGGGATCGAGCGCGGGGAGAGGATCGGTGGCGCCGATCGAGCGGCTCTTGGTCTGGCGCGAAACGGCGCTGAGCCAGAGAGGCAAGGGACCGGTGAACCATGCCTCGGCCGGACAGGCAACGCCGCTGGGCGAAGTGTGACGGCTTGCAGCGATGGCGCGGACCAGGGCAAGAGATCCACCCACGGCGTCGCCGTCGGCCTTGACGTGGGTGAGGATCACGACCGAGTGTGCAGCGTCGATGCGCTGCGCGATGTCGGACAGCGTGCAGTTCGTGTGCCAGTCGGAGTCAGCCAAGTGCACCTCCAGCCACAAGAGAATACAGGCAGCGCAAGCGATTGCAATCTCGGCAGAGCTGGGCAGCCAGTGCGTCGAGATCGGCAAAGCGCACCTGGTCGCGTATCCACGCATGCAGGTCAAGTTGCAGCCACCACCCGTAATCGTTGATTTCCGGCGTCGGTGACGTGCCATCAAAGAGAATGTGCGCTTCAACACGCCGGCGAGTTCCGTTGACCGTGGGGCGTGTGCCGATGTTGACTGCTGCGGGAAACCGTGAGCCGTCGGGTAACTGAGCGGTCGCGGCGTAGACGGCATCGGCAGGCAGAGATGTCTCGATGGCAAGATTTGCGGTCGGAAATCCGATGGTCCGTCCACGCTGATCGCCGCGCGAAACCGTGCCCTGGATCCGGAACGCTCGTCCAAGGACCGCAGCGAGATCCTCGACGCGCCCGTGGGCGAGCAGCCATCGTGCGATGGTGCTCGATGCGCGGACGATGGTCTGGTCGGTCAGCTGTACGTCGACTCCGGGGACGACTTCGACGTCAAAGCCGAGAACTTGACCGGAAGCCTTGAGCAGGGCGATGTCGCCGAAGCGATCGCGACCGAACCGGAAGTCCTCGCCTTCAACAAAGACGACGGGATTGAACTTCTCCAGGACAAGATCAATGAAACGCTCGGGATGGAGCGAGAGCAGCGTGCGTGTCGGTTCGAGGCGGACGACCTCATCGGCGCCGGCCTGACGCAACAGCGCTGCACGTTGATCAAAGGAAGTCAGTGGAGTGGGGGGCGTCTTGGTGGGAAGCACGGCAAAGGGGTGGGGATCGAAGGCGATGGCGACCACGCGGCCGGTGGGGCCGACTCTGGCGCGTGCAGCCTGGATCAGGGCGACATGACCCACATGGACGCCGTCGAAGCTTCCTATCGTCACGGCCGTTGGTCTGGACACGTCCGACAGTAGGCGGCGTGGAGCTCAGACCGGCACCTTGGCGGTGTATTCGGGATCGTTTGAAACGGGCGGGTCTATACTCGATAAGGTGGTCATCAATACAGGCCGGGAGAGGGTCAATCATGGCGATTTTCACGCGCAAATCCAAGCTGGCAGACAACACCGAGCCGCGGGCTTCGGCGACCTCATCGGCTGACGAGCAACGCATCATCGAGATCGGTCGAGAAATGCTCGAGCGTGCGCGCAAGCACAAGGCCGGGCTGCTCTCAGCAAAGTTCTACCAGGACAAGCTCCTGGACTGGTCCATGAAGGACCACGAGTTCAAGGTGCAACTGTTCCGGTTTGTGGATGCATTTCCGGTGTTGACCACGCCGGAGATGGTGCACGACCACCTGGTGGATTATCTGAGCCAGCCCGGGGTCAAACCGCCCCCGGGGCTCGACTTTGGTCTGAAGATGGGCGGAATGGCCAAGGGGCTGGCCGCAAAGACGATCAGCAATCAGATCCTCGCGATGGCAAACAAGTTCATCGCGGGCACGGACGCTGCCGACGCGCTGCCCGGCCTGCAAAAGCTCTGGAACGAGGGCATCGCATTCAGTGTGGACCTTCTCGGAGAAGCATGCGTTTCGGACGTGGAGGCGGATGCCTATCGGGATAAGTACCTGGATCTGGTGACCAACCTTCCTGAAGTGGTGGCGTCATGGAAGTCGAACCCTCGGCTGGAACAAGACCACCTGGGACAGGTGCCGCGCACGAACGTCTCGATCAAGGTCTCGTCGCTTTCGGCCAAGTTTGATCCGATCGACCCCGAAGGTGCGATTCGAGATGCGATGAGCCGACTGGTTCCGATTCTTGAAGCCGCGCGCGAACATGGCGTCCTGATCAACTTTGACATGGAGCAGTATGCGCTCAAGGACCTGACGCTGGAGTTGTTCGAACGTTGCTGCGAGACGGTGGATTTTGAGGCCGGCGTTGTCTTGCAGGCATACCTCAAGTCGGGTCTGTCCGATGCAAAGCGTCTTGCCGAGTGGGCCAAACGCTCGGGCCGGCAGATCACGGTGCGCCTGGTGAAGGGAGCCTACTGGGATTACGAGACGATCAACGCGGAGAAGATGGACTGGCCCTGCCCGGTGTGGAACGAGAAGTGGCAGACCGACGCCTGCTTTGAGCAGATGGTCGGCGTCTTGCTCGACGCCAATCCGGGATCGGCAAATGAGGGGGGGATCAAGCTGGCGTTGGGATCGCACAATGTGCGCTCAATAGCTTCGGCTCTGGTCAATCTCGAACGGCGCGGGCTCGGGCGCGAGGCGATCGAGCTGCAAATGCTGCACGGGATGGGTGATCAGCTCAAGCACGCCGCAGCCGAGATGGGGCTGCGCGTGCGCGAGTATGTGCCGGTCGGCGAGATGATCCCCGGGATGGCCTATCTTGTGCGTCGTCTGCTGGAGAACACGAGCAACGAGAGCTGGCTGAAGGCAGGGTTTCTTGATCTCGCTTCGCCGGAGGAGTTGTTGAAGAAGCCTGAGGCACCGGCCGGGCACACACCCAAGCCCGATCTGTGCGAAATCGCAGCCGAGCGGCACCAGCTCTCCCCGTCGCATCCTGATATTGGAAATGGCAAGGCGTTCGTCAATGAGCCTCTGCGCGATTTCTCGCAGGCAGATCAACGAGCGGCCTTTGCCAAGGCGATCGCACAGGCAGACGTACCGACACACGAAATGGTCGATGCAGAGGCTGCGGGCGAAATGCTCCGTGTTGCCTACGACGCCTTTCCACGCTGGCGGGATACCGAACAGGTGTACCGCTCGCAGTGTCTGATCAAGGCGGCAGCGGCGATGCGGGCCCGACGTGACGAGCTGGCCGGCGTGATGATCAAGGAGGCCGGCAAGACCTGGCGCGAAGCCGACGCGGACATCTGCGAAGCGATCGACTTCTGCGAGTATTACGCGCGCCTGGCCATGCCGATGTTTGAGCGCAAGCGCTTGGGCAAGTTCATCGGGGAACTCGATGAAGTGTGGTATCAGCCCAAGGGGGTGGCGGTGGTCATCAGCCCCTGGAACTTCCCCTCGGCCATCTTCACGGGTATGACTTCGGCGGCGTTGGTCACGGGGAACTGCGCCATCGTCAAACCTGCTGCGCCGACGGTTGGCATTGCCAAGATCATCACGCAGATCCTCTGGGATGCGGGTGTGCCGAAGGATGTTCTGCACTTCTGCCATGCGCCGGGGCGCACGGTGGGGGCTGTCCTGGTGCGCGATCCGCGCGTATCGATGATTGCCTTTACTGGCTCAAAGGAAGTGGGGCTGGACATCATCGAAGGAGCAGGCAAGACCCTGCCCGGACAGCCGAATGTCAAGAAGATCATCTCGGAGATGGGGGGCAAGAACGCAATTATCGTCGATACGTCGGCCGATCTGGATGAGGCAGTGATCGGCGTGCGATACTCGGCGTTTGGATACCAGGGACAAAAGTGCAGTGCGTGTTCACGGTGCATCGTGGTTGATCCCGATGGGCCGGAAGGTCAGCACACAAGAACGTTCATGCGTCGCCTGATCGAATCGGTCAACTCGCTGATCATTGATGATCCAATGTCTCCGGGGTCTGATTTCGGCCCGGTGATCAACGCAGCGGCGAAGAAGACCATCGAAGAATACATCGAGCACGGCAAACGCGAATGCAAGCTCGAGCTGGCGATGGAGATTCCAGAGCACCTGCCGGAGAAGACCGGACGCGACTGGGTTGCGCCGCACATCTTCAGCCGCGTCACGATGGATCACAAGATCGGGCGGGAAGAGATTTTCGGCCCGGTGCTGAGCATCTTCCACGCAAAGAGCTTCGAGGAGGCTCTCGACATCGCCAACGCCAGCGAGTTCAAGTTGACCGGCGGCGTGTATACGCGCAAACCGGCGCACATCGAGATGGCCAAGCGCAGCTTCCGCGTGGGCAACCTGTATATCAACCAGAAGTGCACGGGAGCGATCGTGGGTCGTCAGCCGTTCGGCGGGGCGGGCATGTCGGGTGTGGGCACCAAGGCCGGCGGTGCCGACTATCTGCTGCACTTCACCGACCCGCGCGCGTGCTGCGAGAACACAATGCGGCGAGGCTTTGCACCAGAGCTGTAGGAGCGCGGCGCCAAGACACACAAGCACGAAAGCGGCGTGTGCTTGTCGCCGAGGGTGTGACCAGCGCTCATCCAGGCTGGTGTTCCAGCTGCACGTCGAATCGCTTGACCCATGCGCCAAAGCACAGCACACGCCAGGCTGCATTGTCGTAGGCGTCTTCGCCGTTGGCGCTTGCTGTGACCTGCTCTCGGGCTCGGTCGGTCATCCACTGCGATGCGGCGTCGAGCCCTTGCGCAACAAGGTCCGGCGTGCGCGAATCGGAACGCACCCATCGCTCCTCCGGCGTGGCAAACGCGACCTTGTCCGTGCGATCGAGAATGGCATCGGGCACAAGGCCGCGCATCGACTCACGCAGAGCCCACTTGGTCACGCCGCGGCAAAGCTTGGCGTCCGTCGGAAGCGAAAGCGAATGTGCGACCAGGTCGTGGTTGAGAAACGGAACGCGGGCCTCGACGCCGAAGTGCATTGAGTTGCGATCCTCCCAGTGCAGGAGCATGGGCAGGCTGGCGGCAAGGAGCTGATCAAGGCAAAAGCCCCGGACGCTGCGCCACCCGTGTGGCAGCGCGTCGAACGGGTCGGTGCCCGGACCCGAGGAGGGATCGTGGGCAAGGAGAGGTTTCCGGGTGCCGAGCCTTGTTCGCAGGAGCGAGCGTACGCCGCTCGGGGCAAGCCCAGCCAGCGCCTGGGCAACCTGGGTGACAA